>DATEHP010000311.1:0-29980 GCA_035279505.1 Candidatus Sulfotelmatobacter sp. | reverse complement strand
AACGTCCCTACGATCCCAAGAACGCCGCCCGCGCTCTCCTCCCCGAAGCCTGCCAGATCTTCACCGCTTCAAACAAAATGACCGTCCCATAAGTCACCGCCAGCCATACCAGTACGGCCTCGACCGGCAGACCACACCACGCCCCGATAAACACGCCCATCATCGCCCGATGCTGATAGTTCCACCATCCATACGGCAGGGCCAGGGTTGCCTCCCAAAGCATGCTGATCAGGAGCATGAAATACATCGTCAGGCTCAGCGCGCGCCAGTTGATAAACCTGCGCGTCACCGGATAGAAACTGACCGAAGGGATTAAGCCGCCGACGACAAGCACGATGAAATATCCCGGCAATCCCTCAGGCACCTCCGAGAACCATTTCTTGTAAATGACGGAGCCGGCGATCAGGACCGCTCCGATCGCCAATGACATCGGATGGAACTCCAACAACTTCGGCAGTGCTTGCGCCTCGCCACGGTAATCCTCCACGGTGTACGCCGCCAGCCAGTATTCGCTGAGCCACACATACAGCAGCAGAATGGTCACGAATCCGGAGAAGTAGAAGACATACTCCTCGACTGGGACCCAATGTCCCAACGCCGGCCCGAGGATGCCTAGCGTCGAGCGTGGATTTGGATATACGAAGAACCACTGCGCGAAGATCACATCCAGAAGGCAGCCAATGGGCGCGAGAATCCCGATCGTGCGCCAGAAGGAGCGCTGCGGGATCTCCAGCCCCTCGCTCGGCAGAAACCACACGGCGATCACGACGATCGGCACGATGAACAGCAGCAGGCTCCAGGTATATCCATGCGGCGAGGCATTGGGCTGGACCTGTAGCGTGGCGGGCGTACTCACCGAATGCAGTGCAATGGCCGCAGGGATGATCATCATCGTCAGCATCCCAATGACGATTCCCGCGGCCATCGACGTAGAGGGAGACCCGTGAGTCCTGGGCTTCGAAATAATTTCTATAGGCACTGGCTTTCCTTCGTGCACCTTCGTGTCCTTTGTGGTTGGTGATTTCGCAGGATTCTACTCCGAACCTGTTCCCGCTACCCGCTTTCGCCATTTATTCGTCAAAGTAAACCGCCGCTGCCACCTATACACGGAAGTACATGGCCAAAGGGTCATCCACCGGTAATTGAAAGTCACCGCAATCCCCGATACCTTAAGCGTGAGCTATCTGTCGATGGCCACAACAACCACTAAGCCTGACATTGAAACGGCCGACCTTTCGGGCGCCAACCTGCCCGCGTGGCCGCACGCACCTGCGAAAGATCCAGGCGCGAACGATGTCAGCCGGCCATCACAGCGTGACGCCTTGCAAGCGCTGCTCGCATTTTCCGCTCTGCACGATCAAGTGCGCCGCCGCAAAGCGCTGGCCTCGCAACACAACGGTTTCGACTCTCCAAGTCCGCCAACCGAGTTCGAGCCGACTGAGCTTTTTGTTCTCGATGAAGTCTTGCAACTCGTCGCCGAGCGCGCCGTAGCCATTACAGGCGCGGACGGGCTAGCCATCGCACTCGCCGAAAACGAAGAGATCGTTCTTCGCGCCGCCGCCGGCACCGTTCGTCCCGATCCCGGCACGCGCATCGACCGCACCTCGGCTTTTTCGGGAGCCTGCTTTCGAAGCGCGCAAATCATCAACTGCGACGATACCGAGACCGACACGCGGGTAAATCTTGAGGCGTGCCGCAAGATGGGTGTGCGCTCCATGGTGGCCGTGCCGCTGTGCGGACGGCGCCGCGTGATCGGAATTCTTGAAGCCTTCTCCTCCTGGCCTTTCGCCTTCAACGAAATCGACATCCGCAACCTCACGCTGCTAGCCGAGCTGGTTCTCGGCGCGCTCAAGCCGGAAGACGAAGATCGATTCGCGCAATCGGCGCAGGCAGCAGAAAGCAGATTGGCGCCAGCAAAGCCCGAACCGCCCAAACTCGAGCTACCGAAGACGGAACCGCCCAAATACGAAGCGAAAATAGCGCCAGCTGTGGTTGCTCCACGCTCGCTGCCACCGAAGCCTGTGCCCGCGGCGCCGACTGCGACACAGCCAGTAACGCCCGCAAAGATCGTTGCTCCGCTTCAGCCTACGACGCCTGCGGTCACTCCCGCAGCCGTTGCATCCACGAAGCCGGTGATTGCGGCGCCAGCGCCGAAACCGGAACTGATGCCTCACGCCACAGTCCCAGTTCCCGTCGCAGCCTCGAAAGGTCCCGCGAATCCAGTGGCCGCGTCCGCTTCACCGCTTCCTGCTTTTCTTGAAGCCAGGCCTAAAGGCCCGCCTGAGCCCGCACTCTTCGGACAACTCGACAGCGAAAAATCCCAGCGCCCGTGGATGGTGTTCATGCTGGTGGGGGTCGTCATCGCTGTCGCATTTAGCGTGGGAGTGTGGTGGAAGTTGAAGACCGCCCAAATCGGCGACCAGATGGTGCAGAACCAGCCTGTCGCACCATCGACCCAACCCAATCCCGAAAAGTCGGCAGACACCGCAGCGGACTCCTCGGACAGTGAGATTCCAGATTCAGATCAGCCGGAAAATACGCCGGCCAATCCGCAAGAGCTATTGAAGTTTCCGCACGTCACCGGCGTGCGTCACTGGTCGTCGGGCGACTCCAGCACGATCGTTCTCGATCTTGAGGACCAGGTGCAGTACGAGCCGGGACATCTCTCGAATCCCGAGCGCTTCTACTTCGATCTTCGGGACACGCAGCTCACGGCTGAGTTGAAAGGCAAGATATTTGAAGGAGACGCGCTGCTCAGCCACATTCGCGTGGCGCAACCCGTCTCAGGCATGACGCGCGTGGTGCTCGAAGCCAAGAACAACGCGGCGCTTTCGGCCCCGCAGGTCAGTCTCGAACGCGAGCCTTATCGTCTCGTGATTCAAGTGAGCAAGGCCGGTGCCACTCCGAAGACCGCGGTCAATCTCTTTCCCAACGCTCCTGAAGTAGAAAAGAACAAGCTCGCCATCGTGGTTCCGCCGCCGACCAAAGAAGACCTGCAAATGCGCTCGAAGGTGTCGAAGATGCGCATCGTCGTCGACGCCGGTCATGGCGGATGGGACCTTGGCACTGTGGGCCGCCGCGGTCTGCTCGAAAAAGATCTGGTCTTTGAGATCTCCCAGCGCCTGGGCAAGCTGCTCGAATCGCGCCTTGGCGCGGACGTGATCTACACGCGGCAGGACGACAACTATATTCCTCTCGACGAGCGCGCCGTGATCGCCAATACGGCGCAGGCCGATCTCTTCATCTCCGTGCACGCCAACTACAGCGATACGCCTTCCGCCCGCGGTGTCGAAACCTATTACACGAACTTATTCTCAGCACCGGGCTCGAAGGACCTCAGCAATCCCGCTGGTCCGAAAGAAGCGGCCATGCGTTCGACACCCCATAATGTTCCGACGCCAACGCTGACGAACGGGGAGCTGCACGACCGCATCGAGCAGTCGCGGCGCCTCGCATCCAGCGTGCAGCGGTCTTTGTATGGAACGCTGTCGGCAGCGAATCCTGGCCTGCGCGACCGCGGCATCAAAGAAGCCGGGTTCGTCGTCCTCACCGAAAGCGCCATGCCAGGAATCCTCGCGGAAGTCTCCTTCGTGTCCAGTCCCACCGACGAACAGAAACTCCGCAGCGACGGCTACCGCGAACAGATTGCCGAAGCCCTCTATAAAGGCATCGCACGCTACGCATCCAGTTCCAAAGGCGTAAAAGTAGCGAGCGCTGCGAAGTAACCTCGTGTAGGGACGGACGCCTTCGTCCGTCCCGGTCGCGCAGCGACCGTGACCTCCGCTGACACCCTTCACGCGACCTTGGCATTTCCACCACGTCCGGCGCATAATGAGGAACTTTTGCTTCCCGCACCGGAAGCATCGCGGAGTCGCGTTGACGCCTTTCATCGAACACTTCGACGTCGTCATCATCGGCGCAGGACTCTCCGGCATCGGCGCGGGATACCGCTTGCAAACGCGCTGTCCGCGCAAGCGTTACGTCATCCTCGAAGCACGCGCGGAGATCGGTGGCACCTGGGACCTGTTCCGCTATCCCGGCATCCGCTCCGACTCCGACATGCACACGCTTGGATATCCTTTCCGCCCGTGGAAAGAAGCGGAGGCCATCGCCGGCGGACCGAGCATTCTGCAATATGTGCGCGACACTGCAGGAGAATTCGGCATCGATCGCCACATCCGATTCCGGCAGCGCGTGCTCTCGGCGTCCTGGTCATCAGAAGACGCGCGCTGGATTGTGGAAGCGAAGAATGACGAGACCGGTGTTACGGTCCACTACTCCTGTCACTTTTTCTACGGATGCACTGGCTACTACCGCTACGATGCGGGTTACGAACCCGCCTTGCCCGGCGCCGAACGTTTCCGCGGACGGCTCGTCCATCCGCAGCATTGGCCGGAAGATATCGACTACGCGGGCAAGAAGGTCGTCGTCATCGGCAGCGGAGCAACCGCGGTCACGCTGGTTCCCGCGATGTCGCACACCGCCGCGCATGTCACCATGCTGCAGCGCTCGCCGACATACGTCATGACTTTGCCGCAGCACGATCCACTCGCCAATCTGATCCGGCGCGTGTTACCGCAGCGCACCGCACTTCGCCTGGTGCGCTGGAAGAACATTCTGATCAGCATGGCGATCTATCAGCTGAGCCGGCGCGCTCCAGAGCGCATGCGCCGCATGCTGCGCGATGGAGCCGCGAAGGTTCTGCCACAAGGCTACGACGTCGACAGGCATTTCAACCCGCGCTATAACCCGTGGGATCAACGGCTGTGCCTGGTTCCGGATTTCGACCTGTTCAAGGCCATCAACGCGGGCCGCGCGTCCGTGGTCACCGACGAGATTGAGACCCTAACCGAACGCGGAGTGCGCCTGAAGTCGGGCCAGGAACTGGAAGCCGATATCATCGTCTCCGCGACCGGTTTGCAGATGCTCGCTCTGGGAGGAGTGCGGCTCACGGTCGATGGTGTGCCAGTCAATCCTGCGAAGCACTTCATCTACAAAGGCACGATGCTGAGCAACGTGCCCAACTTCGCCTTCTGCATCGGCTACACCAACGCCTCATGGACGCTGCGCGCGGACCTTGCTTCCACGTATGTGTGTCGCGTGCTGAACCACATGGATGGTCGCGGATACCGCACATGCAAGCCAGCGTGCGATCCGTCAACGCTGGAAGAAAGACCCTTGCTGAATCTCAACTCCGGATACGTCCGCCGCGCCACAGCCGACCTCCCCAAGCAGGCCGCGACCGCTCCCTGGCTGATCCGCCAAAACTATCTCCGCGACATGGTCACCATGAAGCTAAGCCGCCTGGAAGACGGCATCCTGCAATTCGCCAAGGCAGCTCGTGTCATGCGCGCGGACGCTCGGGAAGAACTGAGCGCGGTGGGAGATTGATCGTGTAGGGACAGACGCTGAAGCCTGCCCTGAGCGCAGCCGAAGGGTCCGTCCCGCAAGGCGAATTCGAGCGCCTGGAGAGACAGCGGCAATCGTCGAGCCTCAGGCCACGACCAAACCGGGAAAAGCACGACTTACGTTCTTAGCCTGCTCTGAATCGAGTGGCATCCGCTGCTGTGGACTTTGGAGGCATGCATGCGAGCATCCACGTTGTATCGAATCGCTGCCGTTCTTCTGTTGCTCTTTGACGCCGGACACACATCTGGTTTTCCTTGGTCCGATCCCAAGTGGGCAGTGGATCTTGGCTTCATGCGGTCAACCCACTTTTACATCATGGGGTTTAGCCGGACATACTGGGATTTCTATCTTGGGTTCGGACTCTTTATCACCGTGTTTCTTCTGCTCGCGGTGGTATTGGCGTGGCAGCTCGGGCGGCTGCCGCCAGAATCTTTGGCGCTCATGCGCGGCACTGCGTGGACGTTCGCTCTTTGCTTTGCCGCGATCACTTTTTTGAGCTGGAAATATTTTTTTATGATTCCTATCGTTTTCTCAATCGTGACAACATTAGTTCTGACTGCAGCGGCATGGCTTTCAGGTAAGCGCGTCTCCACGCCTCCGTCGCGATAGTCGTGCTCACGCGGCTAGAGTTTCATTGAGCCGTAGGCAAGGTTGTGTCGGGACGGACGGCCTTCGTCCGTCCCGCGAGGCCAAGCCGAGCCTCTCCAGAGGCACCCGCGAGCTACGAGGCATCAGAACCGCTGCTCCAACGATCATCCCGGCTGTTGATTTCTTCAGAAAATAAATCTTGCTATCGGCGTTCCCGAAATGGGACTGCCGGCTGTCCGGAAGGTACCCCCCCTCCCCCCTCGATCTCTGGAATCATCGAGTTAGCGGGAAATGGTACTTTAAATCTTGGCGCTCAATCACTTGCGGGCAAAATATTGATGTCAAATAACTTAGCCTCCGCGCTCGCGGGATAAATTCCCGGAGCGGCACGAAGGCCTCTTCGCCCACCGTCACGGCCTCGACGATGATTGCGCGATTGCAGGGCTGTGCGCAAGGTCAGATGTCACACTCGCATGTGGAAAAGAAATCGTTACGAGCCCAGCCGCGGCGCAAAATCGTGTCGGTCGAGGTCGGGGAGCTCGACACCCTTCGCAAAACACGCGAATTATAGGCCACCCCGCAAGTCCGAGCGAGAAGCGGGAAAACTCTGTCCAAAGTGTGGAACTGCCCCACTCAAGCCGAAATCGGGCTTGAATGGGCCACTCACGGTAGATTGCTATGGGAACGGGTTCACGATCCGGACTCCGTCGATCTCGCGCGCCGCTTGCATATCCTCGGAGAAAAGCACGCTGCATCCCGCCTGTTTGGCAGAGCGCACGATCAGGGCATCCCAGAAATTAATGCCATGAAGACGGTGCAGATCGATGGCGGCTAAGACGTCGGCAACGTCGGGGGCGGCCACATCGAACTCGGAAAGCAGTTCGACTTTCCGGCGGGCGATGCGGGCATCCACATTCAGCTTTCGAGTCACCGTGACGAAATACTCCTGCAACACCTGCAGCGACACTACGCCGGTCCGGAAGCGACGGTGTTCGGTGACGAGTTCGACCGCGCGCCTCTGCTTTGCCGGAGAGGCCTTGTCGTCCGCGTACACAAGAACATTGGTATCGAAAAAACTACGAACGCTCATGAATCTCGTCGCGGTTGAAGCGCCAGCCGCGGGAATGGCCCTGTCCTGAGAGGCGTTTGAACTCTTCGATGCTGCGCTCAGGGTCATCTCCGCCGACAATGGTTTGCAGGTAGTCGCGGATCATCTGGTTGAGGCTCTTGCCCAGAGCTTCCGCCTTCTTGCGGGCTCGGGTAACCAGTTGCTCGTCGATGGAGAGGGTGACGTTCATTTCCACATTATAAGTGGACACGTATTATGTGTCAATTCGCCACCTCCTTGGACGATACTACGATTCCCAATTCGTTGCATGGAAAAACCAGGGCGAAACCCCACTTTTGAGACATTACCAACCACACCATCGTGCGATGTGGAGTTGCTTGCAGGTTGCTAGTCTGTGCGTGGGGGTGGGGCATGGAAGATGCAGTAGCACTCAAGGTCACGCGGAAAAACTTGCAGCGCCTTGCTGAAGCCTTTGCCAACGATGCAGCTGATCAGTTCAAACAATTTCACAAGGCGGATGTCATGGCGCATTTCAAAATGAACATTGAAGACGCATGGTCAGAAGGGATTGAGGTGTATGCGACGGAAGACGGTTTTGTGTTCTCAGAATGGGGTGTGATGTCCCAATACCGGGTCGCGGCTCAAGCATAATCACCATCGGGAGAAGGAAGGAAAGAAGGAAAGAAAGAACGTATCCGCGAGCGTTGTTGAAGGGCTGCGGGCATCAGGCCCGAGCCGGTGAATATTGATCGCGGGTGGGCAGTCTCATTGGTTCTGATTTCTGCTGAAACTATTCCTTTAGGCGGGCCCCATCGTTTTGCATTTTGTGGAAGCACGCCAACCTCAAACCGCAAATCCTAACAACGTATAGGTCGAGGTTCGAGGTTCCCACCTTGCAAAGAACGCAAGGATGGGCCACGCGCCAGTTGACTTCCGGTTTGCTCAGTACGCCCAAGTGCACAGAAAGTGGGTGAGGTCAGCTTAAGGGATTGTCTAACGGCACACCCTTCAAAGCTGTTCGCGCCGCAGCCACCCCTAGATTAAACTTCCCCCGTGAAGGGAGAGGGCCACCTATGAAATCCTCTCTAGTTGTTGTCATTCTTGCCGCCTCCTCGTGGGTCAACTTTGCGCCTTCTCCCTTGGCTGGCAGTCCGTGGCTGAGCTCTGGTGGTTCGTCGAGCGAACAATATTCAATCCAGGCGATCCGCTACGGCTCAGCCGAGGACGACGTTGCTGGCCTTGTCGTGGGCGCCCCCAAGGAAAGAATCAATATTGCCCTGGTCATTTGGCTGATTCGTGGCGGGGGGCACAGCATTCTCCTAGACAGCGGCTATCACCGGGATACTTTCCTGAAACAGTTCCCTTCCACCGATTACATTCGCCCGGACGAAGCGGTCACACTTGCCGGGATTCGACCCGAAGACATTACGGACATCGTGATTAGCCACGCGCACTGGGATCACATGGGCGGCATCGATCTTTTCCCCAAGGCCACAGTTTGGATCCAGAAGGAGGAGTTTTACTATTACACCGGTGAAGCCTGGCAGCCAGACGGCAATCACGGTGGCATCGACCCCGACGATGTACAGCAGCTCGTCAAACTCAACACCGAAGGTCGCGTCCGTCTCGTGGATGGCGACAACGTCGAGCTCTTGCCCGGCATCCGCGCATATACGGGGGGGCATCACACGTACGCTTCGCAATACCTCCGCATCGAAGGTGATCCTCCCTTCGTTCTTGCCTCCGACAATGCCTACCTCTATCGCAATCTCATCGAACACAAAGCCAGTGGTACCTTCTCCGATGCCGACCACGCGGCCAACATTCGCAATGAGGATCGCATGATCGAGCTGGCTGGGGGGAGCATGGATCGCGTGATCCCCGGGCATGACCTTCTGCAATTCCAGAAATATCCCACCGTGGGACGAGTTGCGAAAATCAAGTGATTCTGAGGGCGCGCATATTCTGTTGGGACGAGAGATTATTTTGGACAGAAATTGCCGAGATTAACAGAAGGACAAACTCGTCGGACCCTGAATGTTGAAATATCCCGATCTCTAACAATGTCGGGTGTGTCAAGGGGTTTTCGAGCACACTTCTGCATCGTTGGTCCCACCAAGAGTCCCATCTCTTCAACTCTTCGCAGCACGAGAGCGGGAACCTTCGCTCGCTCCCTGGGGTCAGTAGTATTCAGGGACAAGTGACTCTATCGACGGAACGGCTATCCTGGCGAGGCAGGCTGCACCGGATCCTGGTGCGGATCGCGGTTGGAACATTCGTTCTTGTCTGCCTGATTTACCTTTGCGAATACGCCGTGGAATGGCGGCGCCGCGAGCGGCTTGAAGCGCTGGTTCAATCGATCAAGTCTCTGCAAGTCGGCGTTACGCCCGACGAGGAAGTACGCGCGCTGTCGGAACGGTACGGGGGACGCTTCGCTCCAGAGGGTACTTTCACAGAACCGCGGACCTCCACCTTCTCTGTCGACTTTTCGAGCCCGTACATACGGGGCGCGGACGGGTTCCACACTCTTCCCGGCCGCAGGCTATGGATGGCAGATGTAGAACTGGTGATAACGGATCGACGGCTGATCCGGACATTCGTCAGGTTTATGGTGATGAGGTCTGACGGGTATGTGTTGATGTCTGGCATCGACGAGGCTCAACGGAGTTCTTCGTATCCTCCCGAGTGGGCAAGGTATGAAGTCTTTGAACCGCACTACACCGGAGATCCCAACGAAGGATTGAAGGTTCTTCTCAGCCCGGAAGCCACCCCCGCCGAGAAAGACAAAGCTTTCCACATCAACTTCGCCTGTTTAACGGCGTTGCGCGAATGCCGCCACCCCTGCGACGTCCTGCCGGAAGCGTGGCACGATCTCCGCTCTCGCCACCCGAGCGAGAGATCAGATTCAATGGACGCCGACTGTCGCCAGTCGAAACCCTGACAATCGCTGCTCATCTTCTTGGCGGGAGTGGCCTGGAAATATCTCACAGTCTTGTCATCCTGAGGGCGGCGCCGCTTTTGCGACTGAAGGCCTGCCCTGAGCGAAGTCGAAGGAACCTCTGCAACCCGCCGGCAGCATTGGCGCTACTGGCGGAAGGGCCGGATTCATTGAGGTCGTGGCGGGTGGGGTTTTGATCTCGCAGGAGCGACGAGTGGACTGCGTGTGCCCATCTTCGCATGCTTGGCGAGGGTGGATACGATGCCGCATGCAACGCGCTTTTGACTCCGCCAAAATCGAATGGTACACGCAGCGCCGTACCCGCCCTCTCTGTCTTATCGTTATGAGCTCTGGCTAGCATTCGAATTGGGGCCCTTGGGATCAGCGTCGTTCAAGGCTTTTTGTGCCGCTTCGACCTTCGTCTGTTTGTCCTGCAGATCCTGCTTGGCACTATCCAGCGCTTTTTGGGCTGCCAGGATCTGCGCTTTCTGTTGATCCGTAGGAGCATTGCCAGCCGCAGCAGTGGCCGCGGCGAGAGCCTGAGTGGCACGATCTACAGTCGCTTGAGCGTTGTGCGAGTCGGCCAGTGCATTGGTAAGTGCTGCCTGCAAAGGTGGTATTTTGCCGGCCCCAGCGGCCTTTGCACCGGCCGCCGCCGCGGATGTGGTGACGCTGCTCCCGAAGTAAAAACTCACTACGCTTACAAAAACGGTGGCCAGCGTAGTGAATATTTGCTTTGCAAAGTCTTCGGCGTCCTTGTTCGCCTTCGGGTAGTAGGTGGCCGTGTAGATCGGGTGCTTAAGGTCGTCGATCGACGTCTTGCCGGTTTGATCTTTCGGATCCGCGATCTGCTCGTACACTAACTTACCGTTTTCGTCTTTCGCCAATTCGGAGGCAACGACAAAATTGGTCTTGAGATCGCTCAACTCAGCCCCGGTGACTCTGGCTAAGGTCTTGCCTCCTGCAGGTTGAGTATTCTTGTTCACTTCGCCGAACAAGAACGCAGCCAGGCATACGAAGATTAAAACCAAACTGAAGGCCAAAAGCGCTCGCACCGAGCCCTCTGGCAGGCCGAGTGCCTGCTTTGGATCCTCAGCACCCATCACGGAGTAAATAATACCTAGAAGCGCCATGAAGACAACCGTCAGGGCAAGTCCAACCAGTACGATCGCGCTCAGGATGATGTAATGGTCCCCGCCTTCCAAGGTCGGATAGCCTTTCCACCAGATGAACGCGGCAGCTAGAAATAGCACTATGCCTGCGATCACCGCATACGCTTTATTATCGATCTTCATTGGATTCTTCCCTCCTCTATGCCGACTGTCGCGACAGCTTCGCGATAAAGCGAATGAAGTTTAAGCACGAATCCTGAAAAGTCAAGGCGGATATCCCTGGACCAATATCCTGGACACCTCGGGCATATCTCCCCGACAGATGGGACTTACCCCAAACTTACCCCGACCTTCTCGGCCCCGCTTTTTTCCACAAGAAAAACCTCATTCCTTGTGACATCCAACCTTGACTGAGAATACGAAAAGCGCACACTGAAGATATGCACGCAGCTTCTCCCCCCAAAGAAATTGGTTTTACGATTACCATTGCGCATCGGAGGCAGACCGACTAAGGTCTTTATCCGGAATATTTTGCGTGTAAGTTCTTGCGGCTCAAGATTTTGCGGCGATCGCATGGTGGGTCGCGACCACAAGTTGTTTGAAATGAAGATTTTGGCCGGAGTGATCAAAAAAATCTCTCCACGCTTGTCATCCTGATGTCGCTGCTTTTGCGACCCGAGGACCTCTGCAATCTGCTGGCAGCATTGGCGCGCCGTCGGCAAGTGCACAAGTCCTTCGGCCCGCGAACTACGCGGGCCTCAGACGACAAAGATTGTGGTTGCAGATTAGTTGGACGGCGGCACGCCGCCGTATTTTTCCAGCCACTTCAGTTCTTCGCGGACTTTGATTTTTCCGTGCCAGGGATTCTTGCCAAGGCCGTGGCCTTCGCCGGGGAAGATCAGGAGTTTATTGGGGACGCCTAGCGTGTACAGAGCGTGCTCCAGCAGGTAATCTTCCAGCACGGCGACGCGGATGTCGTTGGCGCCTCCAACCATGTGCGTGGGGGTTTTCACTCGGTCTATCAAAAAGATAGCGGCTTCGTCGTGATAGCGCTGCTGGGCTTCCCAAGGACGTCCGCCCAGGAAGTAGGCGTCGTCATAAGTCGTGTCGTCGTTGCCCCAGTTGCCGATGTGCTCGACGGCGCCCGCGCCCGTGACTGCGGCCTTGAAGCGCGTGGTCTGGGTGATCAGCCAGTTGGTCATGTATCCGCCGTAACTGTAGCCGCCGACAGTGAGGTGGTCGGGATCGGCGTGGCCATCTTTCACCAACGCATCGACGCCTTCGAGAATGTCTTTGCCGGGGCGCGAGACAATCTGCGGCACGATCTGGATGAGGAACTTGTCGCCGTATCCCGTCGAGCCGCGGTAGTTGGGCTCGAAGACCAGCCATCCGTTGGTGGCGGCTAGCGCGGCCCACTGGTACCAGTCGGCTTCGAAGTGATTGCCATCGGCGTCGGCCGGGCCTCCGTGGATGAAGGTCAGCATGGGAAGGTACTTCGCCTCAAACTTGCCCGGAGGATAGATCAGCATGCCTTCGACCGTGGTGCCGTCGTCGGCCTTCCACTGGTAAGGCTTGCCTTGGGGGAGATCTGCCTCGGCGAGTTTCTGGTTGAAGGAGGTGATGGGGAGGGCCTGATCGAGTTTGTCGTCGGAGTCGGCGAGATAGACTTCATCGGGCTTGCCGAGCGACGAGTAGACGAAGGCCACGCGGGGCGAGTGCGGCGTGGCCGAGATGTTGGCATAGGTGCCGGGCCAGGTGGTGCGTCGATGCAATTTGTCAGCGGGCTTGGCTGCGTCGTAGATCTGGGATTCGGTGCCGAGGCGGGCGGAGGTCAGGACATTGAAGGCAGTGATGGCAAAGTGCTCGACTGGACCGATGAAATCTTTCGACCACTGCTCGATCTTTCCGCTGTCTGTATCGACCCAGTAGAGATGCGGTTGGAGGTCGCGGTAGGGGCCGGAGACGTCGCCGAGGCCGATCGAGAAAAAGATGTGACGCGAATCGGTGGCCCAGCGCGGCCGGACTTCTTCGCCTTCGTTGTGAGTGATGCGGCGAGGCGGCTGCGCGGGCGAGTCGCCCGCGGCCACACCTGTAAGGTCAACGACGTAGATTTCTACGTCTTCGTATTTTTCCTGGCGCTGGTTGATGGCGTTGCTGACGAAGGCGAGCTTCGTGCCATCGGGCGAGGTGACGAGGTCGTCCACGCGGAGCGGCATCGTCGCGATGGGACGAGTGCCGGGAGTGAGGTCCGGCTGCTTCTCGGGCTCGCCTTCTTTCTTCTCGACCTTCGCGGGTTCGGCAGCATGGCGGGCGATGCCTGCCGGCACATCAAGGGCGAAGATCGTGTCGCCGCGTTCGGCGGTGCGATACTGCATAACGTCTTTCCATTGCTTCTTATATTCGTCCTTCTGCTCTTTGCTCCAGGGTTGACGCGTGGCGTAATAGATGGTCTGCGAGTCGGCGGACCAGGAGAAGGTGTGAACGTCTTCTTCACCTTTGGTGATAGGAAAGGCTTCGCCGCCGTGGGGAGAGATCAGGTAGATCTGGCTGACTTCGTCCTTGGAATCGGAATCAGAGTCGTCGCCCTTGCCGGAAGGAGTTTTGCGTTCCGAAAGGAAGGCGATCCACTTGCCGTCGGGCGACCACTTCGGGTCGGAGTCGTGTCCGGATTGCGTCAGCGGAATCAGCGAGGCGCCTTTGCCGTCGTCCTGGTAGAGCCAGAGATCGGTGCGGAAGATCTGTTGATCCCAGTCCGCGCGCTCGGTGACGATGACGACAGAATTGCCATCGGGAGCGAGTTCGACGGAATGGAAGCTGACCGAGTTGAAGAAGTCATCGAGTGTGAGCTTGGGCTTTTGAGCGAGGATGGATAGGGTACAACTCAGGACCATCGTGACAACGCACGCGGTTCGTTGGATTCGCATAGGGCCCCCCGGGGGAAAAGGGTTTATACAACGGCGGTTTCGACGAACGCAAGTTTGTGACTGGTAGTCGCGATGCGATACAGGCTCCACAGCATCGCGACGAAGACGATGACTGAAAGTTGCAGATGAGTCCAGTGGGCGATTGGACCGAAGAGCGGGAGCAGGAACGCGAGATACAACAAAACATCGAGGGCGGTTTTCGCGGGATGGTGAACGTGATTGAGCGACCAATCGGAGAGCAGAAGAAACGCCGGGGCCAGCGCCAGCAAGTCGTAGACATAGAGGTGCGGGTTCACCAGGACCGCGGCGAACATCAGAGCGGAAAAACGGAGCGCGAGGGGAGTTGAGGATTTCCAGATGGCGGCAGCGATACCAATTACAGCCAACGACGTCAGCAGGTACATAATCCAGACGCCCGGCCGCCACGGAATCAAGAGTTCCCAGAAGCTGTACAGTGAGTGCATCTGGATGGGCGAGAAGATAAGTTCGGTTGAGCCCGGGTGGCTGGCGCTGTGGAGCAGTCTCGCGATGTATGCCTGCATGACGGCGCGACCGAAGTAGAGCGACGTCAGTGCGAGTTGGGTTGCGGCGGAGATCACAAGTCCGGCGAGAGCCTTCAACGCTTGCGCTAAAAGCAGAATAAACGGGATGGCAACTAGGAATTGTGGCTTGAATGCGAGGAGGCCCAAAGTTACGCCGGCGAGAAATTCACGCTCCGAACAAAATGCCAGATACGCGGCAGTAAAACAGACTAGCACGACCACAGAAAGCTGACCGCGAACAAAGAAGTGAAACAACGGCGGGTAGGCAAGTGCGGAGATGGCAACCAGAGCGCGATGCGGGCGGAGGGCAGCGCATCGCTTCCAGATGAGGTAGATGCAAACGAAATACATCAGGAGAGAAAGTGCGACCCAGATTTCTGCCTGCGTCAGGAACGGCAGAGATGTGAGCGAGATAAATGGAAGCGCGACTTGCGGACCGTAGAAATACTGGAGGTATACGCGGGTGTCGCGGCCCACGGTGGCGTGTATCTCGCGCGCCAGGACTTCATCGTCATAGAGTTGATCAGCGTGGCCGTGAGCGATCAGGCGGGCTGAGATGGGGAATTGAAGAAAATCCTGGAACTTTATGTTGCCAGCGCGATCGACAATTCCGGTCTTGGCATAGTCAAACGCACAAACTCCCCATAAGCAAACCACGAGAATGATCGCCATTGCTCCAATGCGCTGACGGCCCAGCAGTCGTGAGTGAAGGAACGTGCAGAGCGCAGATTCTGTGGACTTGCTCACGGAATCGGCTCGGCGTTTTTCAGTGCGTCGTCCATGGACTGGCCGGAGCGCGGAACGCCTTCGATCAGGCGCCAGCCGTCATCGTAATTGCGGAATCCCACGACGGACTTGTAGTGCACATCGCCTGAGTACAGAGCGGCGCCGATTTCATTCAGTGGGAGCCATCGCCACGTGAAGTCGATGTCGGCAAAATTTCCCTGTTTTGTGATTCCGTCGACTCCGACCAGTTCCCTTCTGGCGACTGGAATCGCGAGCAAGGAACCCCCGCCCTGGTCAGTGGGCATTGCGGTGCGGACGGCATCGACTCCAGAGGGTGTCAACAGGATGTCCCAGCAGGGCGGCGGAGCGAGATCACGAGGGCACGGCGCGGGGTTGGCGGAGATCCAGGCGTGATGTTGAAGGACCAGATATTCGGGCGAGGGGTAATCCTTGCTCGCAACTATGCCGGTGCGCAGGACAAATCGCTGAGGTGTTTTGAGTTCGGAGGAGGAGGAGATTAGATCGCTGGCCAGACGGCGAGTGAGGAAGTCGCGGGGAGAGCAGGAGGTGAGGAGAAGCGGCACAGTCGTCAAAACGAGGGTTCGAGAAAAGCCCCACTTCTCGCGCAAAAGACGCGCGAGAAATGGGGCACCCGACTTCAGCATAGTTCCTGCTGCCCTGCTCGCTATTAGCATTTAGTCAAGTCCGTGGCAGTTCGGCCGGGCTTCGCCTGGCCGGACAGCCGAGGCGGCTGTCTCTACATCATTTATTTCTGTCGCAGGATTTCAACGACTTGTGATTGTAAACAATCGAGCGCGCTTGTGCGGAATGAAAGGTCGGTCGGTGATTTGGCCGTCGAATTCGGGGGCCCAGCGGCCGGGAATCTGGTGAGCGCAGTTGCGGCAGCGGCCTTCGGAAGTCAGGCGGTAGTCGGCGATCAGGTATCCGTAGCGGCGGATTAGCGTCTCGTGGCACTGGGGGCAACGGGTGTTTTCCCACTCGTCGACCATGCCGGGGAGATTGCCGGCATAGATGTAACGAAGGCCCGCAGCGCGGCCGATCTCTGCAGCACGCAATAAATCTTCGACAGTGGTGTCTCGCTGGCCATCGCCCTGCATTTTGTAATCGGTGTGGAAGGCAGTGACGTGCCACGGGATATCTGGCGAGACGCTGGCAACGAAGTCGGTGAGTTTGCGCAGTTCGTCGTCGGAGTCGTTGAAATTGGGGATGAGCAGAGTGACGATCTCGAGCCACAATCCCATCGAGTAGATGCGGCGAATGCTGTCGAGGATGGGAGCGAGACGGCCTCCGAGTTCGTGATAGTGGCGATCATCGAAACTCTTCAGGTCTACCTTGTAGAGGTCAAGCCAGGGGCGTAGGTAGTCCAGAACCTGCGGCGTGCCGTTGCCGTTGGAGACGAATCCGGTTAGAAGTCCGGCGGCTTTGGCTTCTTTGAAAATCGCCACTGCCCATTCGCTGGTGATGAGCGGCTCATTATAGGTGCTGACGAGAACCTTCGCGCCTTGATCGATGGCGTCGCGCACGAGACCTTGAGGAGAAATCTCAAGCGGCGGCGAGACAGCGCGGGGGTCGCGCAGAGCTTGCGACGTGACCCAGTTCTGACAGTATCCGCAATGCAGATCGCAGCCGAGCATGCCGAAGCTGTAGGCGAGAGCTCCGGGATAGGCGTGGAAGAAGGGCTTTTTCTCGATAGGATCGCATTGCATGCCGGCGGTGTATCCCCAGGGGACGTAGAGTTTGCCACCGCGATTGAAGCGGACTTTGCAGACTCCGGACTGGCCGTCGGGGATTGGACAACAGTGGCCGCAGGAGAAGCAGCGGACGCGGTTGTTGCCGAGATCTTCGACCAGGCCCGGATCGGCTTCGCGAACTCTCTGGTCGAGAACGTCGCGCAGGTTGGGCACGGGGGACCTCTCCGTTTATTTTAGCGCCGAGACGGGGGTCAAGGTCTGGGATTAGGCGTCAGGCGTCGGACCTCAGGCTTTGGGCTTCCGAGCAGCCGTTCATTCGTCACGGAGCAAGATCATGGGATCAATGGAGAGGGCGCGGCGTGCTGGAATCCACGTGGCCAGGAGGCCCAGCATTGCCATGGCGACGACAACTGCTGCCAGTACAACGGGATCGCGAGGAGTTGCCTGATACACGATTAGAGCGAGCACACGGCTTGCGAGAAGTCCGAGGAGCAATCCCGCAATGGAACCGTAGGCCAACAATTTGAGAGGACGGCTCAAGGCTGCCTTTAACACTTCCTTGCGTTGCGCGCCGAGGGCGACACGAATTCCTAATTCGCGCAAGCGCTTGCTGACCGAGTAGGCCGCCATGCCAAAGATGCCGGTTACTGCCAAGACGGCACCCATTCCTCCCATGACTCCTAGCGCAAGAGTGGCCATTTGAGCGGGGAACAGAGAGGTGGCCATTTCGTCGTATCGCGATTCGACGCTGACCGGAAGCGATGCGTCCAGTTGGTGAAGTGTGCTGGTTATGGCCGGGCCGAGTTGCTGTGGATTGCGGCTCGAACGCACCACCAGCCATCGGGAATTGGACGGCCACTGCAGGATGGAAAGAAACATCGCCGCTTGCGGATCTTCAGTCAGCGTTCCGTACTTGCCATCTTCTGCAATGCCCACGACCTGCACACGACTTCCGTCGGGCAGTTTGAAATAGCCTCCGATTGCACTTTGCACGGCGCCAAACATTTTGCGCGCAAGTTCCGGATTCACGATAGCAACGCGTGGCGAATGTTGGTCGTCATGCCAGGTGAAAGCGCGGCCACTAAGGAGCGCAGTGCCTTCCGCCCTGAGGTAGTCGGGAGAAATGTGGTAAACGAATGCAGTAGCGGCGGGATTCGACGGCCGCAGATCTGTAGCTCGATCGTCGAAAACGTTCGATGTGCTGCTGTCATTCAGGAGTAGATTGTCGGTTAATCCAACGGACTCAACGGCAGGGATCGCCGCGATGGCATCGATCATGCGCCTCTGCATCAGGGGCAGCCGATCGCCGCTATAACCAGCCATGCTGAGGTCAGCGCCTATCAGGACAGAATTCTGCGTTTGAAAACCGAAATTGCTGTGGAGCGCCTGGGCCAAGCCACGCACGGCAACCATGGAGGACGTCACCAGGACTGCGCAGATGGCAATTTGCACCGCCAGCAATACGTCGCGGGCAGTAATCCGGCGACCCGCCGTGCCCGTCGATCCCGCCTTAACAACCTCATACGGACTTGTGCGCAGCACCTGTCGCACGGGGACAGAGCCAAACAACAATCCGCTGACTACGCTTAGGACTGAAGCGATGGCATAAACGGTGGCATCGGGTGTAACCGGAGTATGCATGGGGAAGTTTCCGAACGGCTGCCAGTCGCCTAGGCGGCGCAACAGCAAAACGCTAAGCCACAGTCCGAAAGCACCGCCGGCGAGCGAAATCAGCCCAGCTTCGGTAAACAGCCCTCGCAGAATGCGTTTGCGGCTTGAGCCCAGCGCCAACCGCAGCGCAACTTCGCGGGAACGGTCAGCGGCGCGCGCGGCGAACAGGCTACCAAGGTTGGCACATGCCGCCAGCAGAATGAGCCCTGCCAGCAGCATCAACCCTCCGAGGAATGCCTGGAATGGACGGCTGAGCTGATCCCCCAAAAGGGCTGGACGCCCGACTGAAAGAGATGTTCTGCTTTCCTCTTTAGGATAGGTCTTTTCCAGATAGGAGCGAATCGAGTTCAGGTCGGCGTTTGCCTGGGCTAGAGTGACTCCCGCTTTCAAATGTCCGATCACTGCGAGAACCGAACGGCTTGAACGATCGTTCAGGCCGTTCCAGCCTTCCACCTGCTCCTGGTTCACCATCGGCGTAAAGAACTCGGGAGAGAAAAATACCAAGGTGCTGCGAAATCCGAGCGGCGCGACACCGATGATGGTGAAGGGATGATTATTCAATTGAACGATTCGTCCCACGACGCCACGTTCATCGTGAAAATGGCTGTGCCAATACGCATAGCTGAGCACGATGTAGGGTGCGCTGTTGGGACCATGCTCATCGGGGGCGTGGAAGAAACGACCGAGAAAGGGCTGAATCTGCAGTGCGTCGAAATAATTTCCGCTTGCCTCCACGCCCCAGACTGGGTTTGGACCTTCGCCGGTGTTCAACGCTGCCTGAGTGATGCTGTAACCCGCAAGATCGTCGAAGCTACGATTGCGGTCGCGCAGATCAAGATAGTCGGGATAGGAGTGACCGAGAATGTCACCCGAATTCTCGACAGAATAGAGGGTCTTGGCCTGGGGCACATTCAGCGGACGCAGGATCAACCCGTTCAGCACGCTAAAGACGACAGCATTTGCGCCGATGGCCATGGCCAAGGTCAGGACCGCTGTAATGGTGAATCCGGGGGACTTGCGCAAATGCCGGAGAGAGAAGCGTAAGTCTTGAAGTAAGGTCAGCATAGAAACCGACGGCCTTGGAGGGTCAGCAGCCTACGTACTCTGTATTGCAAATCGTAGACCAGAGGCCGACCAAGGGTGGAAAGAGGCTATGCCGTTGAAAGTCTTGGATCATCATGGGAGAAGACGTTGTCACGCGGGAATGCGTGGTGTGCGGTAATGGACAGTGATGTCCGTTATGAGGCGTCGGGCTAGCGCAAGAGGAAATTCCTGCTTCGGCGAGACGGCACCGCCACAGACAGGGAGACAACGGCGGTACGGCTCATTGTTGTAGGTGCGCTTTCGCCTGTGTGGGTGAGGGCTTTCTCGCTGCGCTATTCTGCTGCAGCCAGCGGCTGGCGTCCTGTTCGATGGCAGCGACCTGCAATCGGGTGAGTCTGGCTTGCACGAACGGGGCGAGTGTTTTGCTGGCGTCATCACCATTCAGGCGGGCCACAGCCATCCAGAAGTAAGCGCGATTGGGGTCTTGTGGCACGCCGCGACCGCTGAAATAGATGGAACCTAATTTGGACTGGGCGAGCACATTGCCCCGCTCCGCTGCTTTAGTGAACCAGCGAATTGCTTCCTGCTCATTCAGTTCGACGCCGTCCCCGGTGGCGTAATGCAGGCCCAGTGCATTTTGAGCGTTGGCATCACCCTTGTTTGCCATCTGCCTGAGTTGCTCAAACGATGCCGTTTCAATCCCAGAAGCAGGGGTAGAGGTCGGAGCTTTCGTGGAGGCGAGGACAGTTTGCAATTGCGCGTTTTTGCGGGCGCGAATCTTTTGCATCATCCAAGGCACCGCGCCCAATTGAATCCATGGAGCGCTAAGTACTCCCAAAGTCATGGAGATTGCGGCCGCCGCCAGAGTCAGCAGCAAGAGATAGGAACGCGGCAGACTGATGGTGGACGAGGCGTTTTTCTGTTCGACTGGATACTCTTTTTTTCCCTTCGGTTCGGCGTCAGCTGAGGCAAATAAAACACTCCCTTGCGGAGCGCCAAAATAGTCGGGGTCAGTGTCGGCGATGGACAAATTTTGAGCACGAGCCGCGCGGGTGGCGGCATCGCGCACGGTCTCGCCGAATTTCATAAGCACTCGCTGGTCGGACTCGGAGAAATTGTTCGGCTCTGGCGAAAATACTTCGATGAGGCCGATGGATTTTGCGCCCGCGCGGACGGGCACAGCCAGAATGGAACGAATCCCTAAAGCGCGGCAGCTTTCCGGATCTACGCGGTGATCGACTTCAGTATCATCGCACCGCAGCAGTCTGCCCGTTTGAACGCATTCGCCGGAGAAGCCGGAACCCACATGCAGGCGTGCGCCGACGGGAGGCGCATCGGAACCAGATCTCGCGCGGCAGATCATGACGTCAGGCGTTGCGTCAGTGAGAGCAATGGCAATGCCGGAGGCTCGAACGAGCGATTGGGCTCGTTCGGCGATCAGGTGTAGTGCAGCGGCGAAGTCGGAGCCGAGCGCTTCTACCTGGCGTTGCACCACTGTCACCGCCGCGAGTGTGTCAGTGTAGCTCGGCCTGGGAGTGTCTCGTGGAAGGAGTTCGACCTCGCTGTTCGCGACGCCCGCCATCACATTAATAAAGAGCCATTCTCGAAGTCGAGAAAGGGAGTCGTGAGGCAGCGCGGAGAAGCGAAGTCCCGTGCGACCCGAAGCGTTCGACCACACAACCTCACCGGTGGTGACAATCTGTGCGGGGCAATCAGCGAGATCGAGACATAACTCGATACGCTTATTTACTTCCAGAGGAGAGTGACACTGAATGGCCACGCCATCTTCGCTGATGTTGAGGATTTCGTGGAGATCGAGCATTCCGCTTTTGAAATCGCTGGCAAAGGTAGCGTAAGCGGGAGTCTGAATTTTATGCCGTACGCGTCGACGACGGTTCGACAACGCGGGTTGCAGGGGCGACGTGATCGCGACCATGGAAAAGGGCCCGGAATTTATGCTGCACCATATTAGCGCGGAGTTGTGGAAAAGTATGCAGGGAAGATTGCCGGAAGGGGCTGGGAGATGGGTATCAGGCTTCCCGGGACGAATTGGACGGTCGGACGTCGGATCTTGGACCTCGCCAATTCTGATTTTCGAGTCGCCATAGCCTTGGGATCCCAGGGAAGTCAAAATCTTCACCCTGTCCCGCCAAAGAGCGGCGGGACACCCAAGTCGTCAAAAATTCTAGCCTGCTCGGCGGAGCGATTGGGTTCGCTGGATGGTGGAAATGCGGGAAATGGCGGCGACCATCATGCTCGAGAGAAGCTGCATGGTGGCTACGTCGTGCTCGTCAAAGGCTCCGGGAGAGGAGGACAGGACTTCGAACACCCCAAGGGTACGGCGGTAGTGGCGTAGGGGGGAGACCAGGATGGAGCGGACTCCCAAGCGGCGGCAGCTGGCGAGATCGACACGCGGGTTGCGCTCGGCGTCGTGACAGAGCATGATTTCTCCGGAACGGACGGCTTCGGCCGAGATGCCGGCATCGGTCTGGAGGCGGACACCAAGATCCGGAGCGGTACGGCCTGTACGGGCGCGGCACACAATTTCGTTGCCGGCGCGCAGAGCGATGGCGGCCCCGGTGGCGCCGGTGAGATGCTGGGCGCGCTCGGTGATGGCGCTGATCGCGGGCTCCAGATCGAGTTCAGCGGTGTGAATCTCGACTTCCTCGGGCACGTGGACGGCGCGGAATCCAGAGGCAGGATGGGCGGCATTGGCCACGCGAAGTTGGCTACGCGGGGCGAGCGAGGGTATGCGCGAGTGCTCTTCCGCGCTATGAAAGTCGGGCATGGGTACGGTGCGGAGCAGATCGCGTACGAGGCTGTCGAGCTCGGAGTCGGTAATGAGGTGCGCCGTCTGCTGATGGCGGAGCGAGCCGCCCAGGACGCGAGAGAGTCCGATCAGTGCCTGGCTGCCACAAGCCAGACAATAGGAACGGGGATTGGCGCTGATCATCTCGCACTGCACGCAGAATGTGGCGGACTGCAAGGGGACAAAGTTGACGTCCTTGAAAGTCGTGCCATATAAGGTGTTGCCGAACATGATTGCAGAGTCCTCGATTCCATAACGGTGGAGACGAAAGTAAATAGGGGAGGAGGAAACAGAAAGTATCGGGGGTGGTTCCTGTGTGGAAAAGCGGGCTTAAACCTGTCGAGTACGCCGGTGACGTAAGAAATCCGGTGAATCTTGTAATCTGCTTCAGGGCAAACGACTTAAAGCATAGCCGGAGGCAAGGTCTTTCGCGTATTGCTTTCATTCTGCGAGTCGGATATGCTAATCCAACATTTCAGGTCCACACTTGGGCCGCTGGGGGGAATCATGGAATGGACGACACCGGCTTTTGAAGAAGTTTGCTTGAACTGCGAGATCAATTCTTACGCTAGCGCGAAACTGTAAATCTCTCCTGGCCTGTTAATGCCGCCTGTGCGTCGCGCAGGTGCGTTTCTTTCGCTCCTTCGGAGCTTATTCGTTCCCGGTTATCACGAACCACGGCTTGCGCCATGGGCGCATTCTTTCGCCGCTTCGCGGCTCCTCTGGTGCTTTGAGGCTATGCCGGGGCTATTCCTGTCGTGACTTATCGTGATCTCTCCCGCGGCTACTCTTAGCGATTCACGATGATCTGTGAGATTCGTTCGGCTGCTCGGCCGTCCCACAAAGGTATCTTCGCGGTCGTCGTTTGTTTTAATCCTTCTGCGTTCGAAGTCAGGATTCTCTCTACGGCAACGCGCAGTTTCTTCAGGTCTCTTCCTACCAGTTGATTGGTCCCCATTGTGATGGTGATGGGACGTTCGGTATTTTCCCGCACTGTTAGACAGGGGACGCCGAGGAAACTTGTTTCTTCCTGAATTCCTCCGGAGTCGGTGATCACGACGGTGGCGCGGCGCTGCAGGGCGATAAATTCGAGGTAGGGGAGAGGATCGAGCATACGGAGACGGGAGTTCGCCGACATTTGCGCACACGCCGGTTTGTAATCCGTGGCGTTGGCGCTTGCTTCGCTTCGCTTGACCCTTCGACTTCGCTCAGGGCAGGCTAACGAGGCGCCCGTCGCTACAGGAGCGGTGGAGGGTTCCACTTCTTTCAGGCGCTGGCGGGTTCGGGGGTGGACCGGGAACAGAACACCTATTTGTGCGCTGAGCTCTGAGAGCGTCAAGAGCAAGTCGCTCAGCCAAGGAAGACCATCCACGTTGGAGGGGCGGTGCAGAGTGACCAATGCGTAGGGCGGAGTGACGTCAGCGGGAAAATATTGGTCGGCACTGGGCAGGAGGGAAGCGAGAGAATCGATCATCACGTTGCCGACGCGGTGGATCCGGGATGATTCGATGCCTTCGTGGAGGAGATTCTCATCGCCGTCTGCCGAAGGAGTGAACAAAAGATCCGAGAGTTGATCAGTGAGAAGGCGATTGATTTCCTCGGGCATGCTGCGATCGTGGGAACGAAGTCCGGCTTCGACGTGTCCGACGCGCACGCCCAGCTTGGAGCACACCAGCGCGGCGGCAAGGGTCGAGTTGACATCGCCGTAGACGAGAACAACATCCGGCTTCCGCTCTTGCAGCACGGGCTCGAAGGCCTGCATGACAGCGGAGGTTTGCTGCGCGTGGGTGCCGGAGCCGACTCCTAAATTGCAGTCCGGATCGGGCATTCCCAGCTGCTGAAAAAACACATCCGACATGGCGGCGTCGTAGTGTTGGCCGGTGTGAACAAGGGTCTGGCGTATATCGGAGTGGTTGCGCAAGGCGCGGAGAACGGGCGCGGCTTTCATGAAGTTGGGGCGTGCGCCGATAACGTGGAGGATGTGCATGAGTTGGGACAAACGAGAATTGTAAATGGGGCGAAGGCGCGCGCGTCGTTTTCCGAATGCCCTCAGCGATAAAGCCGCGTTGATTTCGCCGGCTACGTCGCGGCTGAAGCCGCGCCGTTTCAAAACCAGAAGCGCGAGCGGGAATGAGGCTAACGACTATCAACCAAGTGGCTATCCAGCTTGGGCGGTGACGAGTGATGGGTCCTGCTCGGGTAGCGGGATGACTTCTGCAGAGTGGGATAACGCGCGGTCGAGCGCGTCGGCGAGAGCAGTGGGGAAGGCTGCGGTCAGGAGATTGACGTCGAGTTGCAGGTCGCGGGGGGAGTAGAACCGGTATACCGTCAGGGTTCCGCGGTTGCGATTGGCAGAGCTGAGGAGATCGAGTGCAATGGTCCAAGCGGAAGAATTGTTGAGTCCGGTGGTCCGCCCTGGCTTGTTCCAATGGAAGGAACGACTGTTTCGGCGCCCCGAAGGAGTGTCGAGCGGTTCTACGGCACCAATTTCCCCGGGAAGCATCGCGACATTCAATTCGAAACCATCGAAGTCGTTACTGCCGAAAGCAGCGAGGAGAATTCGGCGGACCTGATCGTAGTCGCGAGCCACTTTGAGTTCCTCCGTGGCGCGGCGGAGGGCTAGATTGTTCACGAAAATCTGGGGCTGGTCGAGTGTGCGATGGGCGACGCGAGCCAGTTCACCGAATTCGAGATAGCCGAGGTGCTGAACACCGATCCAGATTCCGATACCCAACACGGCAAGCACTAAGCCAAGGGAGCTTCCTGTCGGCCAGAGTAAGAACAGGCTGAGCATGGCGAAACCGGCGGAGACGCCATACAGAAGAATCACGACCTGGCGGTGAGTCATGCCGTGCTGCAACAGCTTGTGATGGATGTGCTCGCGGTCGGCGGTGAAGACGGGTCGTCCGCTGATGAGGCGGCGGATGACCGAGAGCACTGTCTCGAGAATCGGCAAGCCGAAGGATACGATGGGGATTGCGACGGCAACGATAGTAGGCGCCTTTTGCGCACCATAGAGAGCCAGCGCGCTGAGCAGGAAGCCAATGAGCAAGCTGCCGGAATCACCGAGGAAGATGGTTGCAGGATTGAAGTTGTAGCGCAGGAATCCGAGGATGGCACCGGCCAGAGCGATGGTCATGACTTCGACCAGTGCTGGACCGTGCAGGAGCGCGACTGTAAAGACGACCATCGTGGAGAACAGAGCGGATCCGGCAGCCAGGCCGTCGAGACCGTCGATCAGGTAAAGGCATTGGTGATTGCCAGAACCCAGATGATCGTGGCAGCAAAACCAACGTACCAGGGGAGGACACGGTCGCCCAGAAGGACGGGGATGTTCACGATTCGCAGACCGCCGGCGTACAACATGGCGGCGGCAATTCCCTGCACCGTGAATTTCACATAGGGGCCGACGCCGCGAAGATCGTCGTACACACCGAGCAGAAAGACGAAGGCCGCAGGTACGAAGATGGTAGTGAGCGTCCTCAGGAAGTACGGCGTATGCAGGGCGGGATGACGCACGGCCCAGAGAGCCGCGATGCCCATGCAAACACAGAAACTCAGGAAGATAGCGACTCCACCCAGACGCGGCAGAGGGCTGGAGTGCAAGTGGCGTTCTTGCGTAGGAACGGCAACGAAGCCGTGCGAGATCGCGAAATCGCGCACATACTTCGTCAGGACGAACGCTGAGAGCAGACCGGTAAAAAACAGGCCCAGACAGATTAGGGTCAACTACGCCACCTCGACACAAAGGCGACTACTCAGACCGCACTTGTACCGCAAGTATGGCAGCGAGACCTTGCTACCAAAAGTGAATGCAATGATTCCGGGTAAAGATAGGCCCTGACTCTAGCAGTACCAGATTGGGACTTTCAATCGGCCGCAACGAAAAAAGCTGTGGAAAACTAAGCCGGAGGGGCATGAATTGCGGGGTGCAACTCCATTTTGCTGTGCTAAACTGCTGTTCAAAATTCATCCAGAAGGTCAGGGACCCCAATGAAGTCGGGTATGGGACTGGTTCGCTGCGGCTGCACTTTCTCCTTCGTGTTCTTCATGGCCGCTGGAGCATGGGCGCAGCAACCCGCGGGTAGCACTCCGGCGGAACAGCAAAGAGCGGCACCTGCGGGACTTCCGGCGACGCAGCCGGTATCGCAGGCAGCCGTGAGCGCCTCAGGGGCGGCCAACAATTCTGAAAAGCCGGATGACCCATCGAAGGACAGCCCGGGAAAATCCACGATCGTTACGCTGGGTGCGGGAGACCTGATCGAAGTCAACGTCTACAACGTTCCGGAACTGGCCAGCAAAGTTCGGGTGAGCAATTCCGGGGACGTGTACTTGCCACTGATTGATTACGTCCACGTTGAGGGTTTGACGCAGGAAGAAGCACAGACCTTGATTGAGAAGCGGTTGGCGGATGGCGGGTTCGTGCGTAATCCCCACGTGACGATTTTCGTGGATGAATTCACGTCTCAAGGGGTGACGATTATCGGGGAAGTCAGCAAGCCCGGGATTTACCCGGACATCGGCGAGCACAAACTTTATGAAGTGGTCTCGCAGGCCGGGGGATTCAGTCAGAATGCCTCGCGCAAGATCGCCATTTTGCGCCGAAATCAGCCGGACCCCGTGCGAGTGACGCTGCCCCGCAATCTTGCGGACGACCTTAGCAGCAACGTGGAGATCATGCCAGGAGATACGATCACGGTGCCGCGCGCGCCGGTCATTTATGTAGTTGGAGACGTCGGGCGTCCAAGCGGACTGTTGGTGGATAACGGAACGTTGACCGTGTTGCAGGCGCTGGCACTGGCGGGAGGAACGAACAAGACTGCCAAACTCGGCGCCTCGCGGATCATTCGCAAGGGACCGGACGGCGGGGTGACTGAAACCAAGGTCGAGATCAAGAAGATGCTGGAAGCAAAGATTCCGGACATGCAACTGCAGCCTGACGATATTTTATTTGTTCCGGTAAGCGGCGGGCGGGTGTTGGCGGCCAGGACATTTGAAGCCACAATGTCGCTGGCCACTGCAATGGCAATCTACACCGTGAGGCCATAGCGTTTCAGATCTTGCTCCCGATTGTATTGAGCACTTTGAGGTATTTCTGCGCGGTGCTCGCGCGGGAAAAGGTCTTCACGATATATTCCCTTCCCTTCTGACCCATGGCACGACCGAGTTCGGGGTTGGCGCTTAGGTGCTCAATCGCAGCCACGAGCCCGTCGGGATTTTCCGGCTGTATCGCGATTCCAGCAGATGCTTCTTCAACGATCTGGCGCGCCTGGCCATCGACACCAAGAATCACCGGACGGGCACAGGACATGAACTCGAGCATTTTGGTGGGGATGACAGTCTTGAATACATCGGTCTTCTTCAGCAGGACGAGACAGACGTCGGATGCGGAGATGAAGGCGGGAATATTCTCGCGGGGTTGCTGATCGAGGAATTGGACGTTGGTGAGACCACGGGATTGAGCCAGGCTTCTTATGCGATCTTTCTCTGCACCTTCGCCGAGAAGCAGGAAGAGCACGGTGGGATTTTGATGCTGTAGTTGGGAAGCTGAATCAAGCAAAGTCTCGAGGCCGTGCGCATTGCCCATCGTGCCAATATAGCTAACAAGAAATTTGCTTTGAGCGTTCAGCCGCTTTCGAAGTTCGAGGGTTACGTTGGCCGGAGCAGGGGCGAAAACATCGGTTTCGACACCGTTTTCGACGTTTGAAATCTTTTCGGCGGGGACGCGCCAGTCTTCGATCAAGCGGTCCTTGAAGGCTGGGGTCACTACGACTATGTGATCGGCGCGTTCGTAGAGGAAGCGAGCGATTGCTGCCAGAGTGTGATGAAGGAGCGAGTCTTGGCTGCCGATACCTACGGCCGCGAGAGATTCGGGCCAGAGATCGCGGACTTCGAAGATGAAGGGAATGTGGCGGGCGAAGGTAATCCACCATCCGGCGAGGCCGACGAGCAGCTGGGGCGAGGTGGCGATGATCACATCGGGGCGCGGAAGAGTCAAGCCACGCAGCGCGGCGGAGAGACAAAACGACGTGTAGTTACGGACGCGTTCGTGCGACTTGCGGTTCGGCAGAGGCCAGAGCCAAGTGCGGAAGACATCGATGCGGCCGACTTTTTCGTGATACGTCAGGCGGTGCAGCCGGCTGCGCCATTCCGGCGGGACGACGCCGGTGGGGTGATTGGGAAATCCGGTGAGGACGGACACTTCGTGACCAGATTGCGACCAATGGTGAGCGAGTTCGGTGGCGCGGGCGGCGGGGGCGCCCATCTCGGGCGGGAAGTATTGGGAGACGTAGAGAATTTTCACGCGAAGGAAGAGAGTATCGCAAAAGAAGCGAGGTGTGGATGAGGATCGATGTCCGGTGGCATAACGTGCAGTAGAGGCCTTGATCCCCGTAGAATCGCAGGCGTGACTTCCATTCAGACCGGCGACTGGATCCGAGTCCCTTCACTGTGGCCCGGAATCTGGAAGGTCTACCGCGTCCTTAGCGGGTTCACGGAGGATCGGTGGTCGTTGGACGAGGAATTGAAACCGCCGGGGCGTTGCCTTCTTTTTTGCTATCGAATCGTGAATGACTTGTGGCGGAGGTCATTTTTTCATCAGTGCTGCGATGCCTCGCTCGCGCGAGCGCTTTCGTCCGATGATCGAAAAAAGATTGAGGATCTGTTGTCATCGGACATGAAGCTCGCGAGGGCGTTTGAGAAGTATCAGGCTGGTGCAAAGCCCATTGACCTTGTTGCTAATCTGGGTTTCGGCGAATTCAAGGACCGGGAGCTAGAGGTTTTTCCTCCGACGTGCGGCAGGTTGCTAGCTGATCGTATGGCAGAGGGACTCACGATGGATGAGGTGCTAGGAATCCTTCGAGACAGTTGGTTGGGAGCCCATCGGCGCAAACTTCCCAATCAAGCGACGCTGCAACTCGTCTGTCCGGGGCATGAATTGCAAGGGGATCGATTCTTGTACAGGAGCTACAGAACGCTGGGGTTCTGACAGCTCGAAAGCTAGTAGTAGCAGAGCTTGAATGCCGTTTTGTAGCACAGGGCACGGGCGCGATTGGAGCGGCTCTGGACGTAATTCTCCCAGCGATCAGCGACGCGGGCAAACAAGTCCTCTCCGGTCAAACGATGCATGACGCGTAATTGCACGATGTGCAGGCGGTGGTAGAAATAGCTCGCCACCATGGGCAGGTATGTGCCGGATTGTTCGTAGAGCGACCAGAATCCGAGATCGTAGCGATCGAGATTGTGAAGAAGGGTGCGGACGCCGCGCGCGAATAATTCCTGCGCAGCGCTTTCTTTGCTTGCCAGAGCGTAGTCATAGGCTCCCCACAGCGCCCAGATAAATCCATTGAGAATGTGCGTGGGCGGAGAGACGATGTATTCCTCAAACCAGAGATCGCCGGATTTGTCGGTGAAGGCGATGCCTCCTTGTTCGATGG
>DATEHP010000310.1:0-4754 GCA_035279505.1 Candidatus Sulfotelmatobacter sp. | reverse complement strand
AATCACGATTTCCTCAAAATCCCGGACGCAAGGTCAAAACACGTAATCGCCCAATTTCGTCAATTGAGGGTTTGCTCGTCACAAGCGGAACCCGGATTTTTTCTCATAAAATGACCACATGACATCGTATGGACACTTCGGAGAATTCTATGACGCCGTAATGGGGGACCGTCGGGCAGCGGCTGAGCAGGTTATGGAACTTATTCGGACGACCAAACCAGACGCAAGGAACGTGCTTGAGCTTGGGTGCGGAACCGGATCAATCCTGAAGTGTTTGCAGGATGTTTACGAGGTATCTGGGCTCGACATTTCGGGGAAGATGCTTTCCGTTGCACGCAAGAAAGTGCCTCGATCAAAACTCTTCCTGCAGGATATGGTCGATTTTCGGGTCGATGGCCGATTTGACGTGATTATCAGTGTATTCGATTCGATTAACCACGTAAGGCGCTTCTCCGACTGGAAGAAAGTGTTTGCCGCAGTGCGCCGACATCTGTTGCCAGGTGGTTGCTTCATCTTTGACATCAACACACAATGGAAGCTCGAACGCCTCATCGCCGGGCCACCGTGGGTACATCGGTTCGGAACGAACCTATTGATCATCGACGTGACCGCTCTTCCGAGTGGCGGATCAAACTGGAATGTCAAAGTGTTCGAACACCTGAATCGTAGCCGCTACGCTCTGCATGAAGAGGACATCGTCGAGGTTTCTTTTCCATTACCCCGGGTTGTGGCAGCTCTGCGTGCCCATTATATGAAAGTGCGAGTAATCGACCCTGAACGCAGTCAACTGAGCGCGAAATCAGAGAGGCTGTTTTTCACTGCGATCAGTCATTGATTGCCCACACTCTGGTTGTCCCGATTCTCAGCGTCGTTGATCGGCTTGACACAATGATTGTCATCCAGTCCCCAAGATTGCAGCTCAGCCAGTTCCAGATGATAGATGCACAGGAGGTTTTTGGATGCATCACGCTCGCCATCACCAGATTCATGCCATGGGAGCCGCCCTCGTGGCGCGAGTACGTGACGCGGTGCGAGAAGAGAGTGCAGGCTCCGAAACCGAACCAGTTTTCTTTCGTCATCCGGCGCCTCGACAACAGGGAATGCCTTGGCATGGCCTCGTTCGAAGATGCGGATTCTGTTTCGCCCGAACTCGGCCTTTGGCTCAAGGAAAGCGCGCACGGGCAGGGTTTTGGCCGGGAGGTCGTGGCCGCACTTGTTGCGTGGGGACACGCAACTCTCCGCAAAGGAAGTTTCATCTATCCGGTGGCCGTACAAAACACCGCCAGCAGGCGTATCGCTGAGAATCTTCACGGCGAGATCATAGGCAACCGCACCAATCCAAAATATGACTCTGTCGTTTACAGGATTCCCTTCTGCGAATCGTCATATTCTTCGTAGATTTAGACTTTCATCTCTCGGTAATTGTTCGAAGCCGCAGGACTGACCCATGCAATCAGTTGGCGAAATATCCCCTTATCACTCAAAATGACCGCGTGGGGATTTAAGCGTTAACGCCTTGCAGGAGAGGGCCGGTCGGAGTCAAAAGTGAATTCATTTCGATGTCGATGGGACAAGTTTTTTTGCGACCCGCTCCGGGCCGTCTGCAAGTTGATTAGGAACCTCACTCATACCTTAGCGCCACGATGGGATCGAGGCGCGAGGCGCGTCGGGCCGGGAGATGGCTGGCCACAGCAGCTGCCGCCGTCAGGACCAGCGGCACTCCGATGAACGTCCAGGGATCAAGCGGGCTCACGCCGAACAATAACGACTTCATCAACTGCACGACCGCGGATGCAGCGATCAGCCCGACGCCGATGCCGAAGCCAGCCATCGCCAGGGCCGAGCGAACGAACATCCAGCGCAGTTCGCGTTTTTGGGCGCCCAGCGCGAGGCGAATGCCGATTTCGCGCGTACGCCGGGAGACTGCGTAGGAAATGACTCCGTAAATGCCGATGATGCTGAGAGCCAGTCCCATCGAGCCGGCGATCGCCAGCATGACCAGCGTGAACGAGATTCGCGCCATAGACTGGCCATAGATGTCTTGCATGGTACGGATCGAGGCCAGAGGCAGATCCGAGTTGACGGACCACACCGCACGTTGCAGTTCACTGATGAAGGCTTGCTCTGCAGCACGAGGAGTGCGAATGGCGAAAGTCACCGAGTTCGGGGCGTCAATGGTCGGCTTAGCCGTGTACGGATCGTTGAGCATCGCCGGCCAATAGATAATGGGTGGCGCATTTTTGTCGGCGCCGTGCACGCGGACGTCCTCGACGACGCCGATGACCGCTTGCCAAGGCATATTGGTGAACTGTCGAACGCGCTTGCCGACGGCGGCGGCCGCCGATCCCCAATTTTCGCGGGCGAAGCTCTCGGAGACCATCACCATGGGCCTGAGGTCGTAGAGATCGGACCACGTGAAGTCGCGCCCTGCAACCAGGCGGGTGCCCATCGCATGAAAAAAGCCGGGCGAGACGTAGTTGAACATGCGCAGCGGCGGTTCGCCGCCGTCGTAAGTCTTGCCCTCGACGCCGAGTTCGTCCCAGTTGGGATCGGCGCCCTCCATCGGAAGGGCGCTGGCGAATGCTACGGCGGTGACGCCGGGAATCGCGGCGATCTGGTCGGCGATGCTGTTCTGTGTGCGGGTCACCAGAACGGGATTCGAAATCAGCGTGTCGGGAATGGAGATACGCATGGTCTGCACGTTCCATGGCTCCGAAAAGCCCGGCTCGACTTTGCGCAGTGCCGCGAAAGTGCGGATCATGAGGGCGGAACTCACGAGCAGCACCAGCGCCATGGCGACCTGCGCGATGACCAGGAAGTGGCGCGAGCGTTGATGTCCGCGAGTCGTGGTCGCCGTTCGCTGGGCGCCGCCCATCGTCATGGAACCGGCTACGCGCGCGTATTTCCAAACGGGGATCGATCCAAAGAACAACCCAGAGAACACCGAAAGCAGGAAGGTGAAGGCGACCGTGCGGGCGTCGAGGGAGATCTCGCTGAGGCGCGGCAAATCGGCGGGACCAACAGCGGCGAGAAGCTGCAAGCTACCGTACGCAACTCCAACGGCTAGGGCGCCACCGGCCAGACTGACGACGACGCTTTCTACCAGCAGCTGGCGGGCGATGCGTCCGCGGCCAGCGCCCAGGGCGGCACGGATCGACAGTTCCTGCTGGCGCGACTCCGCGCGCACCAGCAGCAGGTTCGCGATATTTGTGCAGGCGATCAGCAGAACGATTCCAACCGTGCTCATCACCACCCACAACACGCTGCTGATGTTGCCGATGACCTGCTCTTTGAGCGAACAAAAATTCGGAGTGATCCTCCAGATCTCGTAATAGTGGGGATTCGTGCCGGGACCGTTGGACCACGAATCCATCCAGACGGAAATCAGGCGGGCGACATCGGCATCCGCTTGCGCCAATGAGGCATTCGGCTTCAGGCGAGCGATGCCGCTGTAACCGAAGGGCGCAAGTTTCTGACGCAGGCGGTCGACGGCCATCGGAATCAGAACATCAAAATCCTGATCGACCATGCGGAAGCCAGCCGGCATGACTCCAACGATTTCGCGCGGGATGGCGTCCAACTGGAAAGTGCGTCCGACAACTTGAGGATCACCTCCGAATCGGCGCTTCCAATACCCGTAGCTCAGCACGACTGTCTTTCCGCCGCGTGGATCTTGATCTGCCTCGGAAAACCAGCGGCCGAGCAACGGAGGAACGCCGAGCGTCTGCAGGATACCGTCGCTTATCAACTCGGTGCGGACCTCCTCGGGTTGCGCTATGCCGGTCACATTCGCGCGGCCCGGACTCCATATGCCCATCGACTCAAAGCTTTGGTTGTGATCGGAAAACGTGATGTACATCGAGGGCGAGAGCTGAAGTCCGTTCGAAAAGCTCGCCAGCCCCCCTGCCCCCGGGGCATCCAACCGGAGCGCGACGAGCCGGTCGGATTCCGGGTAGGGCAGCGGTCGCAGCAAGACGCGGTTGACCACGCTGAAGATCGCAGAATTGGCACCGATTCCGAATGCCAACGTCAGGACAATGATTGCCGTGAAGCCGGGATTTTTGCGAAATTGCCGGAGGCTGTAGCGGCAATCGCCAAGAATCGAGTAGAGCCAGTTGCCGGCCTGCACTTGATGAACCTGCTCCTTGAGTTGATCGACGCCCCCCAGTTCGATGCGTGCGGCGCGTCGCGCTTCCTGCGGTGACATGCCCCCTTCGATGTTCTCTTCGGTAAGCATGTCGAGATGAGAGCGGACTTCTTCATCGAGATCGCTTTCCACTCGGCGAGCAAGGAAGATGTTTCGCAGGAAACTCCGGGCTTTCAGAAGGAACGGCATGGCGAACTCCGCTTAAGGCGTTTCCAGGGCTTGCGTGATGGCCCAGGAGATGCGGCCCCAGCGCTTCTTTTCGACTTCCAATTGCTTTTGTCCCGCCTTCGTCAGCCGATAATATTTCGCGCGGCGGTTGTTCTCCGAATCTCCCCAAAAAGCCGAAATCCAGCCTTCTTCTTCCATTCGGTGGAGGGCTGGAAAGAGCGATCCGGGTTTGACATCAAAGGTGCCACCGGTGATCTGTTGGATTCTGCGCGAGATCCCGAGCCCGTGCTTCTCCTCGGCGACGAGTGACCTGAGGATGAGCAGATCCAGCGTGCCCTGAAGGAGGGTTGTTGGTTGCGAGTCCAGAGTGCTTCTCCTATCGAAGTTCTATAGGAATAGTATCGATCGACCTATAGACTGTCAATAGGAGGAAGTTTCT
>DATEHP010000309.1:0-26670 GCA_035279505.1 Candidatus Sulfotelmatobacter sp. | reverse complement strand
TTGTTATGAGTTTCCCGACACCGTTGAGCTATTGTTCCAGCATCCTACTTCTCCTAACAGTGGGAGTGAGAGAAGCTGAGGCTCAAAAGGCGGTTGAAACACCTAAATTTCGGACGAGCGTCCAAATGGTCCTGGTTCCTGTTACGGTGACTGACCATGACGGCAAGACAATAGGGAACCTGCATGCAGATGATTTCAACGTTTTCGACGATCAGCGCTCGCAGAAAATCGTGTCGTTTTCGAGCGATGATGCTCCCTGTTCGGTGGGTTTGTTACTGGACATCAGCGGCAGCATGCAGCAATCACTGAGCGGGGCCAAGGAGATGGCACAAGCATTTTTTGGAACAGCGAATCCGGATGATGAATTCCTGCTTTTGACGGTCTCAACACAGCCTGCGGCCATAAGCGGATTCACGACTGACATCGCAACACTGGAAGAAAGCATCGGGCTCGCCAAGCCAGGAGGGCTGACGGCACTGATCGATACTGTCTACCTCGGTTTGAAGCGTATGAGGGAAGCGCACTGGCCCCGCCGCGCCTTGCTGATTCTTTCAGATGGGATGGACAACCACAGCCGATATTCGCAAAGGCAGCTGATGCGCATGGCGCTCGAAGCCGATGTTCAGATCTACACGATTGTCATCGACAACGGCTCGGCCGGCACGTCAACGGACACAGCTCCATACCGCCCGAGCCTCATCACCAAACCGTGGGATCGAGCAGAAGAGCACCAGGGACCGGAAATGCTCGAAAAGCTTTCGGATCAAACCGGCGGACTTCATTTCCGTGTGCGCACCATTGCTGAGGCAAAAGATGTCATGATCAAGGCTGGTCGAGCTCTCAGAAACGAATACGTAATCGGTTATCATCTCCACGATTCTGAGACATCCGGAAGATGGCACCGGATTCGTGTCAAATCGAACGCGTCAAAGACAGTTGTGCATGCGCGCACGGGCTACTATTCGCGCTAAACCAGGCCAGTGCCCGCAGTTGCTGAAACCCTCAGCTTCTTGGTGCCGTGAGGGCCGCGCGCACGCGAAGCGCTCGAGTTGGAACAGAGCGCAATCGCTTGCACCCTTTGAATTCGCGAACCGATATCCTTAAAACAGATTCCACAGGAATTGGTTGTAGACCTCGTGGTGGAACTGGACTTCCGGCGTCTTCACAAAAGTGCCCAGCAGCCGTGGACAACGATCGGCCGAGGCTTGCTTCAAATCGGCGTAGCGGCCCTTCACATCCTCACCCAAAATGGTGGAAATCCACTCGGCCTTGCGAAAATTGTCCAGGGCGTCGTAGATATTGTCGGGCAGGTAGCGTTCGGCCTGGCGCAGGTTCTTGATCTTCGCAGTCTCACCATCCAGACCGGTTTTGAAAATCGAGTACATCACCAAGTACGGATTCGCGTCGGGAGCTACGGAGCGGACTTCGACGCGCATCGACTTCTCGTTGCCGATGGGTATGCGGATCATTGAGCCGCGATCGACTGGGGAGGCCTTGATCTGGTTCGGAGCCTCGAAGTGCGGATCGAGACGCCGATAGGCATTCACGCTGGGATTCAACAGCAGGCAAATATCATTGCCGTGCGTGAGGATGCAATCGAGGAATGCCCATCCCAACTTGCTGAGCTTCTCTTGGCCCTTCGAATCCCAAAACAAGTTCTTCCCGTCTTCGCTGATGGAAACGTTGGTGTGCATACCGCTGCCGTTGACGCCTACCACCGGCTTGGGCAGGAAAGATGCAGTCAGCCCCATATTGGTCGCCACCTGGCGACAGATCAGCTTGTAAAGTTGAATCTGATCGGCAGCGGCCACGACTTCGCCGTAGCCGTAGTTGATCTCGAATTGCGACGGCGCAACTTCCGGATGGTCTTTTTCGTTCTGGAAACCCATCGCACGCTGGACTTCGGCGGTTGTGTCAATAAACGTGCGAAGTGGATCGCCGGGCAGGGAGTGATAGTAGCCGCCGGTGTTCACGTATTCGAACTTCCCGGTCTCGTGAAAACGCCGCTCTGCGTCAGGACCTTTGAAGAGGAATCCTTCAATCTCATTTGCAGCGTTGAGTGTGTAGCCTTTCTTCTTATAGAGGCCTTCTGCGAAGTCCTTCAGAACACCACGAATGTCGCCAGAGTAACGCGAGCCGTCTTTGTCGATCACTTCTCCAAAAACCAGCACCTTGCCTGGACCAAAGACATCGGCCGGCCCCCAATAGAAAGCTGACCAATCGATGCCCAAGCGGAGATCGCTCTCGCGTTGGGCTGTAAATCCGCGAATCGACGACCCGTCAAAAGTCAGATTGTCGTAACTTTTCAGCAGGAACTTCTTGTCATAGTCGAGCATGTGCAGGCGGCCTTCGAGGTCGCTGAACATGACGGTCAAGGCCTTAATGCGCTTCTCGTCGGTCAGATATTTGAGCCGCTCCTCACGGATCTTGTCGATGGCGACGCGGTTTCTGCGCTGCTCCTTGGCCTTCAGGTTTAACTGCTCGAGTTCGTCATACGAAAGAGCAAGAAAGTCCCTCAATTCAGTTGACATTAGTCTCCTCTAGTTGATTGGCGCCGCGTTTTAAACCCTGCAGTATGCCAGGATGAGCGAGCAGAATATCTTGTCGCTGATCTGCTTGCCAATACTCCCAACCTATAAAAACTTTCAATCGGGGCTATGGTTTTCCGAAATGCTGCCGCGTATGAGGGTCTCCGGACTGAATTCAGGCTGCTCGCATCGCCATGCTAAATCGCGTTTTGCGAACATGAGCGTTATGTGCGGAAAGGCTGAAATGTGCCGTCTGGCGTGGCATTTACCCTCATTGGAATAAGTTCAGACCTGGATCGTCCGCCGCCGCCGAGTTTTTTGCGAATAGTTTCTCTTATTAGCTCGATAAATATTTGTTTTAAAAAACAAACTTTTGATCCTTTCTAGCGGAAGTATGCGTTGGACTGCGACGCGCTTCGTCGCTAACTTCGGCGTGCGGGTCAGCGCACGCGAAGGGTGATTCACGATCATCCTTTATCCCCACAAACAGAGAGGTCGAGAAAGCCCATGAAGAGTCTTTTTCAGTACAGCGCAAGGATCGCGATGGCGAGTGTTTTGTCGGTGGCTATGGCTCAGGCACAGGACGGCGCCAACACGCAGGCCGCTTCTTCTGCCAACAGTGTCGCTGCGCAACAGAGTTCAGGCAATGCGACAGCCGGCGGGAAGGATCCGCAACAACCGGTTATGGTTGCGCAGTCAGCCGACACGACGGCTGCTCCACAGGCTGCAGTGTCCCAATCGACTGCTCCAGCGGCGCCTGCAGACCCGCCGGCGCCGACGGCGCTTCCCACTCCAGCTATAACCGGTCCACTGTCGGCGCTCCCCCCATTCACTTTCGAGGCAGGGCCCGTCGGCAAGATATCCGTTAACGGTACTCTCGGCGGCCTAGGGATGTGGACGGGAAATTATGTAGCCGGTGACAAGGGCGGGCAAGTGGGTCTAAGTAACGGTCAGGTATTCATTCAAAAAGCCGATGGTCGGTTCCAGTTCTACCTGCAAGCGGGCGCCTACAACATTGCGGCCTTGGGCACGCCGTACCTTGAGACCGACAAAACGGTAAGCAAACTTTTCGGTCCGGTGCCGGTTGCCTTCTTTAAGCTGCAGGCGGCGAAGAATACCTCGATCATGATCGGCGCGCTGCCGACTCTGATCGGTGCCGAGTACACCTTTACCTTCGAGAACATGAACGTCCACCGCGGCTTGTTGTGGAATCAGGAGAACGCGGTGAATCGTGGAATCCAGATCAATCAGACAATGGGCAAGTTCACTGCCTCGCTGAGTTGGAACGATGGCTTCTATTCCAATCGCTACTCGTGGCTGACGGGTTCCTTAACGTACACAAAAGGCCCTCATGCCTTGGCATTCGTGGGAGGGGGAAACTATGGGCAGACTGCCTTCCAGACTTACGCCACACCCCTGCAGAACAACAGCAGCATCTACAACGTGATTTACACGTATACAAAGGGGCCATGGATTATTCAGCCCTACTTTCAATACACCAATGTGCCCACGAACCTGAACATCGGGGTCGTGAAAGGCGCTTCGACAACCGGTGGTGCGATCCTGGCGAGTTACGCGTTCAAGCATGGTTTCTCGCTGCCCATTCGTTGGGAGTACATCACTAGCTCAGGCAGTTCCACGGACGGGTCAGCCAATCTCTTGTATGGACCGGGCAGCAGCGCAACTTCGGTTACGGTGACGCCGACGGTTCAACGAGGCGGATTCTTCGTTCGTGGTGATTTGGCATACGTTCACGCCAGCAACATCACACCTGGCTTCGCCTTCAGCCAGACGGGTGCGAACCAGAACCAGCCTCGGGCTATGGCGGAATTCGGCTTCATCTTTGGCCACAACACGGTTGAGAAGTAAACCGTGGATTCGTACGCACGATCGCAAGAGCAACGGAAGGATCACCTGCGAATGACGGAGTTGCGGCTGGTGCAGATATTTGGATTGATGGCTGGCTCCGTCGGTTTGCTGGGCGGATTGTTTCTACTCGACAGAGAGCCATTGTTCGCTGTGCTCGGGATGCTCGGCGCAATGGCTGTCATGTTGGGGTCGCTGGGGAAGCTCTGCAATGACAGCAGAGAAGAATGAAATCGAAGACGATTATCAGAGGAGAATATCGATGGCAGAGACGAACACCGAAATGAAACAGACCTTAGGCTTGACTGGTCTGACGATGAATGCGATGGCGCTCATCGCTCCTGGCGCCTTTCTGTGGCTCACATTTTTTGGACAGGCGACGGCTGGCGCAACCGCTCCGGCGATGTGGATCGGCATCCTGTTCGCTACTGTACTGTGTCTCGCCACGGCGGTCTGTTATGCCGAAATGGCGAAGCTGTATCCCGGGACCGGCAGTTCTTACTATTTCGCCGAACAGTCGTTCCTCAATCACGAGAAGGCTTGGCCGTATGCCCGCCTTGCGAAATTCATTGTCGGATGGGGCTCACACCTTTACTACTGGCTCTATCCCGGCGTGATGGTGGGCGTCATCGGTGTCATCTCGGGATATCTAGTAGGAACGATATGGCCGGCTTTCATGAGCGCCAGCAATCCAGGACCGATGTTCATGATGGCGGTGGCGATCTTCTTCTCGTTCGCGGTGGCATATATCGCTCACCGGGGCGTGAACGGCTCGACGTCGGTGAACATCGCGATCAACGTGATTCAGATCAGCGCCTTGCTCTTGTTTTCGGTCGTCGCGCTCAACTATCGCATGAGCCATCCACCGGGGAGCACAGCGGCTCAATTCGATTCGCAGACCGGGGCATCTTACACATATGAGTTCGCCACGACATCACAGGTGGTGAGCGGACAGGCCACCGACGTAATTGTCCGCGACTCCAGCGGCGTGCCGCAGCCCAAGCTGGATGCCTCCGGCAAACCGGTTCCATTTCGCATCAGCTATCCGGAGCACGATGCGAGCGGCGCCTTTCTCTCGCATCCGAACGGCAAGTCAGTCATTCGAATGCACAACTTCGGCTGGATGTTCGTGCAGGCCACGATCGCCATCCTGATTTTGGTTGGCTTTGAATCGGTAACGGCCATGGGAGGCGAAGCCAAGAACGCCAAACGCGACGTGCCGATTGCAGTTGTCACTTCGCTGCTTGTGCAAGGCTGCTTTTGCTACCTGTTCGAGTATTTTGCGGCAAACTATGTACTGAACAGCGGCTATACCATGCAGAGTGCAGCCGCCTCGGCCGCCCCGATTGGAGATCTCATGATCATGGTCGGCGATACTCTATTCGGTCCGGGTCGGGGGCGCCTCTTTATGCTGGCCGAGGCGGCTACGGTTTTCCTGGCCCTGATCGGCACTACACTCTCCTGCATGAATACCGGAGCGCGCGTCACCTACGCCATGGGAAAGGACAAAGAACTTCCCGACTCTATGGGAGCGCTGCACTCCAGAAACTTGACGCCACATAAAGCCATCTGGTGGCTGGCGACGATTTCAGCCGTCGTTGGCTGCATCACGGTTGTGATGTACTTTGGCGACGGATCTGCCCCAGCGGATTCTGCCATTCAGGCTTTGCCGCACGGGTTCTGGTCGAGCGTCGGATACCTGACGCACGACAAGATGGCGGCATTGCCCAACTCATTCCTCACCATGACCCTGGCGTCGAACTTTGGAACGTTCTTGCTTTACATGTTGAGCTGCGTGACTTGCCTTGTATGTTTTCACAATCACCCGCAGTTTAAGTTCGTTCGCCATCTCGTGATTCCAGTTTTTGGCCTGCTCGCGAACCTGGCCTGCATGGCCTTCTACATTATTGGACCGTTCATGGGCTACGGCACAAAAATGGAGCCTCTATTGGCGCTCGGGATCGCGCTAGTCTGGGGGATCTATGGCGGTATCTACTTCCTGCGGGCTACCAAGGCTGCGGGTCGAACCACACTCATCGAAAATCGACTACCGGCGGCCTGATGAGTTGACCGAATCGCCTGAAGACCGGCAACATGGCCTGGGAGCAACAATCTCGCTCCCAGGCCATTGCCGCTTTCCTTCGACTAGGAATCTGTTTCGGTTCATGAAAAGCGGTGTACTTCTTTTCCTATGCTCGAGGTTGAATTCGCCCAGCTTTCGGACCCGGGTCCCGTCCGCCCGCGTAATGAGGATTATCTCGGCTACGTTCGGCCGTCCTCTCCTGAGCAAGTCCGCTATCACGGTTGGTTATTCGCCTTGGCGGACGGCGTGGGTGGGCAGCGGCAGGGAGAAGTCGCATCGCGGGCAGCGGTCGAAGAGGTACTGGGTGGCTTCCGCAGGGCGCCCGCCATGGAATCCCATGGTCCACTGCTCAACCGCCTCGTGCAGGCGGCAAATGCGCGCATTTGTGAGACGGAAGCCATGGCAGGTCCGGCTGGTGCTGGAATGGCTTCCACGCTGGTAGTTTGCGCTCTCCGCTTTGATCGTGCCACGATTGCCCACGTTGGGGATTCGCGCGTCTACCTTATTCGGGATTCCAAGGCCCGTGCCCTTACGAATGACCACACCGTCGCGAACGAGCAATTTCGTATGGGGATTCTATCCAAAACAGAGGCAGATGACGCCGATACGCGGCATGTTCTGAGCCGCTCTCTGGGAAGCAATCTGTTTGTGAAGGTCGATGTAAATGAATTGCAGGTCACACCGGGGGATGTGCTACTGCTTTGTTCCGATGGTTTGCACGGCGCTGTCAGCTCCGACGAGATTGCCCGCATTGTGAGCCGCAAGCGTGACCTGAATGCTGCGGCGCAGGATCTAGTCGCAAGTGCCAACCAGAAAGACGGCGGCGACAACGTGAGCGTACAGTTGATCGCTGTTCACGATGTCGAGCGCATCGGCATGTACCGCGGTCGGCCGTATAAACTTCGCTAATCCCCTACAATCTTTATGAATTCTTTCCGTCTCTTCTGGCATGATGAAGGTGTACCTGGAACTCAACCGAATGTCCTCTCTTCATCCCGGCGATCAACTGGATCATTACCGAATTGATAGCCTGGTAGCCCGCAGCGGCATGGCCTCGATCTTTCGGGGCACCGACTTAAGAAACGGCCGGCAAGTTGCCATCAAGGTTCCTCATCCCGAGGTGGAATGCGATCCTGCCCTTTTCGATCGTTTCAAGCGCGAAGAGGAGATCGGCAAAATCCTCGATCATCCGGGAGTCATGAAGGTTTTTGCCGATGACGATCGCAGCCAGGTTTACATGGTTATGGAGTGGGTGGAAGGCCGCCCGCTGCGAAAGATTCTCGATGAGCAGCATAAGTTGCCGATTGAACGCGCTGTGCGTTTGACACTCCGCATCCTCGATGCCTTAGGTCACATTCACGAGCGCGGCGTCGCTCACCGTGACATGAAGCCTGAGAATGTCATGGTTGCCGGCGAGGACACGATTAAGATCATCGATTTCGGCATCGCGGCCAGCAGCAAATCGAGGCGCCTAACGTTCGCCAAGCTCTCCCAGACGATGGGGACGCCCGACTACATTTCCCCGGAACAAGTCAAAGGCAAGCGTGGCGACTCGCGAAGCGACCTCTATGCACTCGGCGTTATGCTCTACGAAATGCTGACCGGGAAAGTGCCGTTCAGTGGAGACAACCCGTTCCTGATCATGAACGATCGTCTGCTGAACAATCCCATGCCTCCTCGTGAGATCGATCCGGCCATTTCGCCGCAATTGCAAGAGATCGTCTACCGCGCTCTGGAACGTGATCCCAAAAACCGCTATCACACTGCGCGCGATTTCGCTTGGGATCTTGAGCACCAGGACCAGGTCGGAGTCAGTGACAGGCTGGAACTGCACGACTGGAGGACGCGTCGCACGCCGTGGCCCAGGAGAATCTTGTTTTATGTAGCCCTCGCCTTAATTCCGATCGTGATCTTTGGATTACTGTTGTACGTCGCAAAACACAGCTGAGATCGGAGCTGTTCTTCGAGTAGCCATTGCTGGAGTCGGACGGTGCAAGTCGCGAACTGCTCCCAGAAACTCTACGAAAGGTCTCGGCATGAAGAGGAAAATCTGGAGAGCCTTCGTCGGGATGGCCTTCGTCATTTTCCTTTTCTATTCCAATTTGTTGATGGGGGAATACGAACGTTCGGGTGCCGCGCAAAAGAGTGGTCTGCTCTGGGCGATCAGGGATGTCTTTACGTTAGACAATCTTGAAATCGCTGTGCTCGCCGCGCTTGCCGGTTACATTCTCTTTGAATACCTTCGTAAGCCGACTCTGATGGGTTTGTGACTATCAGCGTTGCGTGAACTCTTCGCTGTGCACAACAAATTCAGGATAAGCGCCAGCGCCAAGCTCGTAGAGGTCCATACCTTGCTCTTCGCCCTGCTCGTCTACGCGTTGGGGATAAAACTTGTTAAGAAGCCAGTTCAGGCCGTAAGTCAGGGGCAGCACAAAGCCCAGTAGCGTTGCAATTCCCGCGACCTGCGCAAGCCACTGGCCAGTCGTTCCGGCATCTGACAAGAGAGAAATTGCCAATAGGCCCCAAATGCCAGCGACACCGTGCACGGAGACGGCGCCTCCTGGATCATCTATGGCAAGGCGCGCTTCCAACAGATCGATGGTGGCCAGAGCCAGCGTTCCCGCCACTGCACCGACCAGAATGGCGGCAGCGGGTTTCAGGAAAGCGGGCGCCGCGCTGCTGGCAACCAGCCCAGCCATCCATCCGTTTGCAACTAACGATGCGTCCGGTCTTGCGAAGCGAACTCTGGTCACAACCGCTGCTGTCAGTCCCGACGCAATGGCTGCTAAGGTCGTATTCATCGCGATCAAAACCACGCGCGATGGATCTACACCGGCGAGCAAAATCGCTCCAGCGCAATTCAGTCCTAGCCATCCGACCCATGCGATCAGGCAACCCGCAAGAGTCAACACGGCGTTGTGGCCGGGCACCGCTGCCGGGATACCGTCCCTCGAGAACTTCCCATGGCGCGACCCCAAGATCAAAGTGATGGAGAGAGCCGAAAGACCACCTACACATTGAATGGTGCTTGCTCCTCCACCATCGATGAAGCCTCGGCCCAGTCCGCGATTCGTGCCGAGTTGCGAGAGCCACCCTCCGCCCCACACCCAGTGGGCAAACAATGGATAGGTGCAGCCTGCAAGAAAGGCTGCCGAAACGCATGATGCTCCAAGTCGCCAGCGGTCAGCGCCCGCACTCAGTGGAATCACTGCCACTAATCCCACGCTAAAGATCTGCAGCAACACGATCAGGGATTCGGCGGAGAGATCGAGCCGCAGTCCGCGCAAGAAAAACGGCTCCGCGGCGATCCAGCTCCACGTCTGCGCGCCGATTACCAGCGAGTGGTTCGGCCGCCCAGCGATCCCTTGCCAGGAAAAACCAAGCGAGACGTACACAATTGCTGCGACGCCAAAGACGCAGAGAGATGCCATCACGATGTGGGCGGCGCTACGACTTCGGCACAGGCCGGAATTCACCATCGCCACGCCAACAACCGTCAGTGGCACGAGCAGGACCAGGAGAAAGCAGAGCATCGCCGAACTTTGGGAAAGGGAAGACGGTGGCAGCCCCATCAACGTTCTTCCGCATCGAGGACTCGATGAGACCGGAGCGCGAGCACTAGCCCCAATACTTCGACTGCAATCCCCGCCCACGCAAACGCAGAACGCGAACCCGCTGAGGGTAATAGAAGGACCGCCGCAACAACAATCACCCATCCTGCGGCTAGTAGAAGAAAACCCGTGAGCTTCATGGCTCTTGCCTGACTCGTGCTGCCTCACAGCTAGTGTGCTTCTTCGATGAAAGCAGTCTGAACTCTGCCGTGTGTTTCGAGATCGGTTTGATCACCCAGTAAGCTAATTTCGCCTGATTCATCCGTCCAATCAATTTTTTCGATGACGGCGATAGAAACAGACGCGTTCCACGGACTGGGCCCTCCAGCTATGATGCAAGTAGGTAGGAAGTGCCGAAAGACGCTGATGTTTTATGAAACTCCGCCTTGATCGATCCCATCGCACCTTGCCGGTTGCTCTCGGCGCAGTAACTCTAACCTCGGTGGCCGCACTGTTCGTATGGGATGCAATGCCGACGCTTTTCCCATCCGGAGCTCACGATTGGCTGGGTGCTGCTCCTCTTGCTCTGATTGCCGTTGCTTACCTGCTTTACCAAAGCGTTCGCCGTCCCGGTGCGGCGGAAGTACTTAAGGCCGTCTTGCTCGCCATTGCGTTCCTCTTCTGGGCAGCGAACCAGTTGTTGCCCGACGCAGCGGCCGCAACTCTGTTCAACGATATCGCCATCGGACTCTTTGTGCTGGACGTCTTCCTTGTAATAGTCGGATGGCCGGCAAGTTCGCCGGATGAATCTGTGGCTGAGGCTTACGTTGAATCGCGAGCCGGGGAAACCAACGCGGCCAGGTGAATCTTTTGCGAAATCCTTAATGAGTCTTTGAGTAGATTTTCATTGGCCTGTGGGCGTCACTTGCCGTTCTTGGCGGGGGCGTCCTAAACGACATCGATGCTCTACCAAGCTGGTGCCGGCTGCGCCAGGCGTGCAACCACCGAGGTGTGGACAGTGACTTTTTTTACAGGTCCTAAAGTCGGATTAGTCCCCCGGCGTTTCGGCATAGCATTGCTCGCCGTCGGATTGGCTTTCGCCTGCACGCTGCTGCTTCAGCCTCACTTCCCGTATCCATTTCTCTTCTTGTTCTTCGGGGCGGTAATGGTCAGCGCATGGTTTGGGGGGACTGCGATTGGTCTTGCTACAGTACTCTTGTCAACGCTACTGGTGGATTACTTCTTTGTTCCACCGTATTACTCATTTTCCATAAGTGCTACCGCGGAAGCATATTTTGCCGCGTTTGTTGTTTGCGCATTGGCAGCGAGCTGGGTGAGTTCCGCGAAAAGGGAAACTGAAGAAGCACTCAAGGAAGCCCTCGACCATTTGGAGGTTCGAGTATCGGAACGGACCGCGGAGCTATTGAAGACTCAGACGGAGTTGGCCCGTCTCTCCCAGGCACTCAGCATGGGTGAACTCACGGCATCAATCGCGCATGAGATTAATCAGCCGCTGACCGCCGTGGTGACACATGGACATGCCTGCATAGAGTGGCTTTCCGCGACTCCTCCGAACCTCGAGAAGACACGGCAAACTGTCGAGCGGATCATTCAGGATGGAACACGTGCAGGTGCTGTGATTAAGCGTGTTCGGGCGCTGTTCAAAAAGGAAGCGCCGACTAAGAATTGGATCGACGTCAACGAAGTAGTACATGAGTTGACGACGTTTCTTCACGATGAGGCAACGAGGAGGCACGTTGCAATCCAGACAGAGCTGGTGCCGGGACTACCCAAGGTTAAGGCGGACCGGGTGCAATTACAGCAGGTTGTGTTGAACCTCATCGTGAACGGAATGGACGCAGTGGCGGACATCGCCGATGACCGCAAAGAAATACGCATTAGTACGCGAGCGGAAGGAGCAGAGGTTGCGGTGCAGGTAGAGGATTTCGGGACTGGTCTGGATGCTGAGACGGCGGAGCGGATTTTCAGCCCTTTCTATACGACGAAGGCTCACGGCACAGGTTTGGGGTTGTCGCTGAGCCGCTCGATTATTGAGGCTCATGATGGCCGTTTGTGGGCGTCGCCACGGTCGTCCGGAGGCGCGGTCTTTCAATTTACACTTCCCATTCGCCCAAGAGATACCGATGGCTGATGCACGTCCAATGGTTTACATCGTAGACGACGATGAGTCAGTGCGCGACGCCATTAGCAACCTCCTCGAGTCTGTTGGACTACGCTCGAAGGTATTTGCCTCGACGGAAGCATTCTGGAAAGCAGCGCGGCCGGACGCTCCGAGCTGTCTCGTGCTCGACGTGAGGCTTCCTGGAGCGAGCGGCGTTGAGTTCCAGGAAACACTCATTAAGAGCGGCATGTCGATTCCCATCATCTTCATTACGGCGCACGGTGATGTCCGTATGACTTCTCGGGTCATGAAGGCCGGAGCAATCGAATTTCTGATGAAGCCCTTCCAGAAGGAAGAACTTCTGGCGGCGATACATCATGGCCTGGAGCGCGACCGCATCCGTCGCGTCGAGGAAGCCGAAATCTCCGCTCTTCAGTCCAGAGTCGAGCAGCTTACACAGCGAGAACGCGAAGTGATGGACTTGGTCGTAACCGGACTCATCAATAAGGAAATTGGAGCCCAGCTCGGTCTGAGTGAAGTAACGGTGAAGATTCACCGCAGTCGCGTGATGCAAAAGATGGAAGCCGCATCGCTAGCCGAATTGGTTCGGATGGCGGACAAGCTCAAGCCCCGGTCGCAGGCTGTGCAGCGTTGATTCGAGCAATCAGTTTTTTTCATCGCAGAGCATACCAAAGGATGATTGTCCCCAAGCCGTCTAAACGCTAGCTTGTCGGTATGGGCGCATCAGGAGAATGGCAGCCGGGAGGTTCGACAACATTGCTCGCGCGTGAAGAACCGCCGGATTCATTGGCACGGCCGCACGCGTTTCTACAGGGTATTGCCAACCGGACATCGTCCGCGGTTCCGTTCCACGACGTTCTGACACAAGTCGTTGAATTTGTTACTTCCGTGGTCGCGTGTGACTCCTGCTTCGTCTACGTTCTTGAGGGTGAGGAGTTAGTTCTGCGAGCTTCCAAGAATCCCCACCCGGAAGTCATGGACCGCCTGAAGCTAAAGGTGGGGCAAGGTATTACAGGCTGGGTTGCACAGCACCGGCAACCAGTGTCCGTGCCGTGCAACGCAGGTAGAGACAGCCGGTTTCAGTTCTTTAATGAACTACCTGAAGATCGCTACGAGTCGTTTCTGTCACTTCCGCTGCTCAGCCGTGGGCGCATCGTCGGCGTGGTCAACGTTCAAAATCGACTCCCGCATGTCTACAGTGAGCGCGAAATTAGGATGATTTTCATGGTCGGATTTCTGGTTGGAGCCGAGATCGAGATGGCCTGTCTCGAGCAGGAGAAGTCGCAATTGGCAAGCAGACTGGAACTGCGAAAGATTCTTGATCGCGCCAAAGGCATCCTGCAACAGGAGATGGGGATTAGCGAACCGGAAGCGTACCAGGTCTTGCAGCGCCAGAGTCAACAACGCCGCAAAACGATGAAGGAGATCGCGGAGGCGATCATATTGAGTTATTCGATCAAGAAAGGGTCTAACTGAGAGCCTCGCGAAGTCTATGCCGACAACCAGCCGTCTTGCGAATAGGCAATGACACTTATAAAAAGTTTCAATTTGACTTTGTACTCATGGGCACGCAGAATCCAGTCCTAAGTTGGAATTGAAATAGCAGAAGTCGCTCCCTCTCTTCGACGCGGAAGAGCGGCGATTCTCAGGCACGATGCCGTGCCAACCTCAAAACAGAAAACCTATTAGTGGTCTGTCTTCGACCGAGGGCGAGTAAGTGGGCTTGTTCTCGATTGGTGCTCGGATCTACTGGGTGCGCCTTCATTGAAGAGGTCCTATCACGCGCAGCCTGAGGGGGAGCTAGAGGTGAATGAAGCAAATATGGGAAGCCACAGACTTTGTTCGGAACTTACAAAGGCGTCTTCGTTTTGGGGAGCTGTCTCGGGCGCCACTCAAGCTCCTAAGGCTCGAGCTACGCGCGGAGGAAGCTGAATGCGAGTGGATGGCGCGGCCCGCTGATCCGTGGGATGCCGACCTTCCTCCTGGAGTTGGTGAGCGTCACGCATCGTCGCAGGCTTTAGAGGATTGCCTTGCGGTGCGAAGGTTGCTTTTTTCGGCTATGCCGAGCGTCAGCAGGGCCGTGTTTCGAGTCTATCGGGGAATACAAGCGAACCATGTGGAACTCATCATCACTGGCACTGTGACCCGAGAAGACCAAGCCGCCATTAACGTTTGCTCGCTCGCCATGCGCGCGCAATTGTGCGGACTAAGATTCTGTCTCGCCGATGGGGTGTTGGGACGGTTCCAGTCAGAGTTGTGGCCTGGAGGGGAAACACGGCAACCGGTGACGCCGGGCTAGGTTGGAACGAAGATCACCGGACTGAGTAGCAAGTATCGAAATCAAGACAAACTCACTACAAGGAGCTGTGACATGTCGGTCATTGCTAGAAAACACAGGATGCCTCTATCGAAGAAATTGTCGCGCTTGGCCATGCGGCTGCGGGACCCTGAGTGGCGCCGCTATGGAGGGCTTCTGCTGGGCGGTAAAGCGATGGGGTTAGGCATCGTCTTGCTGCTCATCACGGTTGTCTCAGGTCTATTTTTTGGGCACGTTTACGCTCAGACAACCCCGACACCCGAAGTTAAGGCAGCCGACGTCGTCAACCCGGTCAACACCGCTTGGACTCTAATCGCTGCCTTCCTCGTCTTTGGCATGCAGGTGGGGTTCACCATGCTCGAAGCCGGCTTCTGTCGGTCGCGCGAAACGGTCAACGTTCTCGTCGAGTGCGTCGTCGATACCTGCCTGTGCGGCATCCTGTTCTACGCTGTGGGCTTTGCATTCATGTTCAGCCATGGCAACGGACTCATCGGGTATCACTGGTTCTTCCTGCAGGGCGCGCCAGCTACGTATGAGACTACCGGTGTGGCGTTCCTGGCTGTCTGGATTTTCCAGTTTGCGTTCGCCGACACCTGCTCGACGATTACCTCCGGGGCCATGATTGGTCGGACAGGGTTCGTCGGCGACCTCCTCTATAGCATCTGCGTGACCGGCTTCATCTACCCGATCATTGGACACTGGGCTTGGGGCCCGGACGGCTGGCTGGCGAATATGGGGAGTGCGGGCAATTTCTTCCCTTCGTTGGGAACCGGATTCCATGACTTCGCGGGTTCCACGGTGGTTCACACCATCGGCGGTTTCATCGCGTTGGCTGGAGCCGTCGTTCTGGGGCCCCGCCTTGGTCGCAAATTCAAGCGCGACGGTGGTGGGCCAATGCTCCCGCACGATCTGACCATCGCCGTCAGCGGCGGCCTTATCCTCTGGTTTGGCTGGTACGGGTTCAATCCAGGTTCGACCCTGTCAGCCATGGACTTTGAAGGCATCGGTCGTGTAGCTACTAACACGACGCTCGCTGCCTGCGCTGCTGGTTTGAGCTCGATCATTTGGGGCTACCTCAAATTCAAGAAGTGGGACGCGAGCTATACCACCAACGGATTTCTGGCCGGCCTAGTAGCGATCACCTGTCCGTGTTACTGGGTCAGCCCAACGGGCGCCGTACTGCTCGGCGGAATCGCCGGAGTCCTCGTCATCCTGGGAGTCGACCTGCTCGAATATCTACGCATCGATGATCCGATCGGAGCGGTTCCCGTTCATGGTTTCTGCGGTATCTGGGGAACGCTTTCACTCGGTCTCTTCGCCTGCGGAAAATACGGAGCAACTGGTCCGATCAGTCCGGATAACTCCGCGCCCTTGGCGGGCCTGTTCTATGGGGGTGGCTTGCAGTTGCTAAAGGCTCAGATCATCGGCAGCGCTTGCATTACCCTCGCCACGTTCGCCGTTGCAATGGCCGTAATGCTGGCGGTCAACGCGACGGGAACTTTGCGGTTGCCGAGAGAAGCCGAGCTCTATGGCATGGACCTGCACGAGCACGGCATTTCGGCGTATCCAGAGTATGTGATCTCAGCCCTGGGTGCTCCGGGAGGCATGACGCAAGAACTCCCAATGCCTCAGGAAGTAAGAGCGAGCATCGTTGCCACCCCTTTGCCACGCGCTGTTAGCTCGTGAAACTGTTATCTCAGATCTCCGGAGGCGGAGCACCCCTCTGCCTCCGGCAGCCCTTCAGTGTCACCCAAGGAGAAGAAAGAATGACCAAACTCGAAGCGATCATTCAGCCCAATCGGTTTGAGGTCGTCAAGGATGCGCTCATCGAGATCGGCGTCGATGGCATGACGGTCTCGGAGGTACGCGGACACGGACGACAAAAAGGGCACACGGAAACCTATCGTGGCCGCGAGTACGATACCGACCTCATGCCGAAGGTCAAGCTGGAACTAGTACTCGACGACAAGCTCGTCGATGCTGTTATTGACGCTGTTATTAAGAATGCCAACACCGGCAAGATCGGCGATGGAAAGATCTTCGTCTACAAGGTCGACGAGGCGATCCGGATCCGTAATCAGGAACGCGGTGTGGCAGCTTTGTAGCTGTTGCCTGCAGACTCACGTCCGGCTTCCGCTTGCATTTGTGGAAGCTGGACTTCGTAAATCTAAACATCATTCGTCCACGCGGCCTGCAGATTCAACTTCAATACACACGTGACCGAGCTGCAAATCAAACGTCCACCTGTCCCGGTGTTTGTAGCAACCACCGTGTTGCTCAGCTTCATCTCCTTCTGGCGTGCTGCTGCTATTGTCCTTTCTGATCTCGCGTCGTCAGCCTACTACGTGGGAGGTGACGCCGAGAAAGTCATCGGGAAAAGCGCTCCATGGTTCATTCTTGCGGTGATGCTGTTCGCGAACTGTGTGCGGGCTCTTTACATCGAGTCCGCCAGCATGTTCGTGCGAGGCGGCGTTTATCGAGTAGTTCGACGAGCTTTAGGTGGCCCCCTCGCTAAATTCTCGGTATCGGCACTGTTGTTTGATTACGTGCTGACTGGCCCGCTCAGTTCGGTGGTCGCCGGACAGTATCTAGCCGGGTTTGTCGAAGACACTCTCCGTTATGCCGGCCATCCCTTGGTGCACTTTCCTGAGAACAGCTTTGCGGCGATCTTCGGGATCCTGGTGACAATCTACTTCTGGTGGAAGAACACTCAAGGTATCCACGAATCCAGCCAGCGTGCACTTCAGATCATGATCGTCACCACGGTGATGGTGGCCATCCTCATCGTATGGTGCACTCTCACAATCTTCCACGGGCCACTCCAATTTCCTGCGAACCCTCTGAAGTCCGGCATTGTCCTGGATCGGGAGTCTCTCGGCTGGCTCAGCAACTTGAAGAACAGATCCATAAGCCACGTGACCCTGTTCATTCTCTTTGTTGGTTTTGGTCATTCCGTGTTGGCAATGAGCGGTGAAGAAACCTTAGCGCAGGTGAACCGCGAAATAGCCCACCCCAAGCTCCCGAATCTGAAAAAAGCGGCGGTTGTCATCGGCATCTACGCCCTTCTGTTCACGGCGTTGACCTCGTTCTTTGCGGTAATGATCATTCCCGACTCCGTCCGCCCGCAACACTTCGGCAATCTCATTGGCGGCATTGCCATGCATCTTTGGGGACCGATGTGGGCCAGGTTTTTGTTTCACGGCTTCGTAGTATTGGTTGGAGCACTGATTCTGGCAGGAGCCCAAAACACTTCGATTGTTGGCGCAAACGGCGTCCTGAATAGGATTGCCGAGGACGGAGTCCTCACCCAGGCTTTCCAAAAGCCACATCCCCGCTTTGGAACCAGTTACAGGCTCATCAATCTTGTAGTTGGAATGCAGCTGTTCACAATCATCGTAACCAGAGGGAACGTCTTCACGCTGGCGAGTATGTACGCATTCGGCGTCGTTTGGAGCTTCGCCCTGAAGGCACTTGCGGTGCTGGTGCTGCGTTATACCGAGCCGGCGAACCGCGAATGGAAAGTACCGTTAAACATCCCAATGGGACGTGGTCGCGAATTGCCGGTCGGAGTCATTTTGATCGCGACTGTGCTTCTCACAGTAGCTCTCGTAAATCTGTTCACCAAGTATCAGGCGACGGTAGGTGGAATCACATTCAGTTTGCTATTTTTTGGGTTGTTCACGTACTCGGAGCGGCGAGCAGCGAAAGAACGAGCCGGACGGCCACCAAGCCTCGACCAGTTCCGCGTGCTGGACAATCCAGAACTGAACCGTGCCGTGGTGGGAGTCCGTCCAGGAAATGTTCTTGTCACTGTCCGCGATCCAAACCGTCTGCATCAGCTTCGGGAAATTCTTATGCGGACCAATACGACGACTCAAGACATCGTCGTACTTAGTGCACGGCTTTCCGTTGGGCGCCCTTCTTTGACAGGCAGTTCGACCTACGATGCAACAGACGTCTTCGATATCTATGAGCAAGAGTTGTTTTCAAAAGTCGTTGCACTTGCAGAAAAACAAGGCAAACCCGTTTCACTACTCGTCGTGCCCGGAACGGATGTATTTGATGCCATCATGATGAGTGCGCAGCGTCTAGATTCCGCTCGGGTTGTCACCGGTTTGTCCACGAAGCTCAGCGCCGACGAACAAGCCAAGATGACCGGTGATGCCTGGGAAAGGCTTCCTGAACCCAAACCAAGGCTCACTATGGAAATCATAAGCTGCGATGGCAGCCGGCATGAATATCCGCTTGGACCACACGAGCCGCGGTTCCGCCCCAGCGATGTCGAGTTACTCCACCGGATGTGGCTGGAAATTACATCCCATCCGCGATGTGCGGGTCTGCACCACTTCCATGTGCTCGCACTCGCGCTCCGAGAATTGGAACGGAACCTCCGGTCCTCTAGGAGAGAGTCCTTGCTAGAGGAAATTCTTTGCGACAGAGATAGCTAGGGCATCAGCGAACGCTTACTCGTCTTGTGACAGGCCGTTATGTGTTTTTTGTGTTACGCAGAAGCAACCGCAAGCTGTTCGACTCTTCAACAGCGGGATTGTAGTGTAGAGCTCCGTCAGGTCGTCTGACGGCCGATAAGCCATCGCTCATTCAATTAACTGAAAATCCGTAGTTTGATGCCAGATGAGCGCGCCATTTGTGTGCCTCTGTTGCGAGCCAAGGAGGAAACTCTATGGCCCGCAAAGTTGGACAGATCATCGCACGAGGCGATCGCAGATGGCTCATGCGGGTCTATCTCGGTCGCCACCACGAAATCAAGAAACGCAATTACCACAACCGAACTATCCGCGCGGCTCAATCCTGTTCCCCTTCATCATCTCGAACGACTTCTCGAGATCTCAAACGTTAGTGATTCGTGCCGTTGCTGTTTGGACGCCCGCGAGTCCCTAGTGCGAGACCAGGGCTCAATCGGCAGAATGAGGTTGGCGATCGCCGCGAAAACCGCATTTCTCTCATAGGGTTTTCCTCTTGCACGCCGCAAGTCGATCTGTTATACACTGAACCATATGGTTCAGTGTAACGAGACCCGCCTCGACGCTTCGTTCGCCGCGCTGTCGGACGCGACCCGGCGCGGCGTGCTGGAGCAGCTCGGCCGCTCCGACGCTTCGATCACGGACCTCGCGGGAAAGTTCCATATGACCCTCACGGGCATGAAGAAGCATGTTGGCGTGTTGGAGCGGGCGGCGCTTGTCACTACTGAAAAGGCGGGGCGCGTCAGAACCTGCAGGCTTGCCATCCGCGCACTGGAAGGAGAGGCAGCCTGGATCGAGCGGCACCGCCAACTCTGGAGCGCACGCTTTGACGCGCTGGACAAGATTGTCGAGCACTTGAAACGCAAGGAGAAGGCAGATGCCCGAAAGAAAAGAAGGTAGTCCCTCCACCACGAACCGCACCGCCGTGGAACGCAAGTCCGACCGCGAACTCGTCGTGACGCGAACGTTCAATGCCCCGGCACACATCGTCTTCGAAGCGTGGAGCAGCCCCGAATTGTTCAAGCGTTGGTGGGTTCCGAAGTCCATGGTCCCATCGCTGCTCTCGTGCGACATGGATGTGCGCACCGGGGGCACGTATCGCCTTGTGTTCCGCCATCCGGCCTCCGATCAACCGATGGCATTCTTCGGCACCTACAGAGAAGTAACGCCGAACAAACGCCTCGTCTGGGCGAACGAAGAAAGCGATCAGGGCGCGGTGACCACGGTGACGTTCGAAGAAAATGCCGGCAAGACGCTGGTCACCCTACACGAACTCTACCCCACAAAAGCAGCCCTCGACGAAGCCCTCGCCGGTTCGGCGGAAGCCCTGCCCGAACAGTTCGCGCAGCTGGATGAGTTGCTCGCAGGCAGATCATGACCAGCGCGCGGCACATGGAAAGGATGACGATGACACACACGAGACGGGATTTCCTGAAGACTGCCACAGCGACCGCAGTGCTGACTGCGACCCTTCCCGCCCAAGCCAAGGAGAGCCTCGCCATGTCAAATGAAAACTTCGCCGACGTCAATGGCCAGCATATCTTTTACCGCGTGCATGGCGCCGGCAAGCCGCTGATTCTTCTTCACGGGGGCATCAACCCAGACAGCTTCGGGAGCAATCTGGCCGAACTGGCCAAGGGCCGGCAGGTGATTGCGGTGCACCTTCAGGCGCATGGGCGCACGCCGGACAGCGACAGGCCACTGCGGTGTGAAACGCTCGGCGACGACGTTGCCGCACTGATCGGTCATCTGAAACTCGGCAAGGCCGACGTAATGGGCTACTCGCTGGGCTCCTTCGTCGCGCTGCAGACCGCCATCCGCCATCCGGACGTGGTCGACCGGCTCGTTCTCCTGGCCGCGAGGATGAGGCAGGACGACGCCTATCCGGAGGTGGTGGCGGCGTTCAATCAGTTGGAGGCCAACGCTGCCATGCTCGGCGGTAGCGTCAAGGCATCGGCTTTAGGGCAGGCCTATCCCGATGTCGATTGGACGAACCTCTTCAGAAAGACCGGAGACCTGACTAAACGCCCCTTCGACTGGAGCGCCGACGTCGCCAAGCTTAAGGCTCGCACATTGCTGGTCTTTGCCGACGCTGACTACATCCCACCCGAACACATGGTCGAGTTCTGGAAGGCGTTGGGAGGCGGCCAGCGCGACGCCGGGCTCGATGGCGCACTGCGGCCCGCAAACCAGTTCGCAATCGTGCCGAACACCACCCACTACACGCTCGCTGTCGAGCCGATGCTGCCGGAGATCGTCGAGCGCTTCCTCGGAACCAAATAGGAGGCAGGCGGTCGAGGCGAGGCCCGCGAAGCGTTCACGGAGAGATCAGAGCGCGGGAGAGTTGCGTGTTTCCTTTTATCACCTTGGTGAGGTAATGAAAAAGCGTAACCGGAAGACTGACTGCAAAGACAAAAAAGTTACGAAGCTGCTGGTCGCCATGACCGGCAAAGCAAGCCATGCGAACGCCGCGGAGGGCGACAAGCCTGTGTTCGACTACATCGCCAGCGTGCCGCAGCCGCAACGCGGTATCGCGGAGCGTATCGATGGTCTGGCCGCCAAGACTTTGCCGAACCTGCAACGCGCGGTGAAATGGGGGATGGCGTACTACGGAGTGGGCGGAGGCTGGTGCTTTTCGTCCGGTGCCTTCGTCGGGCACGTAAAACTGATGTTCATACGCGGCACGGAGATCAAGCCTGAACCGCCTGTGACGCCGATTGGGATGGGCAAGTCCACACGAGGAGTCGAATTGAAATCCGTGAACGAGCTCGATGAACAGCAAGTAGCCTCGTGGATGAAGCAGGCCGCCGCGAACCCTTTTTTCGGGGGAAAGAAGCGGAAACAATGACGACGATGTGGCAAGTCGCTGGAATGGACTCGCTGTTCGGCCTGTTGGCTCCGGGCATAAGTCGGCTTCTGTGGATCGATCGCAGAACTCCTGCATAACGGGCAATCCAGAAATCAACTTCCGGATAGCCGACGAGGACTAAGCCGCTGGCGCGGCGGACGCTACCGCGTGGTGAGCCGAGAGATTTCGGGCGCTGCTGACGTAGTTTGGGTCACGGAGAAAGGAGACTCCCGTGACCCATTTACGCAAGATGATGCTGGAGGAACTCCAGCGCCGCAACTACTCCGAGATCACAACTCGCAAGTACTTGCAGTACGTGACTGCGTTCGCTCGCCATTTTGGCAAGCCGCCAGATAAGTTAGGGCCGAACGAGCTACGAAGCTATCAAGCTTACCTGCTCCAAGAACGCAAGGTGACACCCGGCACTGCGGTCAACTGTGTTGCCGCTTTGCGGTTCTTCTTTATAAAGACGCTCAAGCGACCCCAGTATCGAGAGTTTCTGCCTTATCCGAAAGACCGACGCCGATTGCCCACTGTGCTCAGTCCAGAGGAAGTATCTCGTCTCATCAACGCCGCAGGGACGCTGTTTCGACGCACGCTGCTGATGACGCTCTACGGCACTGGCATGCGTCGCTCCGAACTCGCGCACCTCAAGGTCGGCGACATTGATAGCCAACGGATGATCATTCGTGTCGTCGCGGGCAAGGGCGGCAAAGACCGCGATTTACCTCTCAGCCCAACCCTGCTAGAAACCCTGCGGGAGTATTGGCGCTGGCGCAAGCCGAAGATCTATCTGTTTCCCACGCGCATGCGTCGCGTAAAGAGAGAAGAGCCGATTTCCGATAAGACAGTCTGGATCGCATGCAGTGAGGCTGCCCGTCGGGCCGGCATCAAGAAACGCATTACACCGCATACCCTGCGCCACAGTTGGGCCACTCACTTGTTGGAAGCGGGCACCGATCTGCGGACCATCCAAGTTCTGCTGGGGCATGGAGATCTGGAGACCACGGCTCAGTACCTGCATCTATCGCAACGGCATTTGCAGGCTGTCACCAATCCGCTGGATGGCCTTACTCTGTCCAGCAGCGAGAAAGTCAGCCGACGCTTTCGGCGAAACGATAACGAATGACTCGGCCCACCCTCGAGGTGGCCGACATTCTACACGTGCAGGGTGATCGCTTCTTGGATCGGTATCGATCGAGCTTTGATTTTCAGCAGCTCAAAGCTTTTCGTGCCATTCAACGCTGCCGCACAGCTGCCTTGGGCGGGCATCGCGATGCTTGCCCGAGTTGTGGTTATCGGGCCATCTCCTACAACTCGTGTCGCAATCGCCACTGTCCTAAGTGTCAGGCCCAAGCGCGCGAGCGCTGGCTGACGGCCCGCGAGCGCGAACTCCTCGACACCAGCTATTTCCATGTGGTCTTCACCGTACCTCACGAGCTAAATGTCCTGGCTTTGGAGAACCCGCGCCTGTTTTACGATCCGTTGTTCACGGCCACGGCGCAAACCTTGCTGAAAATCGCATCCGATGCGAAGCACCTAGGAGCCGAGATCGGGGTGATCGCCATCCTGCACACCTGGGGACAGAACCTGCTCCTGCATCCCCACATTCACTGTGTTATTCCCGCGGGCGGGCTCTCACCCGATCATCGTCGATGGGTTTGTCCGCGCTATCCTTTCTTCTTACCCGTCAGAGTCCTGAGTCGCATCTTTCGCGGCAAGTTTCTCGCCGGCCTCAAACGCCTCCACCGCCGCAAGAAACTCCAGTGTGCGGGCCCGGCTGCGGCTCTTGCCGATCCGCGACAGTTCGCGAAACTGCTCCGTCGTCTCCATCGTCACGACTGGGTGGTCTATGCTAAGCCTGCCTTCGGCGGCTCCATGCAGGTGCTGCGCTATTTAGGTCGGTACACCCATCGGGTGGCCATTTCCAATCACCGCTTGTTGGCTTTCGATCAAGAACGCGTCACTTTCCGCTGGAAAGATTATGCTCGTGGTGGCAAGCAGGGCCAGATGACACTGGCAGCGACGGAGTTCTTGCGGCGCTTCTTTCTGCACGTGCTGCCCAAAGGCTTTGTCCGCATTCGTCACTTCGGCTTTCTGGCGAATCGCTTTCGCGCTTCCCGTATAGCATTGAGCCGACAACTCCTGGCCTCGAGCAGCGCAACAGACGAGCGAGCTGGAACATGCGACGTGCGTTCCGAGAATGCTTGTCTCTGGCAGTGCCCGCGCTGTGGCACATCGATGATTGTCATTCAGAGATTTACTGCTGAGGAGTTATCAGCATGCACCTACTTCGACTCTTCCTAACCCTTACATCAGTTTCCGATCTCGGATGTGCGGAGGCACGTCGACGCATTCGTGTGCTTACCCACCGCCCTCGACCGCTCTCCCGACCTTCCGCCGACCCTCTAGCAGCTCTTTGTCGCAACGCACACAGCCCTAATCCGACTTTCTCGTGTCCACTCACAAAGCTCTCGCGACCCAAACTGCCGTTCAAATCCCATAGCGCACCGCGTCCGCCGCAAACGCCAGCGGCTTCCTCCTAGTCTCCTTATCGAAAACGCCTCGGATCGACTTTTTCCCAAACGCGAAGTGTCCTGCCCGAGGCGTTTCCGATCAAGGCTAGCGACGATCCGACAACAGAGACGTGTTTGCGGAAGAAAAAACAGCTTTTGTTCCCAATTGACAACCCGCTTTTGTAGTCTCATTTCAGTGCCTTCGCTTGCTCCATGATTTGCTCTGGTCGCGCACGCACCCGATAGTCGTCTGTCAGATTTACCCAGCGGATTACGCCTGAAGAATCCACCAAAAACTCCGCAGGTCGAGCAATGTCTTGTCCATTGACCCCCGCGCCGGGATGGAGCAGGTCATAACGTCGAATCACCTCTGCCTTTGGGTCAGAGAGAAATGTGTACGTGTAACCCGCCTTCCGGCACAAGTCGCGTGACATCTCAGGCGTATCCACACTAATCGCTACAGGCTGCACACCCAGTTGTTGAATTTCGTTCAGGTGGCTCTCGATACCCCGTAACTCGGAGTTGCAGAACGGTCACCAATAGCCTCGATAGAACACCAAAACCACTCCTTTGGGAGGTGCCTTCGTGCTCGCTATAGGAGTGGAGAGAATGCTGGCCAGCGAGAGCTGCTGATTGTTCGTATCCGATAGGACAAATTCAGGAGCGTTGTGTCCCACGTGCGGTGCCCCAGTGGACGGTGGTAGTTGTCTGGTGTAATAGAAGATCAGGAAACAGAAAAAGCTTATCCCCAGAAGGCAAACAGTCCCCAGTATCGACCCGACTGCCTTTCCGCGATAATGCTCCGACTGGCGGAAGGCCCGCCACAAGCCCAAAACGAGAAATCCAAAGCCCATCCCGAAGAGCAGGAAGTTTACCCACGGCACGTCACGGGTAACCGGAAAGCGGGCAAACACCGGGTAGCTAACAAAAGCCACCACGCAGACCAAGAACCCGACCCATAAGGGCCTGTTCCATCGGCGTTGGTCCAAAGACGCACCTCCTGACTACGGACTAGTGAAGCGGTCGGGCGCCGCGGCGGACTTCACGTCCCATGTATGGCGCCTGATGAGCCTAGACGTAACGCTCGCTCTTTCGGATCTTTCGGATGCCCAACCATTGCAGGATGGCAAACGCCAGCACCAGCTCTGCCACCAAAGCGATCACCCATTTGCCGCCGACACTGAACGGGACCAACAGAATCACCGCGTAGCTACTCACTACCCAGGCAACATCCATAATGACCGCGACCCAAGCGTCAGGGATTCTTATTCTCGGTCGGCTGGCGCTCAACAATAAAAGCGCGGCGTACACGATCAGACTGATTCCAACGACGGCCAGACTAACGTTATCTGGAAGGCCCAGGAACTTGACGAGCCATCGATTCGCCAACAGAATCACCACTCCCGAGACAACAGAAAACATCGCGTTGCCGGTGAGAGCTTTCTTTAAAAGACCCTGAGATGGCTCACCTGATTGGTTCATACTTTTCTCCTTATCGTTTGGAAGGATTTAGGATTCGCCGACCCGCCGCGGCGGCGATGCGAGCTGCAATAGCGCGCCGAGCCAGCACGAAAGCAGATTTGTTGTTGAACAACTTAAACGCCCAATTGGCCTCCTGGACATACGCGTGGAGTTCAAACGCAAGTTGTCCAGGTTTTACAGACGGCAGGAGCTCCTTACGCGATTGCGCGTACGCTATTTCCCGCTGTAGGGCCACCATCCACGCCTGGGTGAGCTTTGCGATTTGATCGCGCACTGCGCCTGGTCGACTATCGAACTCCGCAGATGCGGCGGCAAAGAAACAACCGCCCCGAAACACGATGGTTTCAACATAGCCGAGCCAGCTGTCCAGCATGGCCCTGAGGCGTGGGGTGCCCCGAGAGCTTCGCAACGCAGGCCGCACGACCTTTTCCAGAAATATTTGCTTGGCAGCGTCCACCGTAGCGAGTTGAAGCCGATCCTTGGAACCAAAGTGAGCGAAGATGCCTGTCTTGCTCATCCGTAGTTCAAACGCGAGCCGCCCAATCGACAGGTTCTCCAGCCCTTCCGCCGATGCAATATCGACGGCAACGGCCAGGATGTCGCGCCGCGTCTTTACGGCTTGATCCGTGTGATAAAGAACCGCCGGCTTAACTGACATAGAACGATCGTACTATATAGTACGATCGTTCTATTGTCAACCCAATTATCCGATCAGGGTACCTCAAGTTTAGGCTGACGAGCCAAAGACCAGTTTGATGGGAAGGATCGAGGCACTGTCGCTTCGATGCTCAGTTCGATACGAACAAACGCCAAGCGTGGCGTTATGGTTTGGTCGAATCCGCGTAGAGCAGGTGT
>DATEHP010000308.1:0-14689 GCA_035279505.1 Candidatus Sulfotelmatobacter sp. | reverse complement strand
CCCTTCTGCGGACATTGCAGCCGGATTCGAATCACCAGCGACGGCAAGATCCGCACCTGTCTCTTCTCGGTATGGGATCACGACCTTCACGCGCAAATGAGCCGAGGCGCTAGCGACGAAGACCTGGTCGAATTCATCCGCGGAGTCGTCCAGAAGAAAGAAGAACGTCACCACATTGGCGAGCCTGACTTTGTGCCCGCATCGCGCACCATGGTGCACATCGGCGGCTAATCGTGGAGACGTAGCTTTCCACGTCTTGCTGACGGCATTCCAAATCCCGGCGAGAGAGACGTTGCAAGTAACGTCGCTACGATAAGATCGATCTGTGAACGGCCGGAGTTTAATTTCGACTGCGGCGGTTGTTTCCTTTCTTTTCGCCGCTCCCTGGGGTCAGCAATACTACCTCGGCTTCGACCGCAACGACTATCCTGGGGACGCCAATCTCAAGACACTCCGCCAGACATTCTCCTACACCGGATACTGGCTCAACAATCCTCCGGGGGCAACGTCGAATTCCTGGGCTGGACATCACGCCGCGGTGGAGTCTGCCGGATTCGGCTACCTCGTTTTGTTCAACGGACGTCTCTACGCCGAGTTGAAGACCGTCGCCAACGCACAACGTCTGGGTAAGGCCGACGCTCTCATCGCCGTCTCCACTGCCCGGCGCGAGAGCTTCCCGCGCGGCACGATCATCTTTCTCGATCAGGAACAGGGCGGCCGCATGCTGCCGGAACAGAAAGCCTACATCTACGCATGGGTGGATACCATCAGCACCACAGGATTTCGCGCCGGTATTTATTGCTCCGGCATGCGTTCTACCGACGGCGAGAACGTCATGACCGCGGAAGATATTCGCCAGACTGCCGGCTCGCGAGAGATTACGTACTGGGCGATCAACGACGCCTGCGCGCCGTCGCCCGGATGCGCGGTTTCGTTGCCACCTCCGAGTCCATCCAAAAGTGGTGTCGACTTCGCCGAGATCTGGCAGTTCGCGCAATCGCCCCAGCGCAAAGACGTTGCCGGGCACTGCGCCAACTACAGCCGCGACGGAAACTGCTATCCGCCAAGAACGAATCCGGCACAGGGTCTTCATGTTGACCTGAACACTGCCATGTCACCAGATCCCTCGCACGGCCGCACCCACTAAGTCATGCGGATCACTTCCTGTGCCTTCGTGCCCTTTGTGGTAAACGCCTTCGCTCGGGGTCTCCTCGATTCTTGACGAAGATTTGACGCAACTTTGCGAAAATCTACAGCAGCCCGCATCGCTGTCCGTCTATACAGTGAGCCTGTGTCCAAAAAGAGCGAGTGCGTCTCTCACGCAGTGAATGCCTGGAGGATATATGAACCGAAAAGTGGCACTCTTGATTTCCCGCGCAATTCTCATGTGGTCGTTGCTTAGCGTCTTCACATGGGCGCAGACAAAACAAATTCCTCCTGCCCCGATTCCCACGCAAATCAGCACGGCGAAGAGAGTCTTCATCGCCAATGGTGGCGGCGACGACCCCGGAATCGACGATCCCCTTTTCAGCGGCGGCATCGATCGCTCCTATAACCAGTTTTATGCCGCGATGAAGAGCGCCGGCCGCTACGAGCTCGTGGGCTCTCCCGCCGAAGCCGATCTGCTGTTCGAGATCAGGTTCGCGGTGGAGACCAGCACGACCAAGGTGTTTAAGGGCGATACCATCGGACCCAGTCTTGACCCTCAATTTCGAATGGAGATTCGCGATCCTAAGACCAACACTCTTTTGTGGGCATTCACCGAACACGTGCAATGGGCCATCCTGCAGGGCAACCGGAACCGGAATTTCGATCAGGCTTCAGCCCGCATCGTAGCCGATGTATTGGCCTTGGGGACGCGCGCGCTCGCTGCTACGACAACGCCTGCGAAACCTTAAGAGAAGGACGCCAGGTGCGGTAAAATAACTTAAACCTATGGCCGACCGCACCTTTACTCTGGACGAAGCCCAATCGTTGTTATCAGTGCTGGAATCACTGCTGCGCACTGCCATCGACGCCAAGAAGGTTATCGATGAAGCCGATGCCGAACAACAAGCTCTTCAACACCGCGTGTTCCTGAACGGCGGGATGTTCCTTGACATCGTGCCGCTTGCCCGCCGTAAGGCCGAACGCGCCAAGGCCGAGCAGCGCGCCAAAGATGCGCTGGCGGAAATCGATTCCATCGGCGTGCAGGTAAAAGACCTGAATATCGGCCTGCTCGATTTTCCCTGCGAAGTCGAAGGACAGATCATTTTGCTCTGCTGGAGACTCGGGGAAAAAGCCATCACCCACTGGCATGGACTCCAGGAGGGCTTCGCCGGACGTAAGCCCATCGATCAGCGAATCGCAAAGGCGAAGAAGGTGAATTAAGCTTCTAGCGTCGGGTTTTGGTGCTAGCTCTTAATATCGGGAATTCAATTCCCCATAGCCTAATCCGTCACTTCCCGAAATGACGACAATTCCATCATCACTCTTCTCAGTCCTAAACTCACACATTTCAAACGCTTTCCACTACGAAACATCCCGTGGAATCTTGTGTTTATAGGACAGGAACGTGAGTACGCTGAGAAGCGCATTCTGCGGCACAATGATTCTGCACTGGACTCTTGGCCCGCAGGCAGCAATTTTAGGAAGGGCATAACACATGAACCGGTCGATCATTCGTTGGGTGATGTTAGGGGCGGTAATTTTAAGCTTCTCGGTTGCCTCGTTCGGCCAAATTGCGGTGGGTATTTCGGTCCGCGTTGGGCCGCCTCCGTTGCCCGTATACGCACAGCCGATCTGCCCCGGCCCCGGCTACATCTGGACGCCCGGTTACTGGTCCTGGGACGATGACGACGGCTACTACTGGGTGCCGGGAACCTGGGTGGTCGCCCCGGTTGGTCTCTTATGGACTCCTGGATATTGGGGATGGGGTGGCGGATTCTACGCTTGGCATGCGGGATACTGGGGACCGCACGTCGGCTTCTACGGCGGGATTAATTACGGATTCGGCTACGGCGGCGTCGGCTTTGTGGGCGGCGAATGGCGCGGCGGCGCCTTCTACTACAACCGCTCCGTGACCAATGTCAGTGTCACGAATGTGACCCACGTATACAACCGGACGGTGGTGGTCAACAATCGCTCGACCACCAGTTTCAATGGCGGAACCGGTGGCGTGCAAGCTCGGCCTACCCATCAGGAAGAAGAGTACGGACGCGAGCGGCACACGCCCCCCCTTAACGTTCAGAGCCAGCACGAGCGCGCAGCCGCGGGTAACCGGGAGAACCTAGCGTCCCAGAATCACGGGCGTCCGGCGATCGCCGCTACATCACGGCCCGGAGACTTCAGTCGTCATGCCGCGGTTCCGGCCCGGGCAGCCGGCGGTGAATACCATGCGCCCGCCATATCGCCGAGAGAGGCGCGCGTGAGCGCGCCTGCTGCCAACCGCGGAAACTCGAACCCCGGGAACCGCATGAGTACGGGCAATAACAACGGCAATAACAATAAAGCCCGGTCCAATAACGGCTTCCGCTCTTTCACCCCGCCAGAGAAGAACAACGCGGGAAGTGGACGGAGCAACGACGGTAACAATCGCCATCAGGGGAGCACCTACAACCGCGGAAACCAAAACCATCCTCAGCAGCATCGCGAGACGGCGCCACCGCGGCAGGCGCCCCGTTCGGCGCCCCAGCATCGGTCAAGCCCGCCTCAGCACCATGCGCCTCCGCCATCGCCGCATCATGGCAAGGGGTTCTAAAACCGGGGTAAAGGAATAATGTGGGGACAGCCTCGTCGGCTGTCCGCCGGACCCCGCCGGCTTGGGCGTACGTTTGATGGCTTAAGCTCAAGATGGCTCGACTAAACCCAACAAAATCGGGGAGCCTCGCTCCGCGGACAGCCGAAGGCGGCTGTCCCCACATTCCTTGTTGGCCAGCTCAAAAGCCGGAGATCCAACGCAAGCTTCCTCGCATTCAGCGTTCTATGGCAGTAACGATGCGACGGTCATGGCACGGAAGTGTAGTTCGAATGAAATTTCTTCTCTGCTACAATTTAGCCATAGGATCGCGCCCCCCAGCCCTGAACCGGCGGCCCAAGGAGTCCCAGAAAACATGTCTGCAAAGAAATTGAAACTGATCGGCTCGTTCGCCGTGCTTCTTAGCCTAGCCTTGGCCGCGAGCTGCCGAGGATTCTTTGTAAATCCTACTGTTAGCAGCATCACCGTTGGGCCATCGAACGTGAACATCCCTGTCGGTTCCACCCAACAGATGGCGGCCACTGCCACCTTCAGTGATGGAAGCACGGGGGACGTCACCAGCAAATCGGGAATCAACTGGCAGTCCTCTGATGACACGAAGGCCAGCGTCACTCGCACCGGAGTGGCTAAGGGCGTCGCAGCCGGCACACCCACGATTACTGCCCAATTGGGTACCGTGAGCGGCCAAACGACCGTCAACATCACTCTAACCAATGTGACCGGCATCGTAGTCACGCCCACTACCTCCAACATCGCCACAAACGGTGGTACCGCTACATTCCAAGCGATGGCCAATGTGGCGAATCAGAGCACCCAAGTCGATATCAGCTCTCAGGTAGCATGGACCATCTCCGACACTACGAATTTCACTCTCACTCAGAACGTAAGTCCGGAGACCGTTACTGCGGGGGCCTCTGCTGCGGTCGGGTCGCAGCCCATTCTGACGGCGACGTATACGAGTGGGACAACACAGTTCACCGCGACGGCGAAACTAACGGTGCAATAGGGTGATGCGCCGGAGATAGTGCTAGATCTGCGATTTCTGAAGTGGATCGATCCGCGTAATCCACGTGAATCCGAGGCGAGAAGTTGTTGCGTCACATCCCGTCGTAGTTCGGCCCGCCCCCGCCCTCCGGTGGCACCCAGTTGATGATCTGGTACGGATCCTGAATATCGCAGGTCTTGCAGTGCACGCAGTTCGAAGGATTCAAGCTGATGCGCTTGCCATTCGGCTGGCTGGAATCGTCTACCATCTCGTACACATTCGCCGGACAGAAATTCTGGCAAGGGCTGCCGTACTCTTTCACACAGCGCTCGTTGCACACATTCGTGTCGTGAATGACAAGATGCGCCGGCTGATCCTCTTCATGCTTCGTTCCCGAATGATAAAGGTCGGTAAGCTTGTCGAAGGTCGTCTTGCCGTCGCCCTTGGCCGGACCAAGCATGTGAGTTTCAGCGCCGCCGTCAGCGGGTAACTGGCCTAGCTTCTCCATCCGCTCGTATCCCGCTTTCCCCGGATACCGATTGCGCAACCCGCGTCCGCCGGTGATCATCTGCAAGGCCGTGTGGAACATTCCGGCAAACATGCCATGCTCAAATCCCTGATGCAGGTTGCGGACTTTCCAGAGCTCCTCTTTGATCCAGCTCGATTCCACTTTCTTCTGGAATTCGCCGAGAGAATCCGCTGACGAATCATCCTTCTTCAGCGCGTCGAACGCGGTCTCAGCCGCGAGCATACCGCTCTTGATCGCGAGATGAATTCCCTTCAGCCGGGCCGAATTGACTAGCCCGGCCGAGTCGCCAAGAATCATCCATCCGTTGCCCGCCACCTGCGGCATCGCCCACCAGCCGCCGTAAGGCATGGCCTTCGCACCGTAACGAATCATCTTGCCGCCCGCGAGCAACTCCGTAACGAATGGATGCTTCTTGAACTCCTGCAGCACGTGCTGCGGATCGAGCCGCGGGTCCCTATAGTCGAGGCCGGTTACGAATCCGAGCGATACGATGTTGTCTTTCGAACCGTAAATCCAGGCGCCGCCGTACTCGTTCGTGGTCAGCGGCCAACCCATGGTGTAGATGACTTCGCCGGGTGCAATGCGTCCCGCAGGAACTTCCCAAAGCTCTTTCACTCCGACGCCGTAAGTCTGCGGATTGGCATCCTTCGCCAGATCGAACTTCTGAATCAAGTCTTTAGTCAGCGATCCCCGCGGCCCCTCAGCAAGGATGACAACTTTCGAGTGCAGGTCGTACCCGGGTTCGAAATTCGACTTGGGATGCCCCTCTTTGTCGACGCCTTTGTCGTCGGTGCGAACGCCAACCACGCGGTCGCCGTCGAAAAGAAGCTCGGCCCCGGCAAAGCCGGTGAACACCGTGATCCCGGTCTCTTCGACCTTGCCGCCCAGCCACTTCACGAACTTGTTCAGCGAGATGACATAGTTGCCGTGATCGCGCAGAAACGGCGGGGTAATCGGGAACTTGAAGCGAGAGTTCTTGGTGAGGAAGTAAACCGCTTCCTTCGTGACTTCAGCGTCGAGCGGAGCATCCTTCTTAAAATCCGGCAGTAACTCCGCAATTGCACGAGGATCGAGCAGCGCCCCGGAGAGACAGTGTTGCCCTATCTCGCGTGCCTTCTCGAGTACGTAGATGTTTTCTTTGCTGAGCTGTGAATCCGGATGCGCGGCATTGTGAGCATCGATCAATTGCGAGAGCCGCAGGGCACAAGCCATTCCAGCCGGCCCGCCGCCGACAATGACTACATCTGCCGGCATTTGCGGCCGCTCAACGCCTTCGATCGGTTTGCGGAAAAACAACATAAGTTTCGTGTTTCAGGTTTCGAGTTTCAAGCAAACCAGCCTCAGCCGATTGCTGCTTTACTCAACCGCCTGGATTCGATGAGACCGTTTAGCAGCCTTCGCACTTCCGATGTTTGTTGTTCAAGTTTCTTGAACTGGTCGACTTCTAGAAAACCGAGATCCACCGCTATCGAAAGCTGAGTTTCTAACTCGACGAGCGATCCCCTCGCTTGACCAAGAAAATGACAGAATTCGCCTTTGGTCAACCTCCCCTGACCCTCTGCGATATTGGAAGCAATCGAGACCGCGGCGCGGCGAAGTTGTGAGGATAAGCCATACATCTCGGCTTTCGGAAACGGATCTGTCGAACGATAAATCTCCGCCGCAAGAGCTTTGGCCTTCTGCCAAGCGATCAGATCCTGATACCTGTGACTCAACTCGCGCTCCGAATGAGTACTCGAAACTTGAAACACGAAACTCGAGACTATCCTTTCGCTTTCTTGACCTCTTCAATCAGTGGCGGAACGATGTCGAAGAGATTGCCCACAATCGCGTAATCAGCGATCTCAAAGATCGGCGCCTCCGAATCCTTGTTCACGGCGATGATGGCGCGCGAACCCTTCATCCCCACGATGTGCTGAATTGCGCCGCTGATGCCCAGAGCCAGATACAGCTTGGGAGCCACAGTCTGTCCCGATGATCCAATCTGGCGATCCATCGGCAACCATCCGGAGTCGCAAATTGGACGCGATGCTGCAAGATCTCCGCCCAGAGCGTCGGCCAACTGTTTCGCAATCTCAATATTCTTCTGCTCTTTGATGCCGCGTCCAACGGCGACGATCACTTCCGCCTGCGTAAGATCGACCGCCTGCTTGGCTTCTTTGAACACTTCCTGCGGCTTGTTCCGGATCACTCCGTCGGCAATTTCAACGTTCACGGTTTCAACGGGAGCCGCGCTTGCGCCAGCTTCGGCCTTGTCTCCGCGAAATGATCCGTTCTGAAATGTCACGAACCAGGGAGTATCGCTGGTGAAGCTGACATCCGCCGCAAGTTTTCCCTGAAACATCTGCCGCGTGAACGCCAGCTTCCCGCCTTCGTGCTTGAATCCAATGCAGTCGCTGATCACGGTGCGTCCCATGGCGGTCGCCAGCTTGGGCACAAAGTCGCGCACCTGGTAGGTATGCGGCATCAGCACGAGCTTCGGCTGCTTGGAACTGAGGAACTGCTTCAGTGCCACCGCGAACGCATCGGGCGTATAAGGCTCAAGCTTCGGCGACTCGACACCATAGACTCTCGAGACCTTCTTCCCTGCAACCTCGGCGGCGATGGATGCGACTCCGCTGCCGACAACAGCAGCTTCAAGCGTCCATCCGGTAGCCGCAGCAATCGCCTGCCCGGCAGTAATGGTTTCCCACGAAACGCGATTCAACTTGCCTTCGCGCTGTTCGACGACAACTAAGATTGAATCAGACATGAGATTCCTTATGGAGAGATTCACCTTTTCGAACCGACGAGTGACGAAAGCTACCCATCAGCAATCGACCACCCAGCCAGATGATGAACAGTGCAACAGCCAGAGCCATAGCTACCGTAACAAGAGTTACAACGAAAGCTACGGGAGGAGCTGAAATCGACCTTTGGAACTCACCCTTGAGCAAAAAGGTCGATCCTGCCATCGCCAAGCCGGTCAATACTAAGAATGAGCCAAGGGCCAGCGCACCGACTCGGGCGAGACCATTCCTCGGTACCCAGCATTTTGATCCAAATCCTCTATATAGACCACGGCTCAGCCCAAGATTCGGTGAACTGGTAATCTGCCGCATTTGCCGCATTCATCTTCCCCAAGACAACATCGCCTCTACAGCACTCTCAACTCATTCCGCAGCTTATCCACCAGCTTCTTCGCAATCTCCCCCGGTGAGCCTTCAATGTGCTCCGTCTTTTTCGTTTTCTGCGGGATGTATAACTTCTCAATCTTCTGCAGATTCTCTCCCACAGCCGATTGCACGTCCGCGAGCGATACCTTCCGCAACGGCTTGTTCTTCGCCTGCTTGATACCGATCAGCGTGGCATACCGCAGCTTGTTTATCCCGGACTGAATCGTCAGCACCGCCGGCGTAGGCATATCGACAAACTGGAAATATCCCGCTTCGAGTTCCCGCTTCACGCGAATCCCGCTCTCGCTCTTCTCGATCTGCATGATGATGGTCGCGTGAGGCCATCCCAGTAACTCCGCCAGAATGACGCCGGTCTGCGCGTATCCGTAATCATCGGACTGTAGACCGGTGAAGATCAGGTCAAACTGTTCGTCCTTGATCGCCGCTGCAATGGCTTTCGCCGTGTTGAACGCGTCGAGCCCGACGAATTTGTCATCTTCCAAATGAATCGCGCGATCCGCGCCCTTCGCCAGCGCCTCGCGCAGCACCTGCTGGGCCCGCGCCGGACCGCTCGTGATCACCACGACTTCGCCTTTGTGCTTCTCGCGCTGCCGCAGCGCTTCTTCGAGCGCATAGGCGTCCGGCTCGTTGACCTCGTAAGAAACATCCTCGCGGATCCAGGTGCCAGATTCGTTGAGTTTCAGGGGCGCATCCTTCTGCGGCACCTGCTTCATGCAAACCAGGATTTTCAAGAAAATGACTCCCTCACCGGTGGCGTCTGTCAGCCACGGCAAAACTTGTCAGTATAAATGAGTAGAGCCCGCAGGAGGAAACATCGCCGCCCTTGAGTCGTGGCTCATTTTGAAAATGTAAGGGGCGTCATCCTGAGCGCAGCCGTTCTTCAGGCGGAGCGAAGGATCTCCTGCGAAGACATGCCTGTGGCACGGGAGATCCCTCGCCCCGCTGGTAAAAACGCGGGGCTTCGGGATGACGCCACTGACGAATGGGAGTCAAACTGAGCCACTACCCGCCCTAGCATTGGGGTCGATTTACTGTTCCAGATAGCCTCTGCCCGAAGTCAATCCGATTGTCTTGCCATCGGCATGCGAATAATCCCTCCCTGACGACGGAATTCCGTGATCCGTCCCATGCCAATGGAAGGTCCCCTTCATCCAAACATCTCCGGTGCTGTCGTTGTAAACCATGCAGAAATCGAGACGGGCCGCGTCGACGTACCAACAGTCAATGAACGCGCCACCGTCGACACCCCCGGCCCATACGGCTGATTCTGGAACTCTGATCTCAGCAAACTCCAGGCGGGCGGAATACCGTGGGCGCGCCTCCCTTTGTGATCTTAGTCACAGACTCCGGGCGCTCCCCCAAGTCAGCATGGCCAAGGTACTTCTATGCCCGACCACACCCTCTCCGCCATGCGGCAGAGCGTCATTGACGGCGCGCCTGACACCGCCTCCACCCTCGCCCAGCAAGCGTTAGCCGATGGCATGGCGCCCATCGACGCCATTAACGACGGTTACGTCCTGGGCATGCACGCCGTCGGCGAGCATTTCGCCCGCGGACAAATGTTCCTCCCCGACATGATGGCGTCCGCCGAAGCGATGCGCGCCGCCATGGCCGTGCTCGACCCGGAGCTTCGCAAACTTGGCACCGAACGCCCTACGGCGGGAGTCGTCGTGCTCGGCACCACCAAGGGCGACATCCACGAGATTGGAAAGATTCTGGTTGGGACCATGCTGACGGCGCATGGATTCCAAGTCCACGACCTGGGTGTCGATATCGCAAGCGACAAGTTCGCCGCCAAGGCGCGCGAACTGAAGGCCGATATCGTCGGCGTCTCCGCCCTGCTAACCACGACGATGCGCAATCAGAAGAGTGTGGTCGAAGCACTCGAAAAGGAGGGCTTGCGCTCGCGATTGAAAGTCATGGTTGGAGGAGCCCCTGTCACCCGCCGCTGGGCCGAAGAAATCGGCGCCGACGGCTACGCCAAAGACGCCATGAGCGCCGTAACGTTGGCCCAGGAGTTAATGCAGCAAAAATTGCAAACCGTTTCGTAGAGACGTTGCTTGCAACGTCTCTGCGTGCACCGCCACTGAGGCCTGCGGATTCACCAACACTGTCGGCAGCGATGTAGCAAGCTACATCTCTACGGGAACTACATATGCGACCCAAACTCGAACTCCTCGACAAGCCGCTGATCGAGCGCATTCTCGGCGAAGCCTTCCAACTCATCGAAGACCCCGGCGTGCGCGTGGCTCCCTACGTCGAAGACCTGCTGCGAGCCGCTGGCATCACGGTGAAAGAAGGCGTCGCGCACATCCCCGAAGCGCTCGCCCGCCGCCTGCTCGACCTGGTTCCGCGCGGATTCTGCCTCTACGACCGCCTGGGGAAACCGGCCGTGCACTACACGGGAGACACGGTTCACTTCGATCCCGGCTCGTCGTGCCTCAACGTTCTCGATCCCGAAACGCAGCAACCACGCCCAGCGAAGTCGGCCGATCTGGTGCGACTGGTGCAGGTTGCCGAGATGTTGCCTCAATTCGCAGCGCAGTCCACCGCAATGGTCTGCAACGATATCCCGCCGGAAATCGGGGACTGGTACCGCCTGCTGCTGGTTCTCTGGTATTCAGAGAAGCCGGTTGTCACGGGAGCATTCTCCGCCTCAAGCCTGCACACGCTGATCGATTTGCTCGCCATCGAAAGCGGCGGCCGCGAGACACTTCGGCGGAATCCCCGGGCCATCTTCGATGTCTGCCCGTCCCCGCCCCTCAACTGGTCGGAGTTTGCATCGCAGAATCTTGTGGATCTCGCGCGCGCCGGAGTCCCGGCCGAAATCGTCAGTATGCCGCTAGCCGGTGCGACCGCTCCAGTCACGCTCGCCGGCTCGGTCGTGCAGCACGCCGCCGAGTGCATCAGTGGCGTCACCATTCATCAACTCGCCCAGCCCGGTGCTCCCATCGTCTGGGGAGGCGCGCCCGCTATCTTCGATATGCGCTCCGGCAAGACCCCGATGGGGGCCATTGAAACAGCGATGCTCGACTTGGCCTGCTCGCAAGTCGGAAAGTATCTCGGCCTGCCAACTCACGCCTACCTCGTCGCAGGCGATGGCCGAGTCGTCGACGCACAGGTAGAAATGGAAAGCGGGATGTCGGCGGTGCTCGGAGCACTCGCGGGTATCAACATGATCTCCGGTGCCGGCATGCTGGATTTCCTCGCGTGCCACAGCATAGAAAAGCTCGTCATTGATGCCGAAGCGATCGCCTCCGCGCAGCGGCTTATCGAAGGCATTCAGCCCCGGGGCTTTTCCCTGGCGGTCGATATGTTCGCGCAGGCGGGCTTGCAAGGCGACTTCTTAAAGCTAAAAGAAACGCGCACACTTTTCCGCAAAGAGCAGCACTTCCCCTCGGCACTCATCGACCGCGGACTTCCGGTTCCAGATGGACCCAGTCCCGACATCCTGCAGCGGGCGCGCCATCGCGTGGACAAATTGATCGCCGAGTATGAGCGCCATCCTCTGCCGGACGGAGTTGAGCAGGAGTTGGTCGCTTTCGCCCAGCGCGAAGCACTACCAGCGGGGCTGAAGGGATTGCCAGGGATCCTTAATTATCAGCCTGTGTAGGGGCAGACGCCTTCGTCCGCGCACCCGAGCGAAGCGAGCGTGCGACTGATGAGGATCCATTTCCGCAGCTTGTACAGTTTCGGCGGTTTCTATTGCGCGCTTAGTGCGCGCAACCCCGGACGAAGGGGTCCGGGACTACACCTGTGCGTTCCCCTAGTCCATGATGACCGTGGACTGCCCGGAGATCTCAAACCGCTTGCGGCAGCGCATATTCTTGCAGGCCATCATGTCGTCTTTCCGTACCATGTAGGAACGGAATTTGGCGAAGCGGGCGCGGTCGCGTTCATCGGCGCGTCCCCCAAGCTGGCGTTTCTTGGTGCGTACCACCCAGGTCACTTCATACTCCGCCGCCTGGTGACAATGCGGGCAATTCAGCGAAGCCGGTTTCTTTTCCTGCCGCTCATCAAAAAAGTCACGCTCTTCCATAGTGAGGGAGCACCAGCACAAGGGCGCTCGGACAAACATGAATTATTGCACATTTAACGGAGCATGTGCCTCCGTGACGTCTGTGGTTCAGGCCGTTCCTGCGTCAGCTAGAATTCCAATTGTCTGAGGTACGACAGGGTTCAACGTGGCAAGAAAGAAAAAGGTAAAACGTTTCCGCGCAGTCACCGCGGTGAAGGAGCTGGCCCGCGAGCGCGTTGGCGTACCACCGGCAGGGAGGATTGTCGTCGAGAAGAAGAAGAAACCGGTGAAGCACAAGCCCACGTTGGGCAAACTGCTCGACCAGATAGAATAACGCCTCATCAGTTGAATGAAGCAGAGACGACCCGGTCTCCATTCATCGTCATCAGGCAGCTCATCCCCGAGGGCACATCACAACCACCCCACCCGGTGAAGTTATGAGGGGAGGTCGGAGCGGCGGTCAGCGATACCGTCGAACCAGACTGAAAAGCCCAAGTGCATTGGACTGCAGCGCCTCCGCAAATGATGCCTGGCGGACCACTGGTAACCACACCATCGCCGGAGTTAGTCAGGCTCACTGCCAGAACGCTCGTGGCCCCACTCGTCGGGCATCCGAGGCTCGCAGGGCCATCCACCGTGATCGACACTTGATTGCTGACGATGTCATTGGGGCTGTCATGCATGGTCGCGAAGATTTGCGCGACACCACAGCCCAAATTCGGGGACACAACCCCAGCACTGGTGAACTGCGCTACCTGCGGGTTGTCGGATTGCCACGTCACCTGGCTTGTAACGTCAACCGTTTTGGGTGGGTGTATGTAAGTGCCGTACGCCTTGTATAGAAAAAACGCGTTCGGATCGACAGAGAAAAACGTCCCGTTCCCCGGCTGAATGTTGATCGAAACCAAGTGCTGATTGTGTGCACAACTCGACAAGCTCAACAGGCTGGATGCTGCAATAATAAGGGCCGTAACGCCGAACCACTTCCGGATCATGCTTGCTCCTGGGACCGAGCGCCGGGGACGCGCACTGCGGCTGGAATGGGGCCAATGTAGTCAAAGCCCGCGCAAAATGCAATAGCCCGCGAGGTCCAGCGCAACCGATTTCCTTCGTGTACCTTCGCGCCCTTTGTGGTGAAAGATTTTAGCCGGCTTACCGTACCGCCTCCGCCACGTACTTCACGAACTCGTGCACATCTTCGTAGGTGGTATCGAACGAGCACATCCAGCGCACGATGCCGTCCTCCTCTATCCACGGATAGAAGAAGTATTTCTCCTTGATCTTCTCAATCGCATGTTTCGGGATTTGAGCGAACACACCGTTGCACTCCACCTTCCAGACGACGCGCACCAGAGGAATCTTTCGCACCTCGGCTTCGAGGACTCGCGCCATGTAGTTGGCATGCTCGGCACTACGTTTCCACAGATCATTGGTAAGCAGCGCCTCAAACTGCGCGGCGATGAATCGCATCTTCGACGCCAGTTGCATCCCCTGCTTGCGCAAGTAAAGAAAATCAGCACTGAACGGGCGGTTGAAGAACACCACCGCCTCGCCGCCCATGATGCCGTTCTTCGTCCCGCCAAACGAAAGCACATCCACACCCAGATCGCGCGTAGCCTGCCGCAGCGTTTGCCCCAGGCTCACCGCCGCATTCGCGATGCGGGCCCCGTCCATATGCAGGAACATCCCACGCTCATGCGCGAATCGCCCCAGTGCCTGAATCTCTTCGGGCTGATACACCGTGCCCATCTCCGAGGCCTGCGTAATTGAGATGACCCGAGCCTGCACATGATGTTGGTCCCCGATCCCGTGATAGGCATGCCGGACGGAGTCGAGCGTTATCTTGCCATCCCGATGCGGCAGCGGAATCAGCTTGCACCCCGTATGTTTCTCCGGAGCACCACACTCGTCGGTATAGATATGCGCGTAGTCACTGCATAAAACCGCATGGTAAGAACGGTTCAGCGCCTGCAGCGCCAGCACGTTCGCACCCGTGCCATTGAACGTAAAGAAAACGTCGATGTCGTCGCCGAAATGCTCCTGGAACTTCGCGATCGCTGACTGCGTGTAAGGATCGTCTCCGTAAGCCACCACATGTCCCTGGTTCGCGCGCGCGATTGCTTCCAAGATGTCCGGATGAACCCCGGCATTGTTGTCGCTGGCGAAACCACGAGTGATTTTTGCGGATGTCATAGCGGATTAATGTAGCAAATTCATCCCAACCAAAGCTCTTGTCATCCTGAGG
>DATEHP010000307.1:0-16103 GCA_035279505.1 Candidatus Sulfotelmatobacter sp. | reverse complement strand
GGGCTGATTTTGGACGAGATATCACTCGATCCGTACGAACTCTCGTGGCGTCTCCGGGCTACACCGTGGTTGCGCTGCTGTCTCTAAGCATGGGCATCTGTATTGCTGCCTGCGCATTCAGCGAGATGAACGGCATTGTGTTGCGTAACTTGCCAGTGATCTCAAAACCGGATGAACTAGTCGCGCTGGAATTGCCAGTCACTTATCCAGAGTTCAAACGCTACCGCGAACGCAGCGACGTATTTGTTGCAGCCGCAGCCTACATCGCTCCGGTACCGTTTACGCTTTCGTTTGCCGGGCACAAGGAGCGAATCTGGGGGCATCTTGTCAGTGGTTCCTACTTTTCAACCCTTGGTGTCGCACCTGCTATGGGACGCCTCTTCGGAGCGGCAGAAGAGGAAGCCGGGACCACGCCGGAGGTTGTCCTCAGTTACCGGTTCTGGGAGGAAAAGCTAGGACGTGCGGCTGTCGTTGGTAAGACGCTTCAGGTGAACGGACGCCCTTGCACGGTTGTCGGAATCGGACCAAAAAACTTTCTGGGCGCATCTCCTGCGCTCTATGTCGCTGATATATGGATACCAGTCACTGTGGACAGCCATTTGGCTCCCGAGTTGGAGAATGACACGCTCAAACGTAACGATCTAGCCCTGTTTCACGTAATCGGACGATTGAAACCCGGCATGAATAGCGAGCGTGCCGAGTCTGAACTCGACGCAGTTGCCAAGCAACTTGAACGAGATAACGGTATGCCGTCGAATCTGGAAAAAGGGCGGCACGTGACATTGTCTGAAGGAGGCAAGCTTCTCCCACTTCGCAAACAGGATCTCCCCTTCTTTACGTCCTTCTTTCTAATTATGGCGGGCCTAGTCATGCTGATCGCTTTTGCAAATGTGGCCAACATGATGCTTGCACGTAGTACTAAGAGGCGCAGAGAAATTGCGATTCGTCTTGCTCTCGGTGCAGGGCGAGGCCGTATTCTCCGCTTATTGGGAACCGAGAGCATGCTTATTGCCGCTGGTGCAGGGGCGCTCGGTTTCGCAATGTCGATCTGGCTGATGGATCTGAACTCTCACCTCAGAATGCCGTTTCCTATCCCCGTAAGTTATGACCTGCGGCCTGACTGGAGAGTGCTGTTGCTTACTCTCGCAGTCACCGCTGGTGTCGGATTCGGATTCGGGCTCACACCCGCGATCCGATTTACCCAAGAAAATCTTGTACCGGCGTTGAAGGAAGGGGGGAGAGTTTTGCTGCCTCGCTTCCGGCGTCTGTCAATGCGGAACGTGTTGATGGTTGCTCAGGTCGCCGGGTCGCTGACTTTGCTTGTGATTCTCGGGTTACTCTCGGTTGGTATCCAGACTACGCTAGGGATTCAGGCTGGCTTTAATCCTCGAGGTTTATACCTGGTTTCGCTCGACCCGGTACGCGACGGTTACTCCGGAGATCAATCCGCATCATTCCTTCATAAGGTGCTGGAGCGCGTTAAGACAATGCCGGGTGTAAGCTCAGCTACTCTCACGGAAACCATACCGGTTTCTCTGGGCATTACCGGACTTCGCTTCTCGGAGCCCATCTCTGGAGCAGATAATTCGCAGGAAGTACGCGATGCTCTGAAATATACCGTCGGAAAAGATTACTTCGACACGAGTGGGATACCGATTGTGCAGGGCCGCGGCTTTCGCAGCGGGGATGACAACAACGGTTCGACCGCTGTGATTGTAAGCGAGGAGCTGGTACGCGAGTATTGGGCCGGGCAGAACCCGCTTGGGCGAAGAATTCAGATCGAGAACGCGGAAGCATTTGCGCCAAAAATAATGCCAGGATCCATGGACTACCGTCCCGCAGTGCCGGAGGGTTCACCGCGAACCTATGAGGTCATCGGAGTAGCCGGAGATGTTGCAAATGATCTAGTCATCAACAGGAAGCGTCCCGCAGTTTACTTCCCCTTGCGCAACGCGGATGTTTCTAGCCCCTCACTGCAGGGAATAACTTTGCTCGTGCGCGCAACTCCCGGAAGTAACATTCTGGAATTGCTGCGCCGCGAAATCTCGGCTCTCGATGCAAATGTGGTGCCGTTTGACGCGCGCAGTATGAACGAACACATCGCAGACTTCATCGCTCCCCTGCGCTCGGCTGCCTGGACATACGGCATTATCGGAATATTCGGGATGGTACTAGCCTCGGTCGGTCTGGCAGGGATGACGGCCTATTCGGTTGTGCAACGGCGCCGCGAGATGGGCATCCGAATGGCGCTGGGCGCTGGCAAGGGTGATGTAGTCAGGGCTGTGATGAAACAGGGGATGATGCTAATAGGCATAGGTACGACCATCGGACTAGGTTGTGCCTGGGCAGGTTCTCGCATGCTCTCCGCAATGAATTCGAGCGTTGGGCAAGTGACGACTAGGAATGCATCGGATCCCACTGTTCTTTTCGGGGCGCCGCTCCTACTGGGATCTGTGGCACTCCTAGCCTGTTATCTGCCGGCGCGTAAATCGAGTCGAGTCGAACCGCTCTCGGCGTTGCACGAAGAATAGGGCATCGCGGCAAATGAGCTTCACTTCCAGCTCTTCATGCTCTGAGCAAGAGTCGAAACCTCCACCCGATCGGTCAAACCGCTCGGCAACTGCTGGCCAATGCGACTGAGGGTGCGCAAGGGTCAGGCTTCTGAGACATCTCCCTCAATGACATGCACCGCAGCCGCTGAAGCGGCGGTCTTTCTCGCGCCTGGGCGGCACGAGTAAACTCGTGTCCTTCCCAATCAATGATGCTCGCGCACGGGTGAACTCGTGCCTCTTCAAATCGATGAAAGTATGCGTCCTTCGCCGCAAAGAACGCGGGTCAGGATGACAAGGGCTCGTGAGCGCTCCGAGGGTCAGGGTTTGCGGTTGATCTTGGCCCACCACCAGCGCACGCCGACGAACAGAAAGCGCCAGTCGTGGAAGAACTCCGGCGGCTTGCCTTCAAAGGCGTGACCGATGAACTGCAGCAGCCATCCGACGACAAAGAGAGCAAATGCCCACCACCAGAGGACGTGCCAGAGGAATCCCGCGGCGAACACAGCCAGCGAGATCAGGATCGTAGGGATGCCGAAGGTATGGCACAGTCGGTTGACCGGGTGCTGGTGGCTTCGCTCGTACTTCGCGACCCACTCTTCGCAGGTTTGTCCGCCGAACATGCCGCGGACGATGATACCAGACGCTGTGACCTGCTTGTTCCGTAGACCGGGATGCGGAAGCGATGGTTCAGACAAGGCGGCCTCCTTCACTTCGTTTTGACGGAATTAACTACCGCGCAACTTTCCGTTCTTAGCTGTTTTGTTTCTTCCCGGAGCGGTGAAAGAAACTCCATAGTTTGTTGCTCCCCCGCGGCAGGAGGTTGCGCCGCGCCGCGAGTGGCCTTTGTGCCCCGGACCGCCCATCTTGTGTTCCCGGGCGGTTGAGGCGTCTGCTTCCCGCGTGGTAGCATCCTAGGTTTTGGCAGGTGATCTCGGGCTAGCCACGTCCTGTCCTAAATTCCCGTCTTCATTCGTAGGCCGTTCCTTCCCGCGCCTGCCTGGAGGAGCCCAATTTGAAAGTCTATTCTGGAGCAAACATCCGTAATGTTGCATTGGTCGGCCACGGACACGCGGGCAAGACGTCCCTGGTATCGGCCATGCTGTACACCGCTGGGGCCACCCAGCGCCTGGGCCGAGTGGATGATGGCTCGACCACCACCGACTACGACGACGAGGAAGTCGCCCGCCAGATGTCGATTTCGACCGGCAGCGCTGTCGTCGAGTGGGGTGGAACGAAGATCAACATTCTCGACACCCCCGGCTTCAGCATGTTCGTCCACGAAGCCAAGATGGACCTGCCCGTGGTCGATGCCGCCATCGTCGTGGTCGATGGCGTGGCTGGCGTGGAGGTCGTTACACAGCGGGTTTGGAATTATTGCGAAGAGTACAAGACGCCGCGACTGATCGTGGTCAACCGCATGGACCGCGAGCGGGCCAACGCCGAGCGCGTCATGGAGTCGTTAACGGCGGCCTTTGGACGAGATGTGATTCCGATCGAACTGCCGATCGGCGCCGAGAAGAGTCTTTCCGGTGTGATCGACCTCGTCCGCATGAAGGCGTACACCTATGAGATGGGTGGCAACGGCAAGGGAAAAGAGACCGAGATCCCCGCCAATCTCAAGGATCAGGCGCAGGCAGCCCATGAGCGCCTTGTGGAATTGGTCGCCGAGGGCGACGACAAGCTGATGGAGAAGTTTTTTGAGGCGGGCACGCTCGGGGAAGAGGACTTGGTCCCTGCGCTGCACAACGCCATCCGCGAAGACAAGATTTTCCCGGTGATCTTCAGTTCCGGCCTGGGCAACATCGGGGCCGACCGGATTATGGACTTCATCGTCGACTACACGCCCGCGCCCTCCGAGCATGAGTGGGTGCAGGGAGAAGTCGCCTCCAGTGGAAATGGCGACGCCCCTAAGCGTCATGAGACCGACGAAGAGCCAGTCTCGATCTATGTCTTCAAAACTGTGTCTGACGCATTCGCGGGAAGAATCTCATACTTTAAAGTCTTTTCAGGTGTCCTGAAGAACGATGCCACGCTGCAGAATTTCAGCAAGGGTACGCAAGAGAAGCTCTCGCACATCTCAGTGATGCAGGGAAAGACTGCGGTCCCAATCAACGAACTGCACGCGGGCGATGTCGGAGCGGTGGCGAAGCTGAAAGACACGCTCACCGGCGACACGCTGGGCGAAAAATCCGCGCCGATTCAATATCCACGCGTCAAGCTACCCGAGCCGGCGATTACTTTCGCGATCGAACCCAAGTCCCGAGCCGACGAGGATAAACTGGGACCCGGCCTGCACAAGCTGATGGAAGAAGATGCCATGCTGCGATTTTTCCGCGATCCCCAAACCAAGGAATTCCTGATCGCAGGCACCGGCCAGCAGCACATCGAAGTCACAGTTTCGAAACTGAAAAAACGCTACAACACCCAAGTCAATCTGAAGGCGCCGAAAGTGCCGTATCGCGAGACAATTCGCGGCAAGGCTGATGTCCAGGGACGCCACAAGAAGCAGACCGGCGGGCACGGCCAGTACGGCGATTGCAAAATCAAGATGGAACCGCTGCCGCGTGGCGGCGAATTCGAATTCGTAAACGATATCTTCGGCGGCTCGATTCCCAAGAACTACATCCCGGCCGTCGAAAAGGGCATCAGAGACGCCGCCGGTCGCGGCTATCTCGCTGGATTTCCCGTGGTCGATTTCAGGGTCATTCTCTATGACGGTTCGTATCACGACGTCGATTCGAACGACCTGTCGTTCCAGATGGCCGGCCGCATCGCGTTCAAGAAAGCGATGGAGATCGCCAAGCCCACGATCCTCGAGCCCATCATGCACGTAGAGATCACCGTACCCGACGACTTCGCCGGATCGATCATGGGCGACCTCAATAGCCGCCGTGGACGCATTCAAGGCATGGACAACAAGGCGGGCAACACGATTGTGAAGGCTGAAGTCCCTATGTCCGAAATGCTGACCTATGGAGTCGAGCTCACGTCCATGACGCAAGGCCGCGGCAGCTTCAACATGGAAATGCACCATTACGACGTCGTGCCGGGCCAGCTGCAGGAGAAGATCATCGAAAAGGCTAAGTCCGAGCGCGGCGAGGTTAAGGAAGAGGAAGAATAACTTCGTCCTTCAGCTTCGGACACCCTTCCACCACGACGGACACAAGGAGCACGAAGAACCGATTTCCTTCGTGAGCCTTTGTGTCCTTCAGGGTGAATGATTTTGACGCTCAATCCACGATCATCAATTCCAGCCGCACTCCTGGATTCTCCAAATTAAACAGCCAGTATTCACCGTCGAACTCGTCAATGTAGTAGTCGTCCGCGTCGTACGACCAGTCCTCGGGCCAAGCCTGGATCAGTACAAAGTTGTAACCGCCGTAATAAAACTGCGGCTGTCCGTTGTAGACCTGCATGCGTCCGGGCGCGAAGTGGTGCTCGCGTCCAAAGTGCGCGTGGAAATCTGAGTCAGGAATACGCCGCTGATTTCCTTCGCGCCGCTCCGCCCGGCCTGGCTCTGCGCCTCGGGCCTGACCTTCCGGCCGCGCCTGATCTTGCCTGCCGCCGTTGACCTCGCGGCCCGGCTCATTTCTATCTTGACGCGGCTGCTGTTGGCGGCCCTGCTGTCCCCTGTCTTGCTGTTGCCGGTCCTGCCTCTGCCGGTCATTCTCGCGGCTCTGGGGATGACGATCCCCGCTTTGCGGCTCCTGATTCTGGCGCTGCTCGCTCTGCGGAGTCGTATTCTTGCGGTCTCCGCTCTGCGGTTCCTGATTGCGCCGGTCTTCCGGCCGCGCCTGATCTTGCCGATCGTTGCGGTGCTCGTCCTGGCCCTGTGCCACCGCCGTCATAGCCGTACCCAATAGGAAAGAGGCGCAAATCCCGCTGACTACCGTAAGTCGTTTCATGGTTCAGCCTCCACTGTCTGACTTCGAAGCTCCGAGCGCGCATGCATACGAACACCACGCCGCCTTAACCAGATGCGATGCCGAAGATAACTGTTGCCGAAATGTCCGACTGTTGGGAAAGCTTCGGAAGATTAGGGTCGGATCGAGATGTCCCTAAGGCTCCCACCGTATCCGCTCAAAGATGTTTCGAAGACGCGTTCCCTTTGCCAGATTGATCATTGCAACGAATGACACCTTTCCCTGAAGGTGCGAGCGAAAATCCGGGCGCCGCTCACGATTCTGACTCTCCGGTCCGTGGCGGACGCAGTTCGTCAGCACCGCCTTCAACTGATCAAAGTCACGCCGCACGATATTCACTTTTTCGTTAGTGACAAGGCCGGCGAGGTGCTGGCGCACGCCTTGCCGCATCACGCGCGTCTTGCGATGATTCACTTGCAAGCCCTCTCCCTGCAGAATGGCGGCAACGCTCACGCTGAACCGTTCTACCCGCTTTTCGAAGTCGTGATCCCCGGAAAAAGCGAGGTCGTCGGCGTATCGCGTATAGGTTGCTCCAGCGGATGCCGATAACGCGGCGAGCCGGCAATCGAGCCGATAGCAACAAATATTGGCCAGCGCCGGCGACGTAGGCGCACCCTGCGGAAGATGCGGTCTCGCATAAAGCTGTCGCAATTCAGCCAAACGCGCAAGGTCGATGTCGGGCTTGATCTCTGCCCAAACATCTAACGGCGTGGCGTTTGTGCACACGCCGCCCAACAAATCCGCCACTCTTTCGGGATAGCCAAAGGTGCGAAATACATTTTGAATGCGAACTCCGCCGAACGTGGGAAAGAAATTCCGCAAGTCCATGCGCAGCACGACTCTTTTTCCGACGTGCGGAGCCACGAAGGTTCGGATCGAGCGTCCCCTGACGAAGCCGTGCGCCACCGCGTGCGGCGGAACTTCGCTCAGAATCCAGAGTAGAATCTGTCGTTGCAGATCCTTAAGCCGCGATTTCGGCCCCTCAATCAACCGAACACTGTCAAAGCGCTTGGCCAACACTCGATAGTGATAGTGCTGGAGCCGCGGCTCAGGCTGTTTGTAACCCAGAGCCTTCAGATCAGCGAACCAGCGCAGTTCGCCCGGATCCAGCCCCAACCACTTTGCCAAATCTCCAACAGATTCAATCGCAGGAACTCTCCAGACTCGGCCGCCGCTGCCGGCGAACATCTGTTGTGGCGGCAACAACCACTCTGCCACCGCGAGTTCATCGCGGTGCTTCCAGCACGCGCGCCGAAGCCCGACATCTTGCCGCAGGAACCGCACCACCTCGCGATAGCGGGGCCATGCCTCGGTTCCGAATTTTTCGCGATATCGCTCAGTGAGCGGCCGAAGCCAGCGCCAGCGTCTGCCCAGCGTGCGGCAGCAACGATCGAGCAGGAGATTGGGCGTCGGTTCGCCGGCCAGCAACGCGCGAGCCAGCGTTTCAATCAGGGAAGAATCCGGCATGACAAACGGCGGCGGAATGCTCCAACGAGTCTGACCCTGCGTGAGCGGCCGTGCGTGAGAGCGCACTAGAGCTCAAGCGACGAATAGCGTACATCCTTACGTTTCCCTGGGGTAACCCCAGAGAGGCCAAACCGGGCCCGAAAGCCCGGTCATGCCAGCTTGGAGCATTCCACCGTGCGCGGACACTATAGCAGGGTCATGAAATTTACTTGACGAAACTTGCAGCGGACTACGACTTACCCTTCGGCGTTTCATCCTGTGCCGACGCTTTCTTTACCTCGACCGGGCCGCCATCATCCCCGGCGCTCCACGTCCCCGACAACTTGTCCGCGGCCAATTTCAGGGTAATGGTACCCGTCGGTCCTCCCGCGTCGAACTCAAGCGTTACATCCTCGCCATGGTGAGTGCCGCCAGTCACGGTGAAATCTCCGTGCGAGGAACGGATCATCCCCGACATCGCGCCTTCCTTCTCGGTCAGATCGAACGTCACGTTGATCACTTCTTCGGCTCTGTTCTTGGCGGTTCCTTCGTAGCGCCCCGTAACCGACCCTTTCGCCGATGTGTTCTTGCCCTGTTGTGCCGTGGCGACGCACAAGGGCGCCAGAACGAGGCAAAGAACCAGCATCCGCCGTACGATTGCCGTTTCACCTAGCCACGCGAATTTCTTATGAGATGTTTTCATGAAGCCTCCTTGGCGACCATCTTGCCCGCACTGTCCCGCTCGATGTACGCCCACGGCACATGTGGATCGTGGGTAAAAACCGTGAGCCACTTTTCGGGAAGTGCCCGAGCATAATACTCCTTTTTGCTTTCAATTGTGTCGAGCGGATACAGGTCAAATCCCATCCCCCAGGTCAGATCGATGTGCGCCGAAGTGGGCATGAGATCAGAAATGTAACAAGCCGTCGGAACGAAAGAAGAACCCGATGGGTGCCCCACTTCTCCCTGCTTTTGGGAGAAGTGGCGATTTTCGGAGCTACTACGATTTGGGAAGGGCACGGCTTCAGCCGTGCCGTGAGACATCTCTTGAATTGGGGCCTTAGCCCCTGAGGGTGCCCGCACAATAATTCCCTGCATGCTTGCGGTATGCCCTCGAAACGTTTTTACCGAAATCCCGGGTACAATCTCCTCTCCACCCTTGAGCAAGGTCATCTGCCCACTCTCGACCAGCGGATCGTAATTCTCCGGAATGTAGCTGATCGCATCCCGCTCACTCGGCTTCCGCGCATACTGCCATTCACCCTCTGGCGCGTAATACTTCGCCCGCGGAAACGTAGGCACGACCTTTCCGTTCTTGTCTCGCACAGTGTTCCATCCGCAGTGATCGAAGTGCAGATGCGAGTTGATGACGATATCAACATCCTCAGGCGCAATACCCGCGACTGAGAGATTCTCCAGCAGCTTCGCCGGCTGGCCATAAAACTTCTTCATGCGATCGGACAGCTTGTTGCCCATCCCGGTCTCAACCAGGACGGTCTGCTTGCCGGTACGAATCAGCAGCGAGTTGAGTCCGGTTGTGACGTAGTTCTTGTCGTCGGCCCGAACCTTCCTCGACCACATCACCTTGGGAATCACGCCAAAGAAGGCTCCGCCATCCAGCGGATAGGTGCCGTCCGAAAAAACGCTGAGTTCAAAATCGCCAAATGATAGCCGATACATCCGTTCAGTGTGCCACACACAGCGGGATTCGCACCGACCTGTACCCGGAGTTCTTCCAGCGGCGTCATCCTGAGCGTAGCCGTTCTTCAGGCGGAGCGAAGGATCTCAGGTGGAATCAACATCCGATGCGAGCGAGATCCCTCCCTCCGCCGGAAGAGCGGCTACGGTCGGGATGACGCCTTTGGGAGCTGGATCGCCCCCATCCGTGTCGATCATTATGAGAGAGTTAACTCTTTTCCACAGACAATCGCCGGGGCTTTGTGACATCTGCCCTTGCGCTCCGAATCGCACTTCTGTCATCCTGCGCATCGGCGACGCCGTGCTTGCCTGAGACCGGAGGAAAGTCGCGGAGCTAAGTCTTTGCCGCTCAATATTTTGCCCATAAGTCATTGAGCGCCAAGATTTTAACAGGTGAATTCCGCCAAGTTGGTGATTCCAAAGATCCAGGGGAAGGGGGGTAAAGCAGTAAACTTTCGTTTTAAGCTGGCCAGCCAATGTTCCCGCTGTAGAAAATCCCTTCACGTCGCCGCTCCGGTCCAACCTGAATCCCTCGCTCATCTAATAAGTATCAGTTGATTACTGGCAGGAAGAACGGAGCAAGCCATGATTCAGATTCGCCCCAGCGCCGAACGTGGTGGAGGAAACCACGGTTGGCTCAATACCAAACACACTTTCAGCTTCGCCGATTATTGGGATCCCAAGTGGATGGGATTCCGCTCCCTGCGCGTTATTAACGAAGACCACGTAGCGCCCAACACCGGATTTCCCACGCATCCGCACCGCGACATGGAAATCATCACTTACGTGCTTGAAGGCAAACTCGAACACAAGGACAGCCTCGGAACCGGATCGGTGATCCTTCCCGGCGATAGCCAGCGCATGACCGCAGGCAGCGGCATTCGCCACAGCGAATTCAACCCTTCCACGACTGAGAAAGTGCACCTGCTGCAGATCTGGATTCAGCCGGAGAAATCTGCGCTGCCGCCGAGTTACGAGCAGAAGACTTTTCCGGAGGCCGAAAAGCGCGGCAAGCTTCGCCTGATCGCGTCGCGCAATGCCAACGATGGATCGGTCAAGATCAATCAGGATGCGAAGCTGTATGTCTCGCTGCTGAAGCCCGGAGAAGAAGTCGCCCACGAATTCGACGCGGGTCGCTACGGTTGGCTGCAGGTCGCGCGCGGCGCCGTCGAACTCAACGGCAAGAAACTCAATCAAGGCGATGGAGCCGCCATCAGCGACGAGAGGCAGTTGTCCATCAAAGGCACGGAAGACACCGAAGTCCTGCTGTTCGATCTGGCGTAAGCCGCTCTGCGTAATCCAAACTCAAGAGAAGCTTTGTCACGAGGCCCGGCGAGGAATCTGCTGTTTGCCGTAAGCAAGGGAAAGCAGATTCCTCACCGTTCTCGCGGCGCGTTTCGCGCGACTGCGAACGGTTCGGAATGACAACGATTTTGTAGGAGTCACCGGTTCTTGCTACGCTCGTCGCATGCAGCGTCCGCAAGGCCTAACGGCGATTGCGTCATTGTTTGCTCTCGTTGCAACTTATCTCTGGGTCATCGGCGCGATAAAACTCGCGGCGCCCGGCGCAATCTCGCTCATGGCAGGAAGACATTTCCTGTACGGACTGGAACTCGCCGGACCATATATGATGCTGCTCGGAGGCGGCGTTTACGCGTTAGTTGCGTGGGGACTATTTCGTCTGCAGAACTGGGCGCGCTGGAGTGCGATGCTGTTGATCGTGATCAGCACCGCATCGCTCATCCCGAAGATCTCCATGGCAGAGCTCGGCGTTCCGGTTCTCTGGTACGGATTGCAGATCGCTCTACGAGTCGCCATTGGATGGTACCTCGCGCAAGCGCCCGCCGTGATCGATACGTTTTCCGCGAAGCACTAGCCACGGATCAACCCGGATTTGTACAGGTACTGCTTTGTTGGTTTGTCCGTGAAGATCCGAAATCCGCGGCGCCTCTCTTACCGCTTCGCTTTCGCAGGTTCTTTCTCCCCGATGCGCTTGCTGACTTCGAAGGTCATCTTACCGGCTTTCTTGTCGGCGTCGACGACCACATGGTCCCCGTGCAGGATTTCTCCGTCGAGAATCTTCAGCGCGAGCGGATCCTGAATGAGTTTCTGGATAGCGCGTTTCAGCGGGCGCGCGCCGAAGTTCGGATCGTAGCCCTGCGACAAGAGCAGGTCTTTCGCGGCATCGGTGAGTTCAAGCGAGATCTTGCGATCCGCCAGCAAGCGCCGAACATCTTCCAGCCGCAACTCGATGATCTTGACTAGCTGATCTTTTCCGAGCGGACGGAACACGATGATGTCGTCCACGCGGTTCAGGAACTCAGGCCGGAAGTGCGAGTGCAACAAGTTCTGCACCTCTTGCGCCGCCAGCGCAAACTCTGCGTCCGAACGGATGCCTTCGGCCTGCAGAAGGTGCGACCCGATGTTTGACGTCATGATGATGATCGTGTTCTTGAAATCGACCACGCGGCCTTTGCCATCCGTAAGCCGGCCATCGTCCATGATCTGCAACAGAACGTTAAACACATCCGGATGCGCTTTCTCGATTTCGTCGAACAGCACCACTGAATACGGACGACGGCGCACTTGCTCGGTAAGCTGTCCGCCTTCTTCGTAGCCCACATATCCCGGAGGAGCGCCGATCAGGCGGGCCACCGAGTGCTTCTCCATGTACTCGGACATGTCGATGCGGATCATCGCGCGTTCGTCGTCGAACAGGAATTCGGCGAGCGCGCGGGCAAGTTCAGTTTTACCGACGCCGGTTGGACCGAGGAAAATGAACGAACCGATCGGGCGCTTGGGATCGCTCAAGCCCGCGCGCGAGCGACGAATTGCGTTGGCCACGCGCTCTAACGCCGGATCCTGACCGATGACTCGCTGGCGCAGGCGCTCTTCCATCGTGACCAGTTTCTTGACCTCGCCCTCGAGCATCTTGGAGACGGGAATCCCGGTCCACTTGGAAACGATGCGCGCGACATCCTCTTCGTCGACTTCTTCTTTCAGCATGCGTTGCTTGCCCTGGCTCTCGATTTGCTTGCTGAGCTTGGCGAGTTCCTGCTCAGCCTGGGGAATGAGTCCATAGCGTATTTCAGCCACGCGCTCATTGTTTCCCTTGCGCAACTGGGCTTGCTCTTCGACCCTTAGCTGCTCGATCTTTTCCTTCAGCGCCCGAATGCGCGCGATCAGATCTTTTTCCTTCTTCCAGTTCGCCTTGAGCGTATTGGACCGCTCCCGGATTTCAGCAAGTTCTTTCTCAATGACCGCGAGACGTTCCTTCGAATTTGGATCGTCCTCCTTTTTCAACGCCTGCTTCTCGATTTCAAGCTGCGTGGCGCGGCGTTCGAGCTGATCGATGTCAGTCGGAAGCGAGTCGATCTGTATGCGCAGCGATGCACCGGCTTCGTCGATTAGATCGATGGCCTTGTCCGGCAGAAATCGATCGGAAATGTAGCGGTGCGAAAGCGTCGCTGCCGCGACGATTGCCGAGTCTTTGATGCGAACGCCATGGTGGACTTCGTACTTCTCTTTCAGGCCGCGAAGAATCGCAATCGTGTCTTCAACGTTGGGCTCTCCGACGAAGACGATCTGGAAGCGGCGTTCGAGCGCCGCGTCTTTCTCGATGTACTTGCGGTATTCGTTGAGAGTGGTCGCGCCGATGGCGCGGAGTTCTCCGCGAGCCAGCGCCGGCTTCAGCATGTTGGAGGCGTCGATGGCGCCTTCCGCCGCACCCGCTCCAACCAGCGTGTGCAATTCGTCGATGAAGAGAACGACCTGGCCCTGCGAGTCCTCGATCTCTTTGAGAACGGCCTTCAGGCGGTCTTCGAACTCGCCGCGGTATTTCGCGCCCGCGAGCATCGCTCCGAGATCGAGCGCGACTACACGCTTGTTCTTCAAGACTTCCGGAACGTCGCCCGATATGATGCGCTGCGCCAGGCCTTCCACGATGGCGGTTTTGCCGACACCCGGTTCGCCGATCAGCACGGGATTGTTCTTCGTTCGACGGGACAACACCTGCACGACGCGCCGGATCTCTTCGTCGCGTCCAATCACGGGGTCGAGCTTGCCGCGACGCGCCAGTTCGGTCAGGTCGCGAGCGTATCGTTCCAGCGCCTGGTACTTTGCTTCGGGATTCTGGTCGGTGACCTTCTGCGATCCACGAACGACCGTGAGGGCCTTCAGGATTGCGTCATAGGTTGCGCCGTGCTGCGCCAGGATCTGCTGGGCTTTGTCGCGTTTCAGGTGCGTGATCGCCAGCAACAAGTGTTCGGTGGAGACGTACTCGTCTTTGAAGTTGCTGGCCTCTTTGAAGGCCTGCTCGAGTAGCTTGTTGGTCTCGTTCGCGAGCGTTGCTTGGGATGCCTGGCCCGAAACCTTCGGAAGTTTTTCGATTTCGGCATAGACCTCGCTCAGCACGGCCTGCGGGCCAATGCCGATCTTCTCGAGCACCGGCGGAACGATGCCTTCTTTATCTTCCAGTAAGGCGGCGAGCAAGTGAATCGGCAGCAGCTCGGGATTGCCGTGCTCGGAGGCAAGCTCGTTCCCGCGCTGGACGGCCTCCTGCGCTTTCACCGTGAATTTGTCCCAACGGATGGGCATGATTTAAACCTCGAGTGTGTAATTCCGTAATTTGGTAAATGAGTAATTGGAAAAGCATTCGGCGGGCTTCAAATTACTCAGTTACTAAATTTCACAATTACAAAATTATGGGAGGCGGTCACCTTTGCCGCCTCCCGGGATCTCAGGGGCTAAAGCCCGCATGGTTTGTTGCCTCGCAAGCGGCACGATTGAAATCGTGCCCTTCCCGTGTTGCTTCGCAAACGGCACGATTGAAATCCTGCGCTTCACGGTCTGGCTTTTTACGCGGCGCTGAAGCGACGCTTTTCCACGATGCTGCAGAACCGGATGGTATAGAACCGGATGCTGCAGAACAGATCGCAGCAGCCAAACCGCTCGGCTTCGCCTTTGCGGGGACGGACGAAGGCGTCCGTCCCTACACAGACGGTTACGCGGCCTTACTGGGGCCTTTGGCTTCGATCTGCTTTTCGGAGCTGATGTTCACCTTGATCTGCTTCGGCTTCGCTTCGGCTTTCTTGGGCAGAGTTATCTTTAGCACGCCCTTGTCGTAGGTCGCCGCGACTTTCTCGGTGTCTACGGTCTGAGGCAGAGTGAAGGTGCGGGTGAAGCTGCCATACTGACGCTCCACACGACGGTAGTTCTCTTCCTTCTCTTCCTTTTCGATTTTGCGCTCGCCATGGACGGTCAGCGTGTTGTTTTCCACGCGGACATCGATGTCCTTCTCGTCGATTCCGGGCACTTCGATCTTCAACGTGACCTGGTGCTCGTCTTCGTAGACATCCACAGCAGGGGCAAAGCTCGAGTTGGTGAGGGATTCCTCCCGGCCAGCATCATTGTAGGACTCACGGAACAAGCGGTTCATGCGGTCCTGCAACGTGCTGAATTCACGGAACGGCTCCCAACGGGTCAATACTGTCATGGCTAAATCCTCCTTCAGACATGGTGTTTGGTCAGAACTTCGATTTTTTTGACCGGCGCTTAGCCTTGGAAGGCCTGATGGCTGCGGTCAGTATTTAGACGCTTCATTAGCGTAAAAGAAGCATAAAAGTTGAGCGTATTGTTGTCAAGTAATAGATATCCTTATTTTGCATCATGTTACGTGTCCTATAACGCACTTCAGATAGGCAGTTTCAGGAACATTGAGTAAAACTGGATGATCTTTTCCCTGTCCTCGAACCTCAAGAAGGCGCAGGGTCCGGTGAGCGTCAACGGCGGCCGAGGCCAGCATTTCAAGGAAAGTGGACTGGCTGACGTGATAGGAGCAGGAGCAGGTTACGAGCACTCCGCCCGGCCGGAGCATCTTCAAGGCGCGGAGGTTCAGTTCTTTGTAGCCGTGGAGAGCAGAGTCGAGATCCCCCTTGGTTTTCGCGAAGGCGGGCGGGTCGAGCACCACGGCGTCGTACTGTTGGTTGGACGCGGCGTAATCCTTGAGCAGGTCGAAGGCGTTGGCCTCGATCCACTCGATCTCTTTTCCCTGCAGAAGTTGCTGGTTTAGAGTTGCGTTCTGGTCGGCGACTTCCAGCGCTGGACGAGAGCTGTCAACGCCAGTGACTTGCTTGCACTTCGGCGCGAGGTGCAAGGCGAAGCCGCCCTGATAGCAAAAGACGTCGAGCGCGTCGCCGCGGGCGTAGGCAGCGACCGCGGCATAGTTTTCACGCTGGTCGAGGAAGGCTCCGGTCTTCTGACCTTCGAGGGCGTCGAAATGGAATTGCACGCCGTTCATGGTGAAGGTGGTTGCGGCCTTGTCTCCGTACAGAAGGCCGGAGTTGCGGGGTGGGAGGGTTTCGAGTTCCCGGACGCGTGGATCGACTCGCTCAATCACCGACGCCGGACTCAAATGATGGACTAATTCAGAGATGACAGTTTCGCGAACCGGGTTGCTGTCAATTGCCTGGGTGAGGATTTGCAG
>DATEHP010000306.1:0-13342 GCA_035279505.1 Candidatus Sulfotelmatobacter sp. | reverse complement strand
AGCGCTCCCTGTCCAGCGGCAGGACACATGATTTCGGCTGGAATGATTTGCTTGATCAACTCCGTCTTCCCGAGGCGTTTCAGGCCGGCCGCAGCCAGGATGACGGCGTCGTACTCCCCTTGTTCGAGTTTTCGCAGGCGGGTGTCCACGTTGCCGCGCAGCGGATAAATGTCGAGATCGGGGCGAATGGCCTTGAGTTGCGCCTGGCGGCGCAGGCTGGAGGTGCCGACGCGCGCGCCTTTGGGCAGGTCTTCCACTTTCGAGTAGTGTCGCGAGCAGAAGGCATCGCGTGGGTCTTGTCGCTCGGTGATGGCGGCGATTTCGAATCCAGGGGGAAGTTCGGTGGGGAGATCTTTCAGCGAGTGCACGGCAAGATCGACGCGTCCGGCAGCGAGGGCTTCTTCAATCTCCTTCGTGAACATGCCCTTCGTGCCGACTTTGGCGAGGGCGACGTCGGTGATCTTGTCGCCGGTGGTGTGGATGATCTCAATTTCGACGTGATGCCCGCAGGCGCGGAGAAGGGCGGAAATGTGGTTCGCCTGCCAGAGAGCAAGTTGGGAACCGCGGGAGCCGATGCGGAGTTTGGTGGGGGCGCCGTTGGTGGTCATTGTCTTGTCGTAAAGAGCGCGAGCGTGACGTCCCTACCGGGCTCATCCCCGCTCGTTGAGCGGTTCCGGCGCTTCCATGTCGGGCTTTCACATGCCGTCGCGTCGCGGCTAAAGATGGATAGGGGCTGAGTCTCGTGCTCATCAAAGAAGTGGGTTACGACACGGAAATCCCTCGCATCGCCGAGGGTTATGCCTAACTGATAGGGATCCTTCGACTTCGTCTGACGAATCGCTTCGCGCTTCGCCAGACTCCGCTCAGGATGACAAAGGGCTGGTGTGTGATTCCAGTCGAGAAGATTGCACGACGTCGGCATCACTGCCGCGTCCCCACTTGGGTTTTCTTGTCTGCAGACTCAGCCGGGTTTTCCTTTGGCTTTACCTGCAGATTAAACAACCGCCTCACCACGTCAACCACCGTCGTGGCTTCCGATTCCTTTGCGGCGGTCTTCAGCGTGGTGATCGGCGTGTGCATCACCTTGTTGATGATGCCGCGGGTCAAGGCTTCAACCGCCATTTCCTGCTCCGGTGTCATCTGGCCCATTCTTCCGCGGACGCGGTCGATTTCCGCCTGGCGGATGGTTTCCAGATGATCCTGCAGTGAAACGATGGTCGGAACGACATCCAACGTGCTGATGCGGGCTTCGAACTTTTCTACCTCGCCGGCGATGATGGTCTCGGCCCGCTCGGCTTCTTTGCGGCGATCGGCGACATGGCTCGACACGGCCTGCTGCAAGTCGTCGATGTCGTAGGCGAAAATGCCGTCGAGCTTGCCCATCTCGGGCGAGACGTCACGCGGGACGGCGATGTCGATGAAGAACATCGGACGATTTTTGCGGCGGGCGAGGAACTGTTCGCCATGCTCGCGCCGGAAGATGGCGTGAGGCGCGCCCGTCGAGGTAATGACGATGTCGGCGCGGTCGCAGGTAGTGTATAGATCTTCAAACTTGATGGCTTGTCCGTCGAACTTCTGCGCCAGGCCGATGGCGCGGTCGTAGGTGCGGTTGGCGACGAAGATCGAGGCGCAACCGTGGGCCATCAGGTGGCGGGCGGCGAGCTCGCTCATCTTACCCGCGCCTACGATAAAGACTCGCTTGCCTTGCAGGGATCCGAAAATCTTTTTCGCGAGTTCGACCGCAACCGAAGCAATGGACACCGATGAGGTTCCGACGGCCGTCTCGCTGCGCACGCGCTTGGCGACGGCGAACGCGCGGCTGAAGAGCTGGTCGAGCTGCCCGCGGACCGCACCCACAGCGCGCGCGGTCGCATAGGCTTCTTTTACCTGGCCCAGAATCTGCGCTTCGCCCACCACCATCGAGTCCAGACTCGAAGCGACACGGAAGATATGTCGTACCGCGTCTTTCTCGCGGAATTCGTAGAGGTGGGCATCAAGCGTACTGGCGTCCAGGTGGAAGTGGTCGTGCAGGAATCCGCGCAGATCGGCGTGACCGTTCACCGTGTGCGTGATGATCTCCACCCGATTGCAAGTTGAGATCACCATGCCCTCTTCGATTCCGGGATAGGCGGTGAGTTCGCGGCAGGTATCGGGCAGGCGCGATTCGGGGATCGCCAGCCGCTCCCGGACTTCGAGCGGCGCGCTCTTATGATTCAATCCGATGAGCTGGTATCTCATGAGGTCCCGAACCTGTGCATTGCCGAGAAATAGTTTGCCGCCCAGGCAGCCAGCGCGGCCACGAAGGCGAACGTTGCCAGAAACGCGGCGCGGCGCCCGCGCCATCCCGAGTTCCACCGGGTGAAGACCATCAGCATGTACACGGCCCACATCAGTACCGACAGCAGAATCTTGGGATCGAGAAAATCGACGCGGCCGATGCTCGGCGCGGTGATGGCGACCACCGAACCGGTGATCAGTCCCAGCGTCATGAACGGAAAGCCCAGCAGCAAGGAGCGATATCCGATCTGATCAATGACTTCGAGCGCCGGAAGAAACGCGATCAGGCTCGTCGACTTCTTGGCTTTCAGACGGCGCTCTTGCAGCAGATAAAGCAGACTCGCCCCGAAGCTCACCAGCAACGCCGCATATCCGGTGAAGATCAGCATGATGTGGGCAATGAGCCATCCTTTGTGCGAGACGAAAGCGGTCAGCAATACTGGTTGCTCGTCCAGGGCGGCGACAAAGGTGAGAAAGAAGACAGCCGGAAAAACGACTACACCGGGAGACGTGGTCTGGTAGATCGCGTAGATCACCATGAAGAAAACCATCGACAAGAAGGCCAGCAGCGATTCGCTGTTATGAACCGAGGCCCATACGATCTGCCCGGAGAGGAAGAGTTCGGTCAAGGAAACGAAATGAAACACCATGCCGATGGTGGCGGCGTGGAGCGCAATGCGGCTGAATAGATCGCTGGGGCGGGTCAGCGCCACGAAGGCATAGACCAAGCCCACGAAATAGCACCCCAGCGCAAAACGCAGCCAAAGCAATGACATGCAGTTCTCAGTTCTCAGTCCCCAGATCTCAGCAACTCCTGGCTCAAACAACCTGGAACGGGAAGCTCAAGAAAAATCGGAGTTTCTTGAGTTTACCCCAAATCCTGCGGGGTCCTGTACTCCCCGGTACAACGCTGCCATTGTCCGACTGGATGGGTCTAAGGCCAACACAGATGGTCACTTAGATGTGTGATTAGAATCACAGACTGGAACCGGCAGAGCAGAGACTACTGAGTCCGGCCGTTCATCGGGCTCCGCTTCGGAATTCTGCAACCAACGCGGAAAGCATTCACCACACACAGGGCAGGAACGTACGCGAAAGAATCTTGAGATTTCCTTCGTGAACGTTCATGTCCGTCGTGGTTCGCGCAGTCTCCTGGAGTTGGCGATTATTTCGATTTTGGCAACGCGTGAGGGTTGGGCATGCCCTGCGGGATCGCGGTGTGACCGGCTCCCATGGAGCCCATGTCGCCAGGGGCGAAGCAAGTCACGCGTCCACTGGAAGCCAGACGCAGTTCCGAAGGGCAGGCGCCGCTGCTGACCCCCCCGCCTTCCGAGCGCGCAGTGAACAGTTTGCCCTCCGCGTCACCCGCAACACCGACAACCATGCCGGGCATGTCGTAGCTGATATAGAACGGATGCTTTGCCTTCCTTGCTTGCAGGGCACAATCGGCAGCTCCCTTCGATTGTGCTTCCGGGGCGTGGACATCAAGCCGCCCGCAATTCGTGGCCGAGCTTCCGCCGTATTCCTGCAATTTGAGTTGCACGGCGTCGGGGGTCTTGGACGGAGCGGCACTCTGCGACGACGAAGCCTGCGGGGCGTTCGACTTGCTACAAGCTGCTAATACAAGGAGCAGGGTTATCAGAAGGAGGTTTTTCATAGAAATAGAATTGTAAATCCTGGCGCACTCAAGAAAAGGTTGCGGAAGTGCCGTTCTTGTAACCTGGCAGCTTTCCAGCAGGAAACCTTCCCTCGGCTTCGCTCTCGCGGGACAGCCGAAGGCCGCTGTCCACACATGACCTATTGCTTCCCTGTCAGTTTGCGGATCAGGTCGGCTTCCGCCTGACGGTACGGGGCGCCATCCGGATGAAGGACCTCGTGGAACCACACCGGAGGCTGGTGTTTCACGTAGGGATGATCCCACGACTCCCACGGATAGTACGTCTGCGTCTTTCCAGCAACGAATCCCCAGTTGATCGCGCCGACTTTTTCTTCCTTCGCGATGGGCAGGACCGTGTCGAACGTACTGCCCACGGAGCGGGCCATGAATTCGGTACAGATAATGGGGCGATGGAATTGCCTGAGCCAGGCGATCTCGGCTTTGAAGGACTCCGGCCAGTTGTAGTTGTGGAAGGTGATGACGTCAGACTCGCGGAGTTGGATGCGATCGATCTCGTGCTGTGCATTTTCGTCTTTGGAGATGTCACCGTCCCACACACCACTGGTGAGTGGCTGGGAAGGATTGATCTCGCGGGCCCAGGCAAAAACCTGCGGCAGCAGGACGGCCACGCGAGCTCTCTTTTCCGTTGGCTTCAATTCTGTCTTGGCGTAGTCGCCACCGCCGGAGTTGTCAGGCTCGTTCCACACGTCCCATCCGAGGATACGTTCATCTTTCGCGAACGCCCCGACCACTCCCTGCACGTACGCTTTGAAGCGCGGGACTTGGGCAGGATCGGCGAGTGCTTTCGCGCCCGGGCTCTGCACCCATCCAGAGTTATGCACACCCGGAACGGGGTCGTGCTGCTTGCCCAGGCGCGGCGCAGGATCCCAGCAGGAATCGAACAGCACGAGCAGCGGCCGGATATGGTGGCGTGAAGAAATCGTCAGAAACTGATCGAGACGCTTCTGAAAACCAGCGGCGTCCTGCTGCCAGAGCAGGTCGTGCAGGAAGACGCGCATGGTGTTCATGCCGAGAGACTCGGCCCAGCCGAGCTCTTTGTCGATCTGGGCCGGATCGAAGGTTTCCTGCTGCCACATCTCCAGTTCGTTGATGGCGGATTTGGGAACGTAGTTGCTCCCGACCAGCCACGGCTGCTGAGCGTACCAGTCATTGGCTTTTTGCTCGGACCATCGGGCGCTTTGGGACCAGGCGACGCAAGAGAACAGCAGAAATGTGAGGATGAGGGAAGATTTCGAATTTTTCATGGAAAGCTCCGCCAGAAGTTATATCAAAGTCGCTTCACTCCACGCCCAGGCTCGACAACGCTTCTTCGAGTAATGCATATCCGATGCGCAAACGGCGTCCGTCGGCCCTCACGTCCTCCAACTCATCGAAGGCGCGGAAGAGGCGCAGCTTGACGGCGGCGTATTGTTCGGCGTCGTTCAAGGCGCGGCCATGATTCTGGCTCCACTCCGCCAATGGGCCTTGCGGCAAAAAAACGCTGACGGAGTATGTCAGCTTGCGGTCAGACGTCACATCAAAAATGAACTCTGTAGCGGGCGCTTCGGGATCGTCGGGCAAGGCCGCGCGCTTGCCTACGAAGTAGTACTGGTAGACGTACCCCTGCGCACCGGTAAAGGTCTTCAGTCGGCGAACCGTCATCCAGACATTATGGATCTTTGGCGGCTTCCCTGTCGCGAGCAAGAAGAGCATTCACCACGAAGGACACGAGGGTTCACAAAGGAACACCTGAGATTTCCTTCGTGAACCTTCGTGTCCTTCGTGGTTGAGGATTTGCTCCGTACGATTCTCTCCAAGACAAATCTCGCAAAGAAGAATATTGTGTGGAGGCGCACGTCCACTTCCACGCCGGAGAAATGTGCTTATGCTGAATCGAAGAAACTTTCTGAAAGTCGCAGGCACGGCTACTGCCGCCACCGCATTCGGAGTCAAGACGCACGCCTTAAGAGTACTGCCGCTGGATCCCCCACCGACGTTCGCCGCCAACGATCACATCCAGCTCGCCCTGATCGGAGCAGGCATTCAGGGCCAGGGAGACACGCGAACAGCCATACAGGTCCCCGGCGTCAAACTCGTTGCCGTGGCCGATTGTTACAACGGCCGTCTCGAGCACAGCAAGGAACTCTGGGGCAATGACATCTTCACCACGCGCGACTACAAGGAAATCCTGGCACGCAAAGATGTGGACGCGGTCATCATCGGCACGCCCGATCATTGGCACAAGCAGATTGCCGTCGATGCCATGAAAGCCGGCAAGGACGTCTACTGCGAGAAGCCGATGATCCACGCCCATTCCGAAGGGCCCGAGATGATCGAGGCAGCTCACTCGACCAACCGCATCCTGCAGATCGGAAGCCAGCGAGTCAGCTCCATTATTTATGCCAAGACCAAAGAGCTGCTCGCTTCCGGAACCATTGGCCAGCTCAACATGGTCAGTGCACACTGGGACCGCAACTCATCCATGGGCGCGTGGAACTACACGGTCCCTATTGATGCTTCGCCCGAAACTTGCGATTGGGACCGCTTCCTCGGCACCGCCCCAAGAGTTCCCTTCAACTCCGAGCATTTCTTCCAGTGGCGAAAATGGAAAGCTTATGGCACCGGAGTCGCGGGAGATCTCTTCGTGCACCTGTTCAGCGGAACCCACTTCATCACCGGCAGCAACGGCCCCACGCGCGCCATGGCCACCGGCGGGCTGCGCTTCTGGAAGGATGGCCGCGACGCCAACGACGTGCTGCTGGGACTGTTCGACTATCCGCAAGGATTCAACCTCAGCCTGCGCGTCAATTTTGTCGACGGCGGCGAGGAGAGCGAAGGCCTGGTCTTCACCGGTTCCGAAGGCACGCTGGAGATTGCCTCCAACTCGGTCAGCGTGAGCCGCACTCCTCGCGAAAAGGAACCTGGCCTTATGATCGGGACCTATACCGAGGCCATGCAGAAACGGATTCGCGACGCTTATCACGAGCGCTATCCCGCGTCGCATCCTTCCGGGCCACCCGCTGTCGCAACCGAGAAGTATGTCGCTCCCGAGGGGTACCGCGACAGCTTCGACCACTTCACCAATTTCTTCAGCGCAGTTCGCTCACGCCACCCTGTTGTCGAAGATGCGGTGTTTGGATATCGAGCCGCCGGAGCCGCGTTGCTCAGCAATCTGAGTATCGAGCACGGGATGGTGGTGAAGTGGGATCCGGAGGCGATGAAGCTGGTGTGAGAATTCCGTTGCTCTGTCTCACTTGCGAAAAGCTCTTGCAGCAGAGTTCGCGATGTCATACTTCCGCGCTGTCATCCCGAAGAGGGCGATAGCCCTCCGATGGACCGTACGAAGCGCGCAAGGCGGCAGTGTGGTGGCCAAGATCCCGCAGCCTCTATGCGCATTGGGCATCTCCATCCACCACATCAAAGCTCGTTGCCGTTGTACGATCCCTCACGGTGCCTTCGTCGCCGCTGAGGGTGACAAGGTCTCAGCACCCGCAATCCCTGCCAGGCCGTCGATTCCAACAATCTCCCGCAAGCATGCTGAGCCAATCCCTTCCCCTATAGGTGAGTTGAGACCCGAAACGGGTGACCAATTTCATTCCCTCACGTCTGAAGTAATGCCTTACCCTATATCGCTATGCGACGTCCTGCTCTGCTTACCCTGCTTGCCGCCGTCACCTGTTTTTCGCAAGAGCCCATCCGTGTCAAGGTCGACCTCGTCAACGTGTCGTTTTCGGTGCGGGATTCTCGCGGGGCGCTGGTCGACAACCTGACCAAGGACGATTTTGAGGTTCTTGAAGACGCGGTTCCTCAGAAAATTGCGTTCTTTTCCCGAAGCTCCGATGTGCCCCTCACTCTCGGATTAATTGTCGACGCCAGCGGCAGTCAGGAGCATTACTCCAAGCAGCATAAGCATGACCTGGAAGTTTTCCTGCAGGATGTCCTCGGACCCAAAGATCGTGCCTTCATGTTGTGCTTCGGCAACCATCTGCGCCTGGTGAGCGATTTCACCCAGTCGAGCGCCGAAATTCTGGATGGACTCACTCGCTTCGAGCACGACGAAAAACATTTCCCGGAACTCGGTCCGAAAGAGTCGCGTGACTTGGGCACGGCATTCTACGATTCCATCTTCTACTCGGTGACCGAAAAACTCGCCCATGAGAAAGGACGCCGGGCCCTTCTGATCTTCAGCGACGGCGAAGACAACTCCAGCTCTCACGACATGATGACGGCGATCGAAACCGCGCAGAGCGCGAACGTCGTATTGTTCCCCATCCGCTATACGCAGAAAGCGCACGGCAATTTCACGGCCCGCAATAAATACGGGATCCGGGTGATGGATCGTCTCGCAAAGGAAACCGGCGGCACGGTCTTTGACGCGGAGGTCGTCGACCCGCACACATATTTTCGTCAAATCGGCGATGAGTTGCGCAGCTCCTACGAACTGGCTTACTACCCGACCAATCCCATCAAAGACGACTCTTTCCGCAAGATCATCATCCGCCCCAAGCAGGATGGACTCAAGGTGCGCACCAAGACAGGATACTTTTCACGGTAGATAGTGCCTTTGTCTGTCAGTCGCGGGGGCGGGTCCGACCTTTCCCATCGAATTCCCAATTTGGGGGTTTCCCCACCCTTCCCGCGCTTTTTGCGGGAGGGTGGGTCTCTGCGGGCGGGCGGCCCGGTCTTTTGATCTTCGCTGCCGCAACCCAAACTGTGGGTGCCCCGTCCTTGCGTTCTGTGCAAGGGCGGGTGCCGGACAGCAGGAGTTTTTGGAACACCCGCGCAGAATCACGCCGCGATGTGATCCTCATCCTTGCGCTCGACCTCGTGAGAGCAGAGCATAGCCAAGGCGAAAGCGGTAGAAACACGAATCGCCCAAGAGGACCTAAGTCCCTGCGGCTCAAGATTTTACCCCTAAGTCATTGAGCCCCATAGATTACTTCGAGATTCTCCGCTAACTCGATGATTGCAATAGACCGGGAGGGGGGAGGGTACCCGGGCGAGGAGGTTTCTACCTCATTTCGCGAATTCACTGAAAAAACAATCTGGAAATTTCCCGCAGTCTGAGAAATTCTTCCGAACGCCGCAACTGATTCATCCCTTGAAACACTCCGCCTTCCGGCATTTCATCTTCCATACTGCATTCAATCCCGCTCACACTTCTGCCGATAGCTCTTCTCAGGAGTGCTATCGATGCACCTATGGGTTTGGATCGCGCTGGGAGCGCTGACTGTCCTGGTCATCGTCGAGCAATTGCGGATCTTCAAGGCCAACCGCGAACTGCGTAAAAAAGACGAGATCTTTCAGGCCGTCACGGAAAACGCGGCCGACATGATTGCCCTGGTCGACGTCAAGGGACGGCGCTTGTACAACAGCCCCGCGTACAAACGAGTGCTCGGCTACTCTCCGTCGGAGTTGAGCGAGACCTCGTCGTTCGAGCAGATTCATCCCGACGATCGCATGAGGGTTCTGGAAGCTGCGCGGGAAGCGCGCGAGAGCGGAGTCGGCAAACGGCTCGAGTACCGCATCAAGCACAAAGACGGAAGCTGGCGCGTGCTGGAATCAGTAGCCAGCACGATTCGCGATGAAAAAGGCGAAGTAACCAAACTGGTCATTGTGAACCGCGACATCACCGAGCGCAAGCGCGCCGAGCAGCAACTGGAGTACAACCTGTTTCACGACCTGCTGACCGGATTACCCAACCGTCGCATGTTCATGGACCGCTTGCAGAGCGCGTTCGCGCGGGTGCGCCGCGAAACGGGACGAAGTTATGCCCTGCTGCTGGCGAATGTGGATCACTTCAAGGTCTTCAACGAAGCGATGGGCACCAAGGCCGGCGATCACATCCTGACCGAGATTGCGCGCCGGCTTTCAGTGGAGATGCGGCACGATGATGCGAATGCGCGAGATCACACCGCAGCCAGCGACGCGTCACTGTTCCGCCTCGGAGCCGATGAGTTCACGATCCTGCTGGAAACCGTGGGCGATCCGAGCGACGCACTTCGCATTGCCCGCCGACTGCAGGAAGCAGTCGCTGCACCCTTCCCGATCGAATCGCGCGAGGTGCGAGCCTCGATCAGCGTGGGCATCGCGCTCACCACGGCCTTGCAAACGCGCCCGGAGGATGTATTAAAAGATGCAGATGTGGCCATGCGCCGGGCGAAGGCGATGGGCGGTTCGCGGTGCGAAGTATTTGACGAGGCCATGCACACACGGGCTGTTGGAAGGTTGAAGCTGGAGTCCGACCTGCGCACGGCGCTGACGGAGCGGCAGTTCCGCATTCATTACCAGCCGGTTCTGCAACTCGACACGCGTCGGATCATGAGCTTTGAGGCACTGCTGCGCTGGGAGCATCCCACACAAGGATTGATCTCGCCCTACCGCTTCATCGACGCGGCGGAAGACACGGGCATTCTGGTGTCGATCGGGCATTGGTTAATGGTGCAGGCGTGCCGGCAACTACGCGAGTGGGAGGTCAACGACCGATCCGGATCACCAATGAACGTTACGGTGAACGTTTCAGCGCGGCAATTTGCCGATGCGCGGCTGGCCAATGATATTCAGGATGCGCTGCAGCAGACGGGCGTCGATCCCTCACGCCTGCAACTGGAGATGACGGAGAAGATCGCGTCGGCCGATCCCAAGCTGACGGTGACCGTGCTGTCACATCTGAAACACTTCGGGATCGGCACGGTGCTGGATAATTTCGGCACGGGATCGACTTCGCTGGTTGGGCTGGCGCAGTTTCCCGTCGATGCGCTGAAGATCGACCGGTCGCTGATTCGGGAGATGCAGACCGACCGCAGCGCCTCGGATATTGTGGAGCTGATCATTCTGCTGGCGCACAAGATGAACCTGAAGGTAATCGCTGAAGGCATCGAGACGGTGCGGCAACTGGAGCGGTTACTCGAGTTGGGGTGCGAGTATGGACAAGGATATTTCTTCTCGCAGCCGATGGAGGCCAAGGCGGCATTGATCTTCATGCGCCAGCAGTTAGTGTCGAGGAAGAGTGCGGGCACGAGTTAGCGGGCTTGCTCGCCGTCAGCGCGAATATTGCTTCGAACACTTTGCATAGATCCTTTCGCGCGCAAGAACCCGCGCGCTCAAGATGACAAGGGCTTAGCGCGTGCCGTTTCCGGGAGAGACTACACGGCCGTATTCTGTTGCACGGCTCAGGCGGTCGAACATGCGCCAGGTTTCGAGCGAGACCCGTGTGATCGCTTCTTCGCCCTCGCGTTCGTTGCGCAGGAACCCTGTCATCACGCAGATCACGTAAGGGCGTCCTTCGACGAAGACGATGCCGGAATCGTTGCGCACGGCTTCCAGTTCGCCTGGTTTATTGGCGACCTTGAGGTCAGGCGGGAGGTCCCGCGGGATGAATGACTGCTTATTCGTGCTGAGCATCTTGAAGAAGTCCTCGGTCGACTCTTTGCTCAGCAGCTTGCCGTGATAGATGGCGTCGAGCAGCGTCATCATTTCGCGCGGGGTCGAGATATTTTCGCGGCCCTGCTTGGCGGCTTCCAGATCCATCATTTTGCGGCGGAGGCGGGTGTGCGACAGGCCGAGTGAATCGAGCATGGTATTGACGTTCTGCATGCCAACGCGATCGATCAGGACATTGGTGGCGGAGTTGTCACTGACGGCGACCATCATAGTGGCGAGATCGCGCAGCGTGATACGCGTGACGCCAGGTGTGAGGCCGTTCATGATGTCGCTGTCGGGAACCAGATCGGAAGATTGCACGGTGTAAAGATCGGTGAGCTTGAGTTTGCCCTGTTGCGCTTGGAGATAGAGGTTGGCAAGCACCGTGATCTTGATCGAGCTGGCCTGGGCGAAGACCTCGTCTTCGCGCAGGAAGTAGTGATCACCCGTGGTCAAGTCCTCGATTGCGATTCCCATGACGCCATCGAGGTTCTGGTCGACCTGTTCGATCTTCGATTCCAGTTTCTGCCAGAGAACCTTTTGTTTGGCCGAGGGAGTGCTCTGGGCGAGGCAGGTGGATACAAGCAGGAGGGAAGACAAAAGACTTTTCATTGGAAGGTTCCGAAAGCAGACGATTGTAGCAGGGGAAGAAAGCGGCTGGTGAGATCCTGATCGCGCCAAAAGGCAGCCCGCGACAATTGTGCGCACTTAAGATTTCTGCCGTACCTGCCGATGGAACACAGAGACCATGAATACCGCCGTCAAAACCGCTCTCTCCGAGAAGCCCAGCTCCTGTCTGGCGCGGCAGCCTATTCTGAGCAAAGATGAAAAGGTGCTGGGATATGAACTGCTGTTCCGCGAGAGCCTCCAGGAAGACCGATTCAACGCCGACTTGGAAGGAGGCACTCGCAGCATCATCGACACTCTGAACGTGATGGGACTGGATGCGGTGTGCGATGGACGCCGCGCATTCATCAATTGCTCGCACGACATGTTGCTGGAAGGTTTCTTTCTGCTGCTGCCCGCGGAAAAGGCGGTGGTCGAGATCCAGGAGAATGTACCCGTCGATGAACGGGTAGTCGCAGCCTGCCAGCAACTCCGAATGGGAGGCTACGAAATCGCTCTCGACAACTTTGTGCCGGGCGATGCACGGGAGAAGCTGATCCCATTTGCCAACTATTTGAAGATAGACATCAGAAGAGTCGCGGAACAGGACTGCGCTGCCCTCGTCGCGAAGCATGGGGCCAACTGCATTATGATCGCCCAGAAGGTCGAGACCCGACTGCAGTTTCTTGCGGCACAAAAAGACGGGTTCACGTTGTTTCAGGGCTACTTTTTCCGGCATCCCGAGCGGATGCGGGCTCGCCACATTCCCGCTAACCAAGCCAGCCAGTTGCGGCTCCTGAAAACCATCTCGGCGCCGGACATAGACGTGGCCACGGTCGAAGAACTGATCAAGCAGGATGCATCATTGTGCTACCGGCTGCTGCGCTACCTGAACTCGCCGTTGGTGGGAGTGTCGAATACGGTGCACTCGGTGCGCCACGGCATCACCCTGCTGGGATTGAGGGAACTGGTCCGCTGGATACGGATGGCGACCACCCTGATGATGGGACAGGAAAAATGTTCCGACCTGGTGCTTGCGTCGTTGGTGCGGGCACGCTTTTGCGAACTCATTGCGCCCAAGGTAAATCACGGTTCATGCGACCTGTTCCTGATCGGGATGTTCTCGCTGATGGACGCGATCCTGGAAGTCCCGATGGGCATCGTGATCGAAGGTCTCGCATTCGATGACGAAACCAGAACCGAGCTGCTGGGAATGAAAACTGGGAAGCCCACTGCCCTGTCGCCTATTTACGAACTGATGGTATCGCGCGAGGCGGGAGAGTGGGACGTCGTAGCCAGACACGCGAAAAAGCTCAACCTGTCTTTACCCTTCGTGAACCGGTCGTTTAACGACGCGGTCAGTTGGGCTCACCAGATGAC
>DATEHP010000305.1:0-42249 GCA_035279505.1 Candidatus Sulfotelmatobacter sp. | reverse complement strand
GACCGTTAAGTTGATTGGGCGCTCTCGCATCCCGTGATGAGTGCGGGATGTTCGCATAGAAGAATCATGGTCGCAGTTCGAGGCCGAATCGATGGTTGGTGGAACGACGAGTCCACCGAGAAGTGATTCCGCGTGAGATTTTCCAGGGTCTTGGTCCTCAACCGTTCTGGCAAACTCACCCGGTGCTACGCACCGCCAGGACAACTATGTCTTGACAACGCCTTCGCTCTTATCGAGGGCCGCCCGGCGAGTGCGGCTTCCTCCGTTTCAGGCTTGCCTTCGATTGGCGATAGCGCGAACGGGAAGGGCACGGCTTTAGCCGTGCCGACAAGTGCTGAAACGGACAGCGGGCTTTAGCCCCTGAGGTTCTTACGATGACGTGCCGTTTCCCTCAGCGGCTAAAGCCGTCTTCAGCGGGAGCCTTACGGCACGAGTGAACTCGTGCCCTTCCCGTGACGAGTGTGGCGAAAGTCAAAGCCCCACCCCTTCGGCCGCGTTACCCCATCCTTGTCGCGCTTTTTGCGGCAGGGTGGGCGCGAGGGACAAAGAATGAAGCGGAATTCTCACCCTTCGCCAAAATCGGGCTAAAGGGGGGCAACCTACAACAACGAAGAGGGTGCCCCATGTTTCGCGTCCTTTGCGAAACGTGGGAACCACGAACGATTGCCGCTGGCTGACACTTATAAGACTCCCACTTCTCGCAAAACCGGCGAGAAGTGGAGCACCCGGCTTTTCAGTCTTGCCTTCGATTGGCGATAGCACGAACGGGAAGGGCACGGCTTTAGCCGTGCCGACGAGTGCTGAAACGGACAGCGGGCTTTAGCCCCTGAGGTTCTTACGATGACGTGCCATTTCCCTCAGCGGCTAAAGCCGTCTTCAGCGGGAGCCTTACGGCACGAGTGAACTCGTGCCCTTCCCGTGACAAGTGTGGCGAAAGTCAAAGCCCCCACCCCTTCGACCGGGTTGCCCCACCCTTGTCGCGCTTTTTGCGACAGGGTGGGCGTGAGGGACACAGAATGCGACGGAATTCCCACCCTTCGCCAAAATCGGGCGAAAGGGGGGCAACCTGCAACACGCCATCTTTCTGTTCTTTCACACCGACGTAATATCGACCGCCGACCGCTCCTACCCTAATATTTGCAAATGAAATTTGTGCCAGTGACCTTCGCCATCGCCTTATTCGCATGTTCGCTGAGGCCCATGTTTAGCCAAGATACTGTTCTCGGGGTGCTGGAAGATAATCCTGGTTGGTATGCGGGCGAGCCCGATTTCCGCGCAGTGCGGGTTGTATTTAAGAAGGTCGGAGAGGAATGGGAGGCTTTCCCGAGTGACTGCATGAATCAGGCGTGCTTGAAGCAGATCGCAGCCAAATTTCCCCAGGAAGTAACTTGGACGATAAGCATAGACGGCAAGCGATTGGGGAATGTGATCGGACAGACTCCCCAGCAGTATCTCTGGTACGCAGCTATTGGTCAGCAAGAAATTGTAAGCAAAGGTCCCATACCTACGGTAGGGGTAAGAGCTCCGAACCCGTTGGATGGGGTTAAGGTTTATCGACCTCTTGTGGCTAATTCCAGTCCATATTTTCGGGATCCCGAGCGATGGAAACCAATTCGCCCATCGCCGGATCTAGTTTCACGACTGCGACAGCGCTTCCGCGCAAAATTTCCGAAACTGTGTCGCTCAAGCGAGGACGAGACCAAACTCCACCCTTTTCCATACAAAGATGAGGATGTCCAGGTGATGAAGGCTTATGGATCCGATGAAGGCCGGATTGTGGCAGAGATGCATTTAGAGGCCATCGATTGCGGCGATGTTGAAGCGGGTTTTGACATTGATGATCCGTGGTTCGTTGTGGACCTCACAGGAATTGTCACATACCTCGATGCTGGCCTTTCGCTCGTGGACGCCGGCGATTACGATAACGATGGTCACTCAGAACTCATTTTCTCGATTCATCGGGAAAACGAAGGTGGGTACGAGCTGTTCTACGACACCTTCACAAAGCGTTCCGTGTTTCACTTCACGTATCACTGACGACCGACAATTTTGGTCGGCCGGGTCTTCGCATCCCACCCCAACCCTCCAGCATCTAAAACATTGACAATATCTCACTCAACTCTCATAATAGGCCAGAGCGCATGGGGTGAGATGCTGAATCCAAAGCACTTATTTAGCTGTGAGCGATGAGTAGTGAGCTTTGAGCGGGCAAAACCTGGCTTGCTCGCGGCTCACCGCTCATTGCTCGCCGCTGCAGAACGGCACTTATAAGCTGAATTAAGGAGAAGATTTATGGCCAAGATTATAGGAATTGACCTCGGCACCACCAACTCGTGCGTCGCGGTTATGGAGGGTGGCGAGCCCAAGGTCATTGCCAACGAAGAAGGCGGCCGCACTACCCCGTCGGTGGTGGCGTTTACCAAGACCGGCGAGCGGCTGGTCGGGCAGGTGGCCAAGCGGCAGGCGATTACCAATCCCGAAAACACAGTTTATTCGATCAAGCGCTTCATGGGACGACGCTTCGACGAAGTCAGCGAAGAAATGAAGATGGTCCCATACAAGGTCGTGAAGTCGGGCGACCACGTGGCGATTGTGGCGCAGGGCAAGGAATACACCCCGCCACAAGTTTCCGCCATGATTCTGCAAAAGCTGAAGAAGGCGGCGGAAGACTATCTCGGCGAGAAGGTGACCGAAGCGGTCATTACTGTGCCTGCGTATTTTAACGACGCGCAGCGGCAGGCGACCAAAGATGCCGGGCAGATTGCCGGGCTCGATGTCAAGCGCATCATCAACGAGCCGACGGCGGCCGCGCTCGCTTACGGACTCGATAAAGGTAAGGACGAGACGATCGCTGTGTACGACTTCGGCGGCGGGACATTTGACATCTCGGTGCTCGAAGTCGGCGAAGGCGTGATCGAGGTGAAGGCGACCAACGGCGACACGCACCTCGGCGGCGACAACATTGATCAACGACTCGTCGATTGGCTGATCGACGAATTTAAAAAAGACGAAGGCTTGGATTTGCGCGGTAAAGGAAACGAAATGGCGCTGCAGCGTCTGCGTGACGCAGCTGAGCGCGCCAAGATCGAGCTTTCGACCACTATGGAGACGGAGATCAACCTGCCGTTCATCACCGCGGACGCGAGCGGGCCGAAGCACCTGGTGAAGAAGCTGACGCGCGCGAAGCTCGAAGGCATGGTCGAAGACATTCTGCAACGGTCGGTTGGACCGTCGAAGCAGTGCATGAAGGATGCGGGCATCGACGCTTCGAAGATCAACGAGGTCGTGCTGGTCGGCGGGCAGACGCGAATGCCGCGCATTCAGGCAATCGTGAAAGAGTTGTTCGGCAAAGAAGGCCACAAGGGCGTGAACCCGGATGAAGTGGTCGCAGTCGGCGCGGCGATCCAGGGCGGCGTGCTCAAGGGCGAGGTGAAAGACCTGCTCTTGCTGGACGTGACTCCGCTGACGCTGGCGATTGAGACGCTGGGCGGAGTTTCAACTCCGATGATTCCGCGCAACACGACGATTCCAACCAAGAAGACGGAAACGTTTTCGACCGCGGCCGACAGCCAGACCTCGGTTGAAGTTCACGTGCTGCAAGGCGAGCGGCCGATGGCTGCGCAGAACCGGACTTTGGGGAAATTCCATTTGACTGGAATTCCTCCGGCACCACGCGGCGTGCCGCAGATTGAGGTGACGTTCGACATCGACGCGAACGGAATTCTCAACGTAACGGCGAAGGACAATGCGACGCAGAAAGACCAGAAGATCACGATCACGTCATCTTCGGGTCTGAGCAAAGAAGAGGTCGAGCGCATGGCCAAAGACGCTGATGCGCACGCGGCCGAAGACAAGGCGGCGCGCGAATCGATTGAAGCCAAGAACCAGCTCGACTCGATGGTTTACCAGATCGAGAAGATGCTGAAGGAGCAGGGAGATAAAGTTTCCGGCTCCGACCGTGGCGATGTCGAGAACGCGCTGGCCGATGCGAAGAAGGCACTCGAGTCAAACGACAAGGCGCAGATGGACCGCGCGCGGGAGACTCTGACGCAGGCTTCTCACAAGCTGGCCGAGCAGATGTACAAATCGGCGCAGGCGCAGACCCCGCCTCCGGGTGGCGATGCGGGCCCGAGCGGCAGCGCCGGCGGTTCGCAGCCCGGCAACGGCGAGGCTGGAAAGAAGCAAGACGAAGGCGTGATCGATGCCGAGTACGTGGACGTGGATAAGAAATAACGTGTGAGACAAATGGGTGCCCCGCCCTTGTCTCGCGCATGTTGCGAGACAGGGCGGGGATTTTGATTTTGGGTGAAATGAAACGAAAAAGGAAGTCAAAACCCCCACCCTCCCGCGAAGTACGCGGGAAGGATGGGGCACCCGATTCAGATTTGGGGAGAGCACGAACGGGAAGGGCGCGAGTTCACTCGTGCCGAAAACGACAGAGAAGATTTAAACCCGAGGGCCTCCGGGCCCGAGGGGGGTAAAGGGGCAAATCAATTGCAATTTAAAGTTAAAGATCAAGATTATTTTTTAGCATTCGTAGAACAGGAAAGACGCTGGTACGTCTTCGCGCCTACGGCTCAGGGAGTGCATCGCATTCGCGTTTACGTGGATGCGGAGAAGCTTGGAAGTTCAGCAACGTTGGGGAGTGAGACTACGCTATCGTCGTAAATATATGAATGTCATCCTGAGCGGAGCCGGAACTTCGCGCAGCGAAGTTTAGCGGAGTCGAAGGACCCCGATGATGATTCTGCTAGGAATGGCCCGGCAAGACATTTCGAAAACGGCAGCGCGGGGCGAATTCCCTGATGCGCTGCTGCTGGTTTTAGACGAACACGAGGTCCTTCGACTTGAAAGCCATTCGCGAGCGAATGGCTTCGGCGCTCAGGATGACAGAATGTAGACTGATTGCTAATTCATGCCTCCCACTGCCAAAAGAGATTATTACGAAACGCTGGGCGTAAAAAAATCCGCCTCGGAAGATGAGATCCGGAAGGCGTTTCGCAAGCTTGCGCGCAAGTATCATCCCGACGTCAATCCCGGAGACAAATCGGCGGAAGAAAAGTTCAAGGCGCTCTCGGAAGCGAATGACGTTCTCAGCGATCCCAAGAAGCGCAAGATTTACGACCAGCTTGGCTTTTATTCCGACAACATCGATCCTGCGGCGGCTGAAGCCTACGCGCGCGGCGGGCCCACCGGAGCAGGCGGGTTCGGAGGATTCCCCGGCGGGCAGAGCGGAGCGGGACAGGGTCAAGGCGTTCCCTTCGACTTCAGCGGATTTGATTTCGGCGACATGTTCGAAGGCGCGCGAGGTGGTCGCACGACTTCAACCGGCGGCAGCGGCGGATTCCGCGACATTTTTTCAGGAATTTTCGGCGGCGGCCGCGGCGGTGTAGGAGTCGCGCCAGAGGGGCCAGAGCCGGGCACCGATCTCGAATATCAGGTCAACGTTCCCTTCTGGACGGCGATTCGCGGCGGCGTGATGCGGCTGAATATCACGCGGCAGGATGTTTGTGGTAATTGTCACGGCAATGGAGTGATTGAGCAACCGGGGGTCTGTCCGCAGTGCAAGGGCAAAGGGACGATTGAGCAGAGCGCGAACCGAATGAAGTTCAACGTGACTTGCCCGCGCTGTCACGGCAGCGGTAAAAATGTTTCGCCTTGCCCGGTTTGCCACGGAGAAGGCGTAGTCAACCGTACCGAGCCGCTCGAAGTGCGTATCAAGGCGGGGACGCGCGACGGCCAGCGCATTCGCATTGCAGGAAAAGGAAACGCCGGAACACACGGCGGGCAACCGGGTGATCTGTACGTGATTATTCGCGCAGGAGATCATCCGGTGTTTCACCGCGAAGGCGATGACATTCATGTCGTCGTCCCGGTTACCGCGACCGAAGCCGCGCTGGGATCGAAAATCGAGGTTCCCACCATCGATGGCCGTGCTCTCCTAAAAGTCCCGCCTGGAACGCAGTCAGGGCAAAAACTTCGTCTGCGTGAAAAAGGTGTGCCATCGGCGACTAAAGAAGGCGTGCGCGGAGACGAAATCGTCGAAGTGAAAGTCACGGTCCCCATGCCACGTGACGAAAAGACGAAGGAATTGCTGCGCGAGTTGGCGAAGCTGAATCCGGAGGATCCGCGGGAAGAGCTGTTTAAAAACGTATGAGGGTCGTGGCTTTCAGCTCCCCCTCGGCCAAAAGGCCGCAGTTGCGACAAGTTCGGAAGGACACCAGCCGCAAAAACCTCACCACAGAGAACACAGGGTTACGCGGAGAAAATCCACAGAGAACGTCATGGACTCTGTGGCGTTCCTGTGTGTAACTCGGTGTGCTCTGTGGTAGAGCTTTTGGCTTCTGCGCAAAGTTCCCAAATTGGCACCCCACACAAAGAATTCACCAGAGAGAACACAGGATTACACGGAGAAAATCCACAGAGAACGTCATAGACTCTGTGGCGTTCCTGTGTGTAACTCGGTGTGCTCTGTGGTAGAGCTTTTACTTTTCTGCGCAGAGTTTCCAAATTGGCACCCCACACAAAGAATTCACCACAGAGAACACAGGGTTACACGGAGAAAATCCACAGAGAACGTCATAGACTCTGTGGTGTTCCTCTGTGTAACTCGGTGTGCTCTGTGGTAGAGCTTTTACTTTTCTGCGCAGAGTTCCCAAATTGGCACCCCACACAAAGAATTCACCACAGAGCACAAGGAGATCACTGAGAAAAGCCACAGAGGTGTGATATAGGAGCGGCATGGCTACAGCTCCTCAGCAAATTACTCCGCGCGTAAACCACATTACTAGGCAGATCATCGGCGCCGCAATGAGAGTCCATACCGCACTTGGGCCGGGATTTGCTTGAAAGCGCATATCGGGCGTGCCTCGTACATGAACTTCGCAAGCAAGGGTTCAAGGTCGCGAGTGAAGTCGGTTTGCCAGTTGTTTACGACCGCGAAAAGATCGACCTTGGCTATTGATTTGATCGTCGCAGACTGTGTCATCGTTGAAATCAAGTGTGTTGACGCGATCAATCCGGTTCACAAATCACAGTTGCTTTCTTATATGCGATTGAGTGGAAGACAGGTTGGGCTGCTGATCAATTTCCATGTCGAGCATTTGAAGGATGGGATCAGGAGGATGGTTGATGGATATGGATGGCAAAAAGCTTCTACCACAGTGAACACAGTGTTACACAGAGCAAATCCACAGAGGTGAGCTCCTCTGTGGCGTTCCTCTGTTTAACCCTGTGTTCTCTGTGGTGAAGGTTTTGCTTTATGCTCTCGGCACGCATCACGCAAAGACTTCTTCGGGCGCTGGACCATCTGACACCCAAGTCCGCGCGGATCAAAGTGAGTGCTCATCTGCTCATCGGACGGTGCGGCGAGGAGGATGCGTACTTTTTTCTTCGCACGAAGGGCTACGTCATCGTCGCGAGGAATTTTCGGACTTCGCGGCATCACGGAGAAATCGATGTGATCGGCTGGGACAAAGACGTGCTCTGCTTCATCGAAGTGAAAACCCGCACCACGCGCGACATCAAACCTGCCGAAGCAGCAGTCGATCGCAAGAAACGGCGAGACCTTCGTGTGATGATTCGCTACTACCTTCGTACGCTGCCTCGGAGACAATTCCCCACGACTCCACAGTGGAGGTTCGATATTGTTACGGTGTACTACGAGAACACACTCCCACTCAAGCCAACATCAGGCTTGAATGGGCCACCCTTTTCTTTGAATAACGGAAATGCGAACCCACCCTTCGCCAAAGTCGGGCGAAAGGGTGGGGCAGCCTCATCACTTCGTGAAGTTCCTACCTTCGAACTATTTCAGAATGCCGCGCTCTCATCGTAGAATGAAAACACCCGGTTGGCAGCGGGTGGAGGAAACGATTACTTGCCCGAACTCAGAAAAGACCCCATCGTCGGCCGCTGGGTCATCATTTCCACCGACCGCGCGAAACGCCCAACGGACTTCGCCCGCGATTCAGTAAGAATGAGGGGCGGCTTTTGCCCTTTTTGTTACGGTAACGAATCGAAAACTCCGCCGGAAATCCAAGCTTATCGACCCAGTCAAAATGGAGCGCAGGCCCAGCGGGACACCCCGGGATGGACGGTACGCGTGGTACCAAACAAATTCCCCGCGCTTCAAATCGAAGGAAATCTCGATCGCCAGGCCGAGGGGATGTTCGACAAGATGAACGGCGTCGGCGCGCATGAAGTCGTAATCGAAGCGAACGAGCATAGCGCCACGCTTGCTACTTTGCCGCCGAAGAAGATCGAAGATGTGTTGTGGACATTTCGCGACCGCATTCTCGATCTGAAAAAGGACCGCCGACTGAAATACATTTTGATTTTTAAGAACCACGGCGAAGCGGCAGGCGCAACCATTGAGCACGCACATTCTCAACTGATTGCTTTGCCGGTTGTGCCAATCTACGTCGTCGAAGAGATCGAGGGCGCCAAGCAGTACTACATCTTCAAAGAACGTTGCATCTTTTGCGATATCGTACGACAGGAAACGGATGCCGGAATTCGAACGGTGGCAGAAAACGACGATTTCCTCACCATCGCGCCTTACGCACCGCGCTTCCCTTTCGAAACCTGGATTCTTCCCAAGCAGCACGAATCGGCGTTCGAAAATTCATCGTCGCGGATGTTTCAGAATTTGGCGAAGTCGATTCGCACGCTGCTGAATAAGGCAAATCGGGTGCTGGACGATCCTCCTTACAATCTGGTGATTCACAGCTCGCCGACGCAGGATTCCACCAACGATCACTATCACTGGCACATCGAGTACGTACCCAAGCTGACGAAAGTAGGCGGATTCGAGTGGGGAACGGGGTTTTACATCAATCCGACTCCGCCGGAGGAAGCGGCGAAGTTCCTGCGGGAAGCGACCGTCGAGGAGCCGGCTGGAGCGGTCGCGGGGTAGAGTTCGTTTGCGCTGAGAAGCCTCAGCGAAGAACCTTCACCACAGAGAACACGGAGTTACACAGAGCAGAGCCATGAAGACTCTGATTATTTCAGGTCTTTCATCTGCATCATGGTGCCGTAGTCTTTTCCTGACGGCTCGACTCCGCGGGCAACGACACCGCCAAAGGCATCGCGCAGTTCCGGATACTTCGTCACCAGTGCCTTCATTACGGCCATGTTGTCTTGAAACGTTTGTCCGGTGTCGGCGATGCTCGTTGTTTGATATTTGACGATTACGTCCAGGTCTTGCCCGACTTGTAGCGGAAACATCTGCGTGAGCTTGTAGGTCTTTCCATTGGCTGCGACCAAATCCACGGTCTTATCACCACCGGGAAAATCCGCCATTTTGTAATTCGATTCTTGTTCGTAGAGCTTGTCGGTCGCTTGCGTTTCCATGAAAGGCACAGCGATGGCCAGTTCTCTCCCTTCGAGATAGTAGAGCCACGCCGCCAAAGAGTGCCCTTTTGATTTAAAGCTATTTGCCTGGTTCAAGTACCAACTGCTGTCGTGGCCTTCAACCTGTGCCGGCCGAAGAAACAGACCACCGAGCTTCCAGTCGCTCCCAGTCTGCTGCAACACGAAAGAGCCGGTGTACGAACTCTTAGGCGTTGTAACGTCGAGGATCTCGATGCCGTAGGAACCGGGTGGCAAATTCGGGATCACGAATTCTGCCGCATTCGGGGTAGGCCCGGAAGCATTGAATATTCCGCACAGAAACTCCGCACGTGGCAGCGGCGCTGTGCCTTCGGCCTTTAGAACAAACGGTGGACGCGGCGTGGCATGGGCGCCGGCCAAATTCGGTTGGTTCTCTTTGATTGTCTCTTCAATTCCGGCGAAGTTGCTCGCCAAAGAGGGGATCGCATTCTGCTTGAGAGAAGCCGAATCGCCGCGCTGGATCATATCGAAGTAGCGGGTCGCTGCGCTCTGCAGGGCAGAACGAGTAGCGGCGTCCATCTCGGCGGCCGTCAGGCAGGTTTGTGCGGATGCCGGCGAGACACCGAGTGTAACAACAATGAAGATAATGAAAATCAAGATGAGAAGCTTGTCAGAATTGTGATTTGGTTTCATCTCACAGTTTCAGACGGCTTGGCCGTCACCAGCTACTTAGATGCAATTCTTAGTTTGACGCGCCTTGTTCACCAGCAGCGCCATTCAGAAAAAAATTACCACAATCGAGGCCCAGAAAAGAAGGCCCGACTTTTCCGTTAGAGACCTTGGAGGGTCCATCCAGAACCAACCCAGTTCAGGCCAGTGCTCATCAAAGCTGCTGATTTATCAGAGCATTGATATGTCTGGACAGAATCGGATAAAGCTCTGCCTCCCGGTTGTCATCGCGGGCTTTGTGGCCGCCTTGACCGGATGCACCGGATTGATTGGATCTGGAGGTGTACCTGGTCAACTTATCGTTAACACAGCGGGCGGGGGCACTGGAACCATAACCAGCTCGCCCAATGGGATTCAGTGCAGCGCAACGGGCTCCGGCACGAGTTCGGGAACTTGTCAGGCGACGTTTAATGCCGCTGTAGTTTTGACCGCAGAACCAGACCAGGGATTTACCTTCAGCGGCTGGTCGGGGTGTAAGTCTTCCAATTCGACAACCTGCACCGTAAACGGACCGGCGACAGTTACCGCATCGTTTGCTGCCAGTTTGCAAAGTATTGACCACATTATTTTCCTGGCGCAGGAAAACAGATCGTTCGATGAATATTTTGGGGCGATGCGCCAATACTGGGCGGAAAATGGGATCCCTGATCAGGACTTCGATGGATTGCCTCAATTTAATCCGCCTTCGAACTCCGGACTTGCGCCAACGATTCCCGGCTGCGACCCGGCCTTTCCCTATATTCCGCCGAGCACAAACTTGTATTGTCAGATAGACCCCGCGAGTCCCCCGGTACAGTCCTTCCACATGCAGAGTATGTGCGTCGAAAATCCCAGTCCTTCCTGGGCCGAATCACACAGAGACTGGAACGTAAACGACTGGTTGAGCACTACTGCTGCGATGAATGGCTTCGTCGATGCTGCTGCCAATGACGCACGTCAACACACTACGAACACGGTCCCTTCCACGCATGCGGCGTTATACGACACGGACGGAATACGGGCGATGGGCTACTACGACGGCGGTGACCTCAACTATTACTATGCGCTGGCAACTGCATTCTCAACCTCCGATCGCTGGTTTTCTCCGGTGATGAGCCGCACACCGCCGAATCGCGAATATTTGATAGCAGGCACGTCGCACGGCTACGCATATCCGCGAGGTACAAACACGGCCGATCAGCCACTTATACCGGCCACAACGATCTTCGAAGCGCTTCAGAAGGCCGGGATTTCGTGGAGGATTTATGTGAATCCTCAGGGAGGACCTTGCGCCGACACCGATACCGTTTGCCTTCTGGGACGCAGTTATCTTCACGACTTCGCCTTCGCAAGCACAATTCGCAGCAATCCGAGTGCGTACGCGAATAACATCGTTTCAATAAAACAGTTCGCAACCGACTTGCAAAACAACACCTTGCCCCAAGTGGCGCAGATCGAGCCTGCTTCCGAAGCGTCGCTCGATGAGCACCCGACCGACGACGATCCACCAGCTGGCCAGAGGCCATGCTGCAGTCTTCAGTCAGGCGCAGCTTACGTTCAAGGTTTGATCAGTAATTTGATGAGCAGCACTAGTTGGTCAAGTTCCGCCTTTATCCTGACCTGGGACGAGTTCGGTGGCTTCTATGACCACGTTTCACCCCAGCCGAGCGTGAACCCCGATGGCGTCCATCCTCTGGATCTGTTCTCGAATGATCCGTGCTACCAAAATCCGAGCGCTGGACCGACTTGCGATTTCAACTACACCGGATATCGCGTGCCGCTGATAGTGGTCTCGCCCTACGCGAAGAGAAATTTCGTTTCCCATCAAGTGCGCGATTACACCGCGATTCTTAAATTGATCGAGAAGCGGTTCGGCCTTTCGCCGCTTACTAAGCGCGACGCGGCGCAGTTGGGCATGGATGACCCGACTGACAGTTTCTTCGATTTTAATACTGTGCCGTGGAGAATGCCGCCGAGTGATTTGCCTGCACAAAATAAATCCAACGTGTGTTACGTCGATCACCTACCATAGCGCTACTGTTCCGTTGGCTTCGATTTCCCCGGCAGCGCCGCGGGATTTTCATGCGTGCGCTCGCGGAAGCCGCCCTTCATTCCGGTTCCGAGAGTAATGCTGCCTTCGCCAAATTTATCGCGCACGCGATCGGCTGCGGAGAGAACGTGCTCCCATTTTTCGCGCGCTGTGTCTTGCAGGAAGTCCATTTGAGAATTGCCGGCGCCGAAAGATGAGGCTTGCACCCCGAGCAATCGAACCTCTGCGCCGTGGCGCCAGTTCCCATGGAAAAGCCGATGGACCTCGCGGAAGATTTCATTATCGAGTTGGGTGGGAGCTTCGAGCGAGTGAGCTCGCGTGATGGTAGTGAAATCTTTATAGCGGAGCTTGAGCTGAATGGTGCGGGCGCGCAGATGGTTTTCGCGAAGCCTTCGACCAACCATCTCTGAAAGGCGCATCAGTGTGGCTTCGATCTGGGTAACGTCGGCGGTGTCGTGATTGTAGGTGTGTTCGTGGCAAATTGACTTTGCGGATTCATCGGCGCCGATTTCGCCTTCGAACCAGGCGCCCGCATCTTCCCCACGAGCTTTGCCGGCAAGCGCCACACCCCATTTGCCAAACTGTTCTTCAAGTTCCGCATCATTGAATCTGGTTAAGTCGCTGACTTTGCGGACTCCGATCGCATTCAGCTTCTGCTCGGTGACTTTGCCTACACCCGGAATCTCGCGGACATCGAGGGGCGCGAGAAACTTCGCTTCGCTTCCAGGGACTACATATAGAACACCGTTTGGCTTAGCCTTGCCCGAGCAGACCTTTGCGATCAGCCGCGAGATGCCTATTCCGATCGAGCAATTGAGCTGCGTGTCGGCTTTCATTTTCTGGTGGAGTTTGTGCGCGGCGAGCAGCGGCGGACCATGCAGGCGCTCGGTCCCGGTCATGTCGAGATAGGCTTCGTCGATCGAGACCATTTCGACCTGCGGCGAAAAGCCGGTCAGCACTTCGTAAGCTTTCTCGGAACATTCACGGTAACGGTCAGGATGGCCTTCGACGAAAATGGCCTGCGGACACAGCTTCGCCGCGGTACGAAGCGGCATGGCAGAGTGGACCCCAAACTTTCGCGCTTCGTATGAAGCTGCGGAAACAACGCCGCGTTCGTGGCGCTGACCTCCCACGACGACGGGCTTGCCTTTCAAGTTTGGATCGAAGAGTTCTTCGACGGAGACGAAGAAAGCGTCCATATCAACATGAAAGACAGTTCTGAGGTTGGTAGACATACTGCCCCGAGTTCCGACGTCGATTGTAGGACTTCAAGACTTCTTAACCACGAAGGACACAAAGGTACACGAAGGAAACCCTCTGTGGGCCTGAAATCCGCCCTACACACCCGGTCTACACCAGGATGCCCTGCGCGTGTTGCTGGCGAACGCGCTCGTACGCGCGAACGTATTCGCGAGCGGAAACTCGCCAGGAGAAATCTTTGCTCATGCCATTACGCATGAGTTTCTGCCAGGACTCCTGCTCGCGATACGCCTGCAACGCCTGGTGAATCGTCCGCAGCAGGGCGTCACCGCTGTACTCCTGGAATTTGAACCCCGTGCCTTTCTTATTGCGAGCGTCCCAGGGATCAATGGTGTCATCGAGACCGCCGGTCGCGCGCACGATGGGGACGGTCCCATATTTCAAGCTGTACAACTGACTTAACCCGCTAGGCTCGTAGCGGGAGGGCATGAGGAATATGTCTGCGCCGGCTTCGATTTTATGGGCGAGCACGTTGTCATAGGCCACTCGGACCGCAACCTTCTCCGGAATGCGGCGAGCAAGACGAAGGAACATCTCTTCATACAATTTGTCGCCGCTGCCCAGAACAATCAGCAGAATTTGCTCCAGTGCAAGACGATCGATTATCTGGCCAATAAGATCGAAGCCTTTTTGTGCGGCAAAGCGGGAAACGATACCGATCAGCGGCCAACTCGCGTCGGTGGCGCTCATGCCGAAGCTATCGAGCAAGTCCTGCTTGCACTCCTGCTTACCACTCAAGTCTTCGGGTGAATAGCGGGCGGCGATGTACTTGTCGGTTTGTGGGTTCCACTCCTCGTAGTCCACGCCATTGAGGATTCCGACCAGGTTCTGCGATCGGTCCTTCAGCACGCCTTCCAGGCCGAAGCCGAATTCCGTGGTCTGAATTTCCTGAGCGTATTTCCGACTGACCGTGGTGATCATGTCCGAATATACGAGCGCGCCCTTCAGGAAATTTACGTTGCCGAAATATTCCATTTTGCTGATGGTGAACAAGTCCCATGGGAGCATGAGGAGAGGCAAGATCTCAGGTGGAAACAGGCCTTGATAACCAATGTTGTGTACCGTGAACACCGTTCCTACATCGCGGAATGCCGGGTCTTCGGCGTATTGCGTGCGTAATAAGACGGGCACCAGCGCAGATTGCCAGTCGTGACAATGAAACGCATCAGGGACACCGATGACCTTCGAGGCCTCGAGCACTGCACGACAGAAGAGCGCGAAGCGCTCGGCGTTATCAGGAAAGTCTCCGGAGGCGGTGCCGTAAAGTCCTTCGCGGTCGAAGAACGGCGGGTAATCGACAAAAAAGAAGCGAACTCCCGGGTAGCCTGCGCCGCTCAGCACGGAGCAGAAACGATAGCGATCGTCGAAAGGAACAGTGATGCTTTGCACAACCCTGCGCTCATTTGTGATTCGTGTGTGCCGATAGTGAGGGATGTAGACGCTGATCTCATGGCCGGCGGCGGCCAGTGCGCGAGGCAGTGCGCCAAGCACGTCTGCCAACCCGCCAGTCTTTGAGAAAGGAACACACTCGGAGGCGACGAACGCGATATGCATGAGCCGGGAGCTCCAGCCGATTCATTTGCGCTCCGCTATGATATTGCCTGACGCAATGGACCGGTTCCGCGTCACAAGTCTAATTGGCAGGATGAACGAGGGTCAATGAAGGTTTCGCGCGCTCGCGTGGCAGCGAAAAAACCAAAACTCGGGCAGCACTTTCTAAAAGATTCGGCCGCAGTCATACGTATTGTGGAATCACTCGGAGACTTGCTGCAGAGCACCGTACTGGAAATCGGACCTGGCCGGGGAGCATTGACTACGCTGCTTGCGAGGCGTGCGCGGCGGGTAATCGCCATTGAGAAGGACCGGGTTTTGGCAGCACAGCTGAGAATGCATTTCTCTCTGGCCTCAAATGTGGAAATCATCGAAGGCGACATTCTGGCGATTGATTTCGATTCTCTATTCGGGCCAAAGCCAGGCAGCACGCGCCCCGGCATGGAGTTTGCGCCGCAGAGGGTGCGCGTGATCGGAAATTTGCCTTACTTCATTACGTCGGACATTTTATTGCGGCTGTTTGAACACAGAAAATATTTGGAAACTCTTGTTCTGATGGTGCAAAAGGAAGTTGCTGATCGTATGGCGGCAAAACCGGGCGGCAGTGAGTATGGACTGCTTTCGGCGACCACGCAGTTGTACACCAAGGTCGAAAAGCTTTTTACATTGCCGCCAGGAGCCTTCGCGCCGCCGCCAAACGTGCATTCGACTGTGGTCCGCCTTCAGCCATCGGAACGCCTCGAAAGTTTGCATCTGGACGAGGCGGGATTCATAAGTTTTCTGAAGCTTTCCTTCGCGCAGAAGCGCAAGACGCTTTGGAACAACTTGAAGGAACGTTATGGGTCTGAGGACCTGAACCGGGCGTTAGCAAAAGCTAAGGTCAAGGCCTCCGCGCGCGCGGAAGAGCTTTCACTCGAGACCAGCGCGAATGTTTTCAGAGAGCTGAGCGTCGGCTCCCAGCCGGATTGAGGACATAGGATGAATGCGACCGTCCGGGAACCTGCAGTGGCGGGACGGTTTTATCCGGCCGATCCGAAGCGTCTGCGCGCAGACGTCGAATCCTATCTTTCTCCGAGCGCAGAGCGTATCAGCGCGATTGGCTGCATCGCACCGCATGCGGGATATATGTACTCGGGGCAAGTTGCCGGCGCAGTTTTCGCAAGGCTGGAAATTCCTGATCGCTGCATCATTCTTTGTCCAAACCACACAGGCCGAGGACGGCCATTGGCCATCATGAAGGAAGGCAAATGGCACACTCCGCTCGGACCTCTTCCCATTGACTCAGAATTGGCTGGCAGACTTACGACGGCCTTCCCTGCCCTGACCGATGATTCGACGGCGCATCAATTCGAACATGCCATTGAAGTCGAACTTCCCTTCCTGCAGGTCTGCCGTCCCGACCTGCACTTTGTTCCAATCGCGATCGGCACCGGACAGCTGCTGATTCTTCAGCAACTCGGTGAAGCGATTGGAAAGGTGTTACTGAAGACGAATGATCGCATCCTGGTCGTAGCCTCCAGCGACATGAACCACTACGAAGATGACGCGACCACGCGCGTGAAGGACCGCAAAGCGATCGACAAGATCCTGGCGCTTGATCCAGCGGGCCTTTATGAAACGGTCATAAACGAGAGCATCAGCATGTGCGGATTCGGTCCGGCGGTGACAATGCTGACCGCATCGAAACTGGTTGGTGCGCAAAAAGCGGATCTGATTCAATACGCCACTTCGGGCGATTCATCGGGAGATCGAGCAATGGTAGTGGGCTATGCTGGAATCGTAGTTTACTAAGTACTGTTTCCTTCGCTCAACAAGCGCCGCGCGCGCGCGCGGCTGACATTCATCACCGATGAGTCATTCGCGATGCTCTTGAGAATTGGCGCGATGGCCTGAACATCGCCCAACATGCTTTCACCAGTCAGTTCTTCCATTTTCTTCAGTTCATCGTCAAGCGCGAGTTTTTCGTACTTGTGAAAATATGTAAGGCGGCGTCCGCATTCGAGCGACATTGAGAGTCCTTGAAAAATGTTAGTGAGTTCCGCGATTGCCGGGACCGTCGAATAGTTGTAGGTCGCCTGCGAACTATGAGTAGCATCTTTGTAGGCCAGAGTCTTCTCGCCTGTGTTGGCGACGTTTTTGCGGCCTGAATCAACGTTGCCGGTGAAATACTTCGCGTGCTTGGCTAAATCGAAAATCTGCTTGCGAGTTGCCTCGGAGACCGTGAACTCAATTGACTCGGGGTCGGTGGCGTCCGATTGATCATTAATCTTTCCATTTGAGCTGTACGAACCGGGGCCATCTTTCTGAACGACAATTTCATAGTGGCTGGGATTGGCTCCGGGAAAATCGAGCTTGAAACTTACGGTCGGGGTCGACTGACCTCGGGCCAGGGGCGCAGCCGACAAGGCGATACACAGATAGCAGACAGAACAGAGGTGAACTCGCATCGATAAGATTATGCCAAATCACCAGCCTGCGCGGCGTCGAATTTCAAAATAATGACAATCGCCGACCATTCGGTCGGCCATCCTGCCTTCTCAGCCTGCATCTATTCGCGCTATAGTCGGGGGTCGTTTGCGAAAGGAGCGGCTCATGGAAAGCGAAGTCAGGCCGCGCGATGGCAAGCCAGAAATCAAGGCCCGCAGTTTTGGCGAGAACATTGAGAGCGACCTTGCGCCAAAGTTTCTTCGTGTGGTGGAAAATGCAGCCATCGCATCTGCCCGGACGATGGGGCGCGGCGAGCGCGAGTTGTCGGACAAAGTTGCCGTCGAGTCGATGCGCCACACCATGGATTCGATCCCGATGCGCGGGACGATCGTCATTGGAGAGGGCGAACGCGATGAGGCGCCGATGTTGTATATCGGCGAAAAACTTGGGGCTGAGTTTCCTGACGGCACCGATGTGCCTGAAGTCGATATCGCCGTCGATCCGCTCGAAGGAACCAATCTATGCGCGACCGGCGCAGCAGGCGCAATCACGGTCCTGGCGGCATCGGAAGCCGGAGGACTGCTGCATGCTCCCGACTGCTACATGGAAAAAATCGTGGTGGGGCCGTCCTGCAAGGGCGCGGTGGAATTGGATGCTCCGGTAGCAGACAATCTTAAAAATGTTGCCAAACGCCTGGAGCGCGACGTTCAGGATGTGACTGTGGTGGTCTTGGACCGGCCACGACATGAAAAATTGATTGGCGAGATTCGAGCCGCTGGCGCGCGCATTCGGCTGATCAGCGACGGCGATCTCTCGGCGGGAATAGCAGCCGCGGTAATTGGAACTGGCGTGCATATGGTGATGGGCTCAGGCGGAGCACCGGAAGGCGTGATTACGGCAGCCGCAATTCGATGTCTGAACGGATACATGCTCGGGCGGCTGGTGGTGAGCAAGCCGGAACTGGAAGAGCGGGTTGCGCGAATGGGAATCCGCGATAAGAACAAGATCTATCGCGCCGAAGATCTCGCGCCTGGCCATCAGCTCATGTTTGCCGCAACGGGGGTAACGGATGGCGCGTTGCTACGCGGGGTGCGTTTCTTCGGCGAGGGGATCCGCACATCGTCGGTCGTTCTGACGCTAATGACGGGCAAGGTGCGCTTCATCGACAGCACGCATTTGGCGAAAAAGACGGAGTTTAAGGTGCGGTTTTTGTAATTGGACTCTATTTTAATGAGGCTCGCGAGCTAAAGATCTACCGCGCACTAGCCACTAGCCACTCGGCACTTGTATCATCGAAAGTGATGCCAGCACACGGCTTCCAGACTGACGATCGGCGGCTTGAGCCGATCTATGACAAGGTGCTCGCTCGCGAGCGGCTCAGCGCGGATGAGGCTGTCGCCTTGTATAGCACAGGAGACATCCTTGCTGTTGGGTGGCTGGCGAATCACGTTCGTGAGCGCATGCACGGCGATCGCACCTACTTCAACGTGAACCGCCACATTAATCCGACAAACGTTTGTGTGGCGGCGTGCCGGTTGTGTGCGTTTGGGCGGAAAAAAGATGCTCCCGGCGCGTACACCATGGCGCTCGAGGAGGCGTTTCAGACCGCGGCCTCCGGCTACAGCGAGGCAGTCACCGAATTTCACATTGTTGGCGGACTTCATCCCGATCTTCCTTTTCAATACTTTCTTGACCTGGTCTCAGGGCTGAAGCAGCGATTTCCTCAGGTACATTTGAAGGCGTTCACCATGGTGGAGGTCGCGTACCTCGCCAAGCGCGCCAAGCTCTCAATTGCAGAGACCTTGCGGCAATTGAAAGCAGCGGGAGTCGATTCCCTGCCCGGGGGCGGCGCCGAGATTTTTGCCGACCGCATTCGGCACATCATTTGCGACCACAAGATTGATGGCGATCAGTGGCTGGAGACGGCGCGGCTCGCGCATCAAACCGGGCTGAAGTCCAACGCGACCATGCTCTATGGGCACGTTGAAAACGACGAAGACCGAGTCGATCACCTCATAAAATTACGCGCGTTACAGGATGAAACTCGTGGTTTTCAGACTTTCATTCCGTTGGCGTTTCATCCCGACAACACCGCGCTCGAGCACCTTCCGAAAACAACGGGGATGCTCGACATCAAACAGATTGCCGTCGGCCGGCTGGTACTCGACAATTTCCCGCATATCAAAGCTTACTGGCAGATGCTCACTCCGAAGATTGCGCAGATCGCGCTGCGGTTCGGCGCGGATGATCTCGATGGGACCGTGATCGAGGAAAAAATCTATCACGATGCCGGCGCCACGACTCCGCAAGGAATGCGCCCGCAGGACCTGATGCGGCTGATTCGAGAGGCTGGAAGAGAGCCGGTGGAGCGCGACACAATGTATCGACCCGTTCTGCGCACGGAAACGTCCGTTACGGTCGCAGTTTAATCCTCGTTAACACGTTCCTTAGTTTTCTCGGTGTCACCATGTCTCCGTGGTGAAGAGGTTTTTCCTTCGCTATACTGACGTTTCTCGAAAGGAGCCAGCCATGGCCTCTCCTGCCGTCGCCTATGCCCGCCAGCACCAGCAGCGTTTCTTGAGCGAACTCAAGGACCTCTTGCGCATCCCGAGCGTGAGCACCGCCCCCGAGCACAAAGGCGATGTGCAACGCGCGGCGGAATATGTCGCCAATGAACTGCGCCGCGTCGGCATGAGCAACGTGGAGGTGGTTCCCACCAAAGGTCATCCGCTCATCTACGCCGACTGGCTGCATGCGCCGGGAAAGCCGACCGTGCTCTGCTATGCGCACTACGATGTGCAGCCACCGGATCCGTTGAACGAATGGGTCTCGCCACCGTTTGAGCCCGACGAGCGCAATAACAATCTGTACGCGCGCGGCGCGGTCGACGACAAGGGCCAGCTGTGGATGGAAGTGAAGGCCATTGAAGCCCTGATGCGCGGGCACGAGGGCCGCCTGCCGATGAACGTGAAGTTCCTGATCGAAGGCGAAGAAGAGGTCGGAGGCGAGTCGATCGCTGAATATGTTCGCAAGCAGAAGGCGAAGCTGAAGGCGGATTTTGCTTTGGTGTGCGACACGGAATTGTTCGCACCAGATCTCCCTACGTTGTGCGTAGGTCTGCGGGGTTTGGTCTACACCGAAATTGAAGCGGTGGGCGCGAAGACCGATTTGCACTCCGGGATGTACGGAGGCGCGGCGCCAAACCCGCTATTTGCCCTGGTCGAGATCATCAGCAAACTCAAAGACAAGAAAGGGCGGATTCTCATTCCCGGCTTCTACGGCAAGGTCAAGGCCCCGAGCGCCGCCGAGCTCAAGGCCTGGAAGAAACTTCCCTTTAATGAAGAGCACTACCGCAAGACCGAAGTGGGTTCGACGAAGCTCACCGGCGAACCGGGTTACTCGGTGCTGTATCGCACCTGGGCGCGGCCTACGCTTGAAGTGCACGGCATGCCGGGAGGCTTCGTGGCCGCGGGCGCGAAGACCGTCATTCCGGCGCGGGCATCGGCGAAAGTTTCAATGCGGCTGGTGCCGAATCAGGATCCGGACGAAATTCTGAAGCGGTACACGAACTACGTGAAGAAGCTGACGCCGAAAGGGATCGAGACCAAGATCAAAGTCTGGAGCAAAGGGCCGGCCTGCGTGGTAGGCACGAACAACAAATTCATCAAGGCGGCGACTGAGGCCCTGCACGACGTGTTCAGGAAACAGACCGTGTTCATCCGCTCCGGCGGATCGATTCCGATCGTCACCGATTTTCAGGACGTGCTCAGAATTCCTTCGGTGATGATGGGCTTTGGGCTGCCGGACGACAACCTGCACGCGCCCAACGAAAAATTCCACATCCCCAATTTTTATCGAGGAATTGAGTCGATCTGTTTGTTTTTTGAGCGGCTGGGGAAAAACTAACGCTTCAGCTCTGATCGACGCCAGATCCTCGCCCGGCTGGTGAAAACGCCGAGCATCGGGATGAAGTTCTATGGCGATGCAGGCATGGCGGGAGCGGCCCCCCGAAGAAAGAAGTGTTCCTTGTCGATCGCCGCGGGCACTGCAACATCAAAAAATCCCACCATCATTTCGTTGTAGGTCTGCTCGCCCCACTCGACTGCGCTATTCGGATCGGGATTGTGCGGATTATTTCGCGAGTTGTCATACCAGCCGATGGCTTCGAGTTTCGTCCCGGCAGGAAGAAACCGCGGTTGCGCCAGACGGTAACTCAGTTGCCAGTAGAAATGGTAGTTCACGCGCAACAGCGTCTCGCGCGAGCCATCGGCATGCACGATGTCGTACTCAAATTTCTTCCCGCGCAAATGCATATGGGGGAAAAATCCCAGCAGCGTGGCATCATGCGGCAGAGTGCCAGAGACTTCGACGCGGTAGTCGTCGGTATTCGGAGGAATGGGAATGGTGTCGTGGTCGTTCGCGAGCTGGAGTGTCAGCACGCGCTCGGTCGGCTCGTGCTTTGCAAAGACGAGCCCGAGCGAACTCTGGTCGCGCGCTGGGTGGCCGTTGGTGGTGTAGTGCATCTGAAAAATCAAATCGGAGTGCGCGGGAATGAATTTCGCCATGCCTGCGGGCCAGTTTTCAGGCGAGCTTCCCGGGGCGTAGACGAGCAAGAGGTCGCTGGTGGTCTCATGCGCCTGGTGCATCAGATCTGGATCGCGCAAAGTTGAAGCGGTGAACGGCACCCCTATGGGCGCACCGCGCAGCCACTGCGACTGGGGCGGCCGGATATAGATCACTGCGTGATGTACGTGAGCACGCGCGCTCGGGCGCAGCTCGGACCTCTCGACCCACTTTCCTTCCTGAAAATTCGTGGGCACGATCTCGTAGGTGTATTCGACGTCGCCATTTGCCGGCAGCCTGACTGCGACCGGCATTTTCAGCACCCGATCGGGCGGTGAGATGTTCCAGCCTTCGGTCCGATGCTGTGGGGGCGGTGCGTCTTTTTCATTGCCTGCTGGCGCCCCGGCCTTCACCCAGGCAGCAATTTTTTGGATTTCATCTTTTGAGAGCGAAGGGTCGTTCCCGAAGTGCCCGCAACAGGGGTCGGCAAACCAGGGCGGCATCTTGCGGCTTGCAATGGCGCGCAGCATGTCGCTCGCCCAAGGCCTGGTCTCTTCATACGTCACGAGCGAGAAGGGCGCGATCTCCCCCGGACGGTGGCAGGACTGGCAGTGTTGTTCGAGTATCGGCCGGACGTCGCGATAAAAGTTTGCGTCCTCGGCGGCTGCGGGGGCGCAGAAAGCCAACCAAAGCAAAACTACACGGGTGAAAAGATTAACTTTCAACCGGGGCTTCCCGCAGCCGGCGCGCTGCGGTCTCAGGCGACACCGGCGAATAATAAACTTCCTTGAAGGTATAGGACTTCGGCTTCGAAGCGAGGATGGGCAGGATCTCGATGTGCCAGTGGTAGTCGTCATCGAGCGTCTTCCAGTATCCGAGACTTGAAGACTGGTGCAGGCGGTTGGGCGCCGAGTGCAGGACCATGTGGAAGGGCTCGGTGACGGAGCGGATCCGGGTGAGCGTATGACGCAGCAGCGCCGCCAGATCGCGCAGCTTCGAACCCGGGGCGAGCGCCGAGTGCTCGAAGGCCGAGTCGTGGGTCCGGGGTACGAGCCAGGTCTCATAAGGGACGCGGGTGGCGTAGGGGCAAAGGGCGATGAAGTCGCCGCGCACTCCGACCACGCGTTCGCCCGACTTCATCTCCTGGGCGACGATGTCGCAGAAGACGCAGCGCTCTTTTTTTTTGAAGTAGTCGAGGCCGGCGCGCAGCTCGTAAAGCACGCGGCGGGGGATGAAGGTGGTGGCCACGAGCTCAGAGTGGGGGTGCTCGAACTCCTGTCCCGAACCGCGCCCGTAATTTTTAAAGATGCTCACATAGCGAAAGCGCGCGTCGCGCTTGAGGTCCTGTATGCGGTGCGCGGCCAGCAAGAGAAACTCTTCGATCTCGCGGTCGCCCGCCTGCCAAAGCTCGCGCTGGTGCCGGGAATTTTCAACCAGCACCTCGTGCGCGCCGACGATCGGCATGCGGTCATAGAGCCCTTCCCCCCGCCGCTCGGCCGAGCCTTCGACGTGGTAGATCACGTTGGGGTGGACGACGGCGCGCGCCGACCAGGGGCCGCCGTCGATGGGGGCGCGCACCGAGACCTGCTGCACCCGGGCGCGCGCGCCGGGACAAAGGCCGCACTCGGGCGAGGGCTGCGGCGGGCTGCCGGGAAGGTCGTCGCCGGTGAGCACCCAGGAGCGGGTCAGCGGGTCTTTTCTGAGTTCCAAGCGAGCGCCTCGGGCGGATTGAGTCCCATTGCTGTCGGGAATTATCGCACGAAGGTATTTAGGACCGGTTTTCCACGCAAGGCGCAGGGGAAGCGGAGGATATAATCCGGCAAAACCAGCTCTTAGCGATTAGCTCTTAGCTTTTAGCAGAGAGCGGCGCTTCCCCGTTAGATGGAAAAGCGAACCGGCGCCGCTAAGAGCTAAAGGCCAAGAGCTAAAAGCGCAGTTATGGAAGCCTCCACGCCGCTCATGCGGCAGTACTCGGCGATCAAAAAAGAGCACCCTTCGGCCCTGCTGTTTTTTCGGCTGGGCGACTTTTACGAGATGTTCTTCGAGGACGCCGTCCTTGCGGCCAAAGAGCTCGAGATCACGCTCACCTCGCGCAATAAGGAAAAGGGCGTGGCCATTCCCATGTGCGGCGTCCCCTATCATGCCGCCGATGGCTATATCGCCAAGCTCATCCGGCGGGGCTACAAGGTCGCGATCTGCGACCAGATGGAAGATGCCCGCGAGCGAAAAAAGCTGGTGCGGCGGGAGGTGACCCGGGTGCTCACGCCGGGTACGGCCGATGCCGCGCTCAACTCAGAGGAGAACAATTTTCTCGCGGCGGTGGTGGTGACAGAAGCGCCGCACCCGGCCGCTAAGAGCACGGGCGCAGAGCGGTTTCAAACTAAAAAGGTGGCCGGGTTTGCCGCGCTCGATCTCTCAACCGGCGAGTTCCGGGCCACGGAATTTCATGCCGCCGATCCGGATGGCAGGGACCCGGTGCAGCGCATCGAGCAGGAGCTTGAGCAGCTGCGGCCAAAAGAAGTTTTATATGCCAGCTCGGCGCCGTTGTTCGATCTCAAGAAGCCGCAACCAAGCGGTGGCGCGGGCGTTTCGAGCCCCGTGACCCCGGGCCACAGCTGGGCGCTCACCCCGCTTGAAGACTGGGTGTTTTCGCCTGACCACGCGCTCCCTCTGCTTGAGAGCCACTTCGGCGTGCTCTCGCTCGAGGGCTTCGGCCTGGGCGGAAAATCAGCCGCTGCTTCGGCAGCCGGGGCGATCCTCTACTACGTGCGCTCCACCCAGCGCGGGGCATCGTCACTCGACCACATCGACCGCATCGGCTTCTATGAGCGGCAGAGTTCGCTGGTGCTCGATGCGGTCACGGTGAGAAATCTCGAGCTGATCGAGCCGCTTTTGTCGGGCCCGGGGCCGGCGGTGACCTTACTGGGCGCGCTCGATGAGACCTCGACCGCGATGGGCAAGCGGCTGTTGCGGGCGTGGATGCTGCGGCCGTCGTTAGACGCCAGCGAAATCAATCAACGGCTCGACGGGGTCGAAGAGCTGGGGAACGAAACCATCGCCCGCGCGGAGCTGCGCGGGGCGCTAGCGGGCGTGCTCGACCTCGAGCGCCTGCTCAGCCGGGTGACGCTAGAGACGGCGAACCCGCGCGATCTCGTCGCGCTTGGGGCTTCGCTGGCAAAAATTCCAGCGCTGCGCTCGGTCCTCTCGGGCTTGCGAAGCGCGAAGCTTCAGTCGCTCCTCGCATCGATCGACGAGCTTCGGGATGTGCGCGAGCGCATCGAGCGCACCCTGGTCGCCGAGCCCCCGATATGGTTCGGCGATGGCGGGGCCATAGCCGCCAAGGTCGATCGCGAGCTCGATGAGCTGCGCGAGCTCTCGAAGAACGGCAAGCAGTTTTTGGCGCAGATGGAAGAGCGGGAGCGCGAGCGTAGCGGAATCTCCTCGCTCAAGGTCCGCTTCAATTCGGTCTTCGGCTACTACCTTGAAATCTCGAAGGCCAACCTGCACCTGGTCCCGCCTGACTATGAGCGCAGGCAGACGCTCTCAAATGCCGAACGCTTTTCGACCCCGGAGCTCAAGCAGTACGAGGCCAAAATTCTGGACGCGCAGGAGAAGATGCTCGAGCTTGAGCGGCGGATCTTCACTGAGCTCAGGAAGGCAATTGCCGGAGAGGCGCGCCGCATCCGCCAGACGGCGCTCGCGGTGGCGGAAGTGGATGTGCTCGCGGCGTTTTCGCACATGGCTGCGCTGCGCGGTTACTCGCGGCCCGAGTTCGACGATTCCTCCGACATCGAGATCATCGCCGGCCGACACCCGGTGATCGAAGCGCAGGCGTCATTTTCCGCTTCCGGCGAAAATATCCGCTTTGTGCCGAACGATCTTTATTTGAATTCGTCGACCCACGCCATCCTGGTCCTGACCGGGCCGAACATGGGTGGAAAGTCGACCTACCTGCGGCAGGCGGCATTGATCACCATCATGGCGCAGATGGGGTCATTCGTTCCCGCCGCCAAAGCGCGGCTGGGCATTGTCGACCGCATCTTCACCCGCATCGGGGCGAGCGACAATCTGGCGCGCGGGCGCTCGACGTTTATGGTCGAGATGACCGAGACGGCGGCCATCCTGAACACCGCGACCGCGCGCTCTTTGATACTGCTCGACGAGGTTGGGCGCGGCACCGCCACCTATGACGGGCTGGCCATCGCCTGGGCGGCCATCGAATACCTGCACGCTCACACCCGGGCAAAGACTTTGTTCGCCACCCATTACTTTGAGCTGACCGAGCTCGCCGAGCAGCTCGAAGGGGTGAAGAACTTTCACGTGTCGGTAAAAGAGACGCCGACCGGAATCGCCTTCCTGCGAAAGGTCGGGCCGGGCGCGGCCGACCGCAGCTACGGAATTGAAGTGGCAAAACTCGCCGGCCTGCCGGAAGAGGTGGTGCGGCGGGCGCGCGAGGTGCTCCTCGAGCACGAAAACTTTGAGGCGCGCCTCAGCCAAAAGCTGAATGACGCACCATCGCGGGCCCAGCTCACGATCTTTACGCCCTTGTCGCAGCCCGTGCTCGAGCGCCTGCGGGAGACCGATTTGAACCGCATAACGCCGCTCGCGGCCTTGAATCTGCTCTCCGAGTTAAAGGCGCAAGTCGAGTGAAAACCTTCACCACCGAGGACACAGAGAACACGGAGGAAACACACAGAAGTTTTAGCTGTGATCCCGGTGTCGTCGGAGGTCTTTGGAGGTCTTTCAGCCACGAGCCTGGACGCGCACGAAGTAAAATAGTCTGCTACCGCATGCCCCAACCTTCGAACTCCATCCGCGCCACCGCCGGGAAACTGTTCATCATCGGCTTCGACGGCATCGCCATGTCGCCCGGGCTCGCTTCCCTGCTCAGGCGAGTGCAGCCGTCGGGCGTTATTCTCTTTGCCCGCAATATCGCCAACGCCCAGCAGACCTATCAGCTCCTGCGCGACTGCCAGGGGGAAGTCCGCGAGCGCCTGTTCACCTGCGTCGATCTCGAAGGCGGGCGGGTCGACCGCTTCCGCAACGTGACCGGGCCCGCGCCCGCGGCAGCTGAGGTGTTTGCTACCGGCAACCGCAAACTCTACCGCAGGCATGGCGCGATCATTGGCAGGATCTGCTCGGGGCTCGGCTTCAACGTCGACTTCGCACCGGTGCTCGACCTCAGCTTCGAAGCTTCACGCAAGGTCATGAGTTCGCGGGCTTTCTCGACCGACCCGGAAGAGGTCATTGTGTACGCCCGCGAATTTCTCGCTGGCCTTGCAAGCGCCAGGGTGATGGGCGCGGGCAAGCACTTCCCGGGACTTGGCGAGGGCAGGCTCGACTCGCACGAGCATCTGCCCATCATTCATAAATCGTTTGGCAAATTGTGGGCGGAAGACCTCGCGCCCTATCGCGCCATGCGGCGCGAGCTAGATATGGTCCTGGTCAATCACGCCAATTACCCCGAAGTCACCGGCGACCAGCTTCCGGCGTCGCTCTCAAAGAAATGGGTGAGCGAGGTCTTGCGCCGCAAGATCGGATATCGCGGGCTGATCGTTTCAGACGATCTCGAAATGGGCGGGGTGCTCAAAGCTGCGCCCATCGCGGAGGCCGCGGTTGCATTCATCCGCGCCGGAGGCGAGCTTTGCCTGGTCTGCCACGAAGAGAAACACATCGAAGCGGCATTCGAAGCCGTGGTCCGCGAGGGCGAAGGCGACGCCCGGTTCCGGCGGCGTATGGCCGAGGCCGCGGTGCATGTCGCGGCCTGCAAGCGAAAATCTTCCGGGTTGATGAAACCTGGCGCGGGTCCCTCGGAAGAGAAGATACGGCGGCTGACAACCGAGCTGTGGGAGTTTTCAGAGCGCGTACGCTATAGCGCGCTTCACTCGGTGGCCGCGGCCGGGGCGAGGCCGTGATCGTCGCCGGGGTGATGACCGGCACCTCGGTCGACGGAATCGACGTATCCGTCGTCCGCATCACCCGCTCCTCGCCGCGGGCGCTGCCGACCATCAAGCTGCTGGGCCACGAGGCCTTCCCTTATCCCGCCGACGTGCGGCGGCGGATTCTGGTTTCAATGAACTCGCCGCGGGCGAGCGTGGCCGATCTGGCGCGGCTGAATTTTCTTCTGGGCGAGTTGTATGCCGAGGCGGTCAATCTAACGCGCAAGAAACTGCGGGTGAAGCCGGAACTAGTCGGCTGCCACGGGCAGACGCTCTACCACCAGGGGAGCAGCGCGGAATTCCTTGGCCGAAAACTGGCGGTCACCTGGCAGACCGGAGAAGCTGCGGTGATCGCCGCGCGCACCGGCCTGCCGGTGGTCTCTGATTTTCGCCCGGCGGACATGGCGCACGGCGGCAAGGGAGCGCCGCTCGTCCCTTACCTCGACTTTTTGATTTACCGCGACCGGCGCATCGGGCGGGTTGGGCTCAACCTGGGAGGGATCGCGAACCTCACGGCGATTCCCGCGGCCGCCTCGCTCAACCAGATCATCGCCTTCGATACCGGCCCCGGCAACATGGTGATCGACGCGCTGGCCGAAGAGCTTTTTGGCCAGGAGTGCGACCGCGACGGCGAAATTGCCGCCTCCGGCCGCGTGCTCGAAGAGGTGGTGGCGGGTTTTCTGAAACAAGAGCCCTTTTTTTTACAAAAGCCGCCGCGCACCGCCGGCCGCGAACAGTTCGGGCGCGAGTTCGCGCGCGAGTTCCTGCACGCCTCGCGGCCACTGGGGACGGCCTCACGAAAACCGGTAGGCCAGGGCGCGAGTGCCGCCCTCGCCGACGGGTCCGCGGTCGAGAAGCGGGACGTGATCGCGACCGCCACTGCGCTCACCGTGCGATCGATTGGCGACTCCGTGCGCCGCTTCGTACCGCGAAAGGGGAACTTCAAGGAGATGATCGTTTCGGGCGGCGGCGCGAAAAACCCAACCCTCATGCGCTGGCTGGAGGAAGAGGTCCGAGCGCTTGGCCTGAGGCTGCGCTCCTCCGATGAATTCGGTATTCCATCGAGCGCGAAAGAGGCGGTTGCCTTTGCCGTGCTGGCGTACGAGACCTGGAACAAACGTCCGGCGAACGTGCCCTCGGCGACGGGAGCAAAGAGCGCGGCGGTACTGGGGAAGGTGTGTTATCCATGAGGGCCGTGGCTCGTAGTTCGTGGCTAGCGTCAGTGGTTAGTGGTTAGTGGTTAGCGCTTTGTGGCCAGCAGGCAGAACTCGCGGAGGAAATATCGTCGGTAATTTGCCCTAGAGCTCCTTCATCGGGAATAAAGTGATTAGCGCTTGCTCTCACACTGACCACTAACCAGTGACCACTCATCACGACCATGCCTATCTACATTGCCATGCTGCGCGGCATCAACGTCGGCGGGCACAAGCTCGTCAAGATGGAAAAGCTGCGCGCCGCCTGCCAAGGCCTGGGTTTTGAAGGGGTCAAGACCTACATTCAAAGCGGGAACATCGTATTCCGCGCGGCGAAAATGTCGGATGCCGCATTGGCAAAGAAATTAGGCGATTCGATTGTGCGTGACTTCGGCTTTTCCGCCGACGTAATCACCCGCACCGCGCAGGAGATGGGACACGTCATCGACAATAATCCTTTGCTGAAGCAAAAAGCAGTCGAGGAAGCAAAATTCCACGTGGTATTTCTTTCGGAAAGGCCCGCGCCTGCTTCACTCGCCAGATTGCAGGAGTTGACGCTCCCCCCTGATAGAGTGCGGGACCTCGGGCGCGAAATTTACTTTTACTTTCCTAACGGGGTCTCAGGCAGCAGCTTATGGAAGCACCCCCTCGACAAGATACTGACAATCACAGGCACAATGCGGAACTGGAATACGGTGAATAAGTTGTATGAAATGGCGCGGGAACTGGAATGACGAATCCGATGGGCCCAGAAGATCTCTTTCCGGACTTTGTTTCAGGAATTTCAAAAGCTCGGTTTCGTCCTTTCAGGACGAACGCACGGGCGTGGGCGCCCACATGGACCGCGCTGATCCTGACCGTGCTGCTGAGTGGCCTGCTCACCTCCTGCGCGCGGAAACCTGCACCCAATGAGCTGGTCATGATCATCGAGTCGAGTCCGACCAATCTCGACCCACGGGTTGGTCTCGACGCGCAATCGGAGCGGATAGACGGACTCCTGTTCGACAATCTGCTTACCATCGACGACCAACTAAGCGTGAAACCGGGCCTCGCCGAGAGCTGGGACATTCCCGATCCCATGACTTACGTCTTTCATCTTCACAAAGGAGTTCAGTTCTCTGACGGGCGCCCGCTCACCTCGCGGGACGTGAAGTGGAGCTTCGATTCGCTGCTCGAAGGAAAAATACGCAGCACGAAATCGGCTGCCTATCGCTTGGTCGATCGCATCGACGCACCTGAGGATTACACGGTGGTCTTTCATCTCAAGCAGCCGTGGGCGGCGCTTCTGTGGAACGTTGCCGGCGGCGGGGGAATGGGCATTGTTCCTTATGGGACGCTCGCCGAAGCCAGTCAGCACCCGATCGGTTCCGGACCTTTTCGCTTTGTGAGTGCCGAGCAGGATAAAGAAGTCGTCATCGAGCGCAACGATAATTATTGGGGCGAGAAGGCGAAGCTGGACCGCGTCCGTTTCGCCGTTGTGCCCGATACGACAACGAGAGCGCTCGAATTGCGCAAAGGCAGCGCTGATATCGAGATCAACGCGCTGCCGCCGGACATGGTGATCACATTGACGCGCGAACCGTACTTGCAGCTTCTGCGCGGGCCGGGCACGGTTCTCGCCTATATGGGATTGAATCTGCGCGACCCGATTCTGAAAGATGTACGCGTGCGGCGGGCGATTGCGTATGCCTTGAACCCTCATCCTTATGTCCAGTACGTATGGCATAACTTCACGCGTCCGGCCGCGAGTGTGCTGCCTCCGGAAAGCTGGGCATACGATGCAGATGTGAAGCGGTATAGCTATGACCCATCGAAGGCAGAGCAGCTGCTCGATGAAGCGGGTTATAAGCCGATCAATGGCATACGCTTTCACCTCACGATGAAAACGTCTACAGAAGAGAGCTCGCGCGCGATGGCGGCGGTTTTCCAGCAGCAGCTTCATGACGTAGGGATTGCGCTCGACATTCGGAGTTTCGAGTTCGCGACTTTTTTTTCAGATATCAGCCACGGAGAATTTCAGGTGTACTCGCTGCGCTGGATTGGCGGGAATGAAGATCCGGACATCTTCGATTACGCCTTCTCCACGGCCCGAATCATTCCGAATGGCGCGAACCGTCAGTACTACAGCAACCCCCGGATCGACTCGCTCATCGCGCAAGCCAGCACAGAACTCGACCAGAATGTGCGCAAGCGCGATTACGCTCAGGTGCAGGAGATTCTGGCGGAAGACCTGCCTTATATCAATCTATGGTACTTCGACAACGTAATGGTTTATTCGAAGCGGGTGCGCGGTCTGGAGTTGAACCCGTCGGGAAATTACGATTTTCTGAAGACCGCGGAATTGGTAAATCCCTAGAGTTCTCGGCGCAGTCGGCTTACCTCGTGACTCTGCGGTTAAGGCTTCGGATCGCGCTCGCAGCCTGCAAAAAGCTTTAACCGCAGAGTGCGCAGAGTAGGTCAGCGAGTACGCTGAGAACGTCATTTCCTGCGTGGTACCATCGAAATCGGATGCGAATTTTGTTTATCGGCGATATTTTTGGGCGTCCCGGGCGCACCATCGTTCGCGACAAGTTGAAAGGTCTGGTTCGCGAGCACCGCATCGATCTCGTACTGGCGAATGGAGAAAATGCTGCCGCCGGATTCGGCGTCACGCCAGCGCTCGCCGAAGAATTTTTCGATCTTGGAATCGACGTGCTCACTACCGGCAATCACGTTTGGGACAAGCGCGAGCTTTTGGACTATCTTGCGTCTGCGAATGGCGACCTGCACAGTCCCGCGCGGCGGATTTTGCGGCCAGCGAACTATGCGCCGGACCTGCCGGGATGGGGCTTTTACGAAGGCAAAAAGAATGATGTGCCCTACGCGGTCGTGAATCTGCAGGGGCGCGTGTTCATGGCGTCGAATGATGATCCGTTTCGCAAAGCTGACGCGATTCTGAAGAATTTGCAGGCGAAGATCGTGGTGGTCGACCTACATGCCGAGGCGACCTCGGAAAAAGTCGCGCTGGGCTGGTACCTCGATGGGCGGGTGACTGCTGTCCTTGGCACGCACACGCACATTCCGACGGCGGACGAACGAGTGCTTCCCGGCGGGACGGCTTACATTACGGACGTTGGCATGACGGGGCCGTTCGATGGGGTGATCGGCGTGAAGAAGGAGATGATTATTGACCGCTTTCTGCACAACTTGCCGGCGCGGTTTGAGCCCGCCACCGGCGACGCCCGACTTTGCGCAGTGGTCATCGAGAGCGACGAATCGACAGGCAAAGCCAAGTCCATTCAGAGAATTATGGTGACCTGATCTCTGTGTGTTCTTTCTCCGTGCAACTCTGCGGCCTCTGTGGTTAAGTTTTTTACTTCTTCAAGCCCTAACTGAAATGCCAATTCTTCCTCCGGCTGACGCTTATATCTTCGACATCGATGGCACGCTGCTGGTCACGAAAGATCTTGTGCACTGGAACGCTCTGCACCAGGCGATGATCGAGGCTTATGGCTTGGACACGACGATCGAGGGAATTCAGTACCACGGGAAAACCGATCTTTCGATACTGCGTGCGGCGGTCGCACGCTGCGGGGTGGACGATTCGCAATTCGAAGCTGCTCTACCGAAAGCGCTCGAAATCGTGCGTCGCGAAGTGGAGAAACACCACGGCGAAATCCTTCCGCAGATTTGTCCCGGCATTACCCAGCTGATTCGAACACTCCATTCAAAGGGCACACTGCTCGGCATAGCTTCAGGGAATCTGGAAAGTGTTGGTTGGCACAAGATCGACGCTGCCGGCCTACGGCAGTTCTTCAGCTTCGGATGCTTCAGCGATCGTCATGAGAGCCGCGCAGATATTTTTCGCAATGCGCTTGAATGCGCTCAGCGGAGGCTGGGAGGCAATCCGCGTGTGTGCTTCATCGGCGACACGCCATCGGACGTAGACGCGGCGCGACATGTTGGCGCGAACATCGTTGCCGTGGCTTCTGGAACATTCACCGTCGACCAACTGCAGGCATGCGCTCCCGATCTGTGCATATCTCATTGCGGTGAGTTTTTTGTGGAGGAAGCGAAGAGCTTTTGACCGCAGAGTGCGCGGAGATCACGCGGAGTTCGCAGAGATTATTTTCGCAAGAGCCGAACTTTGTACCAGAGCAGGACGCGCGGTCATTGCCGCGCGTCCTACGCTCCGCCAGTCGAAGTTGAGCCGGAGAACGCAAATTAAAGAAGGTTGATTGACTTCACCTTCAAGGTGTCGTTCTCCACGTCGCCGGTGACGTCCACGCGCAGGTGGTCTTTTTTGTTCGACGCTTCCAGCGCCTGTTTTATTTTTGCGTTGCCTTCGGAATCGAATTTCAGGAATTTGTGGTCCTGAGTGACGATTCCATAGCCGCTGGCGGCGCACTTCAATGCGCATTCGCGGGTGTGGGCGTCGGGATTGGCGGCCACTTTGCTGGAGCAGTTCTTGTCGACCACCGGAACATTGTTGAAAGTTTCGCAAACGGCAGGTACAGCAAATGCCGCAAGCAACAACATCAATGAAGCAAATTTTCGCATTTCTCCTCCGAGAGTTGGTTATTAATACTGGTTGATGGCGAATTCCGAACGGGCACCCGTACGCGGTACCGGGGTATGAAGCGATTGCTCGCGCGCCAAGGTCAGCTGTGCGAGCGCAAAAGCGCCGATGGCAATTTCAACGTCGCGCATTGCCAGGTCATAGAACATGCCCATTGTGAGCAAATTGACCACGATCCCGAGCAGCCACAGCGAGACCACGTAGGCACCAATTTTGGTAAACCGGCTGAGAACAACCAGACCGGCGATGATTTCGACCGCGCCAACGATATGCATGAAGGTTGCCGGCGAGACGGGCACAACTTCGGTCGCAAGCGGGCTCAAGTACATGGTCCAGTCAGTGAGCTTGTTGAAGTATTTGTCGAGTCCAGTAATGATGGGGCCTACACCCAGCCCGATTTTCAGCGCCCACCACGGAATTTCCAACTGCTTATTAAAATTTTGCATTTTGCCCTCTACACAAGAGAGCACGAGGGTTGAAATTGGTTACAGGGAGAGTTTTCAGCCTGCATCAGATCGAGCTGTAACTTTTTCGCTTCTCGGCCATCTATGCTTAGTGAGAGCATGGGAACCGGCATACTGGAAACGGTCAATTGGGAGTTGTGGAGCGACGAGGAAGTTGTTCAGCGCGTCAAGGCTGGCGAGACTGCGTTGTACGAAATCCTGATGCGCCGTTACAACCAGCGCCTGTACCGGGTTGCGCGCGCGATACTGCGCAACGACGCGGAAGCTGAAGACGTGATGCAAGACGCTTACGTGCGGGCTTATCAGCATCTTGACCAGTTCGCCGGGAGAGCGGCGTTCTCCACCTGGCTGACGCGCATAGCGGTGAACGAAGCGCTAGGCCGGGTGAAGCTTCGCAAGCGAATCGACCAGCTCGACATTGATCAATACGAAGAGGAGAGTGTTATGGGCCCGCAGGAAAATGCTCCCAACCCGGAGGCGAAGGCTTCGACTGGGGAATTAAGAGAGCTACTCGAAGCGGCCCTGCTCGAACTGCCGGAGCAATATCGCACCGTGGTGATGTTGCGGGATGTCGAAGGAATGACCACGGCGGAAACCGCCGCTGCACTGGACTTGACTGAAGAGAACGTGAAGGTGCGGTTGCACCGCGGGCGGTTAATGATCCGCAACTGGCTGATGGAAAAAGTAGGAACGAACTGCACGAATGCATTTCCGTTTATGGGGGACCGTTGTGATCGCGTGGTGGCGGCGGTCTTTTCCAGGATCGATCTCAAAGACAAAGCGTTTCCCCACTGCTAAAAATTTCGCCCAAGCACGCCCTGATGAGGGGCAAACTTGGGCGAATTCGAATCCTTCAGCTCAGCCTAGGTGCCGAAGCGGAATCAGCCTTTCACAACTTGCAGTTGATTATCGACCGAGAAGATTCCCGGAACGCCGTTTGCACGAATTCCGGCAAGGTTCTTGTCCATTTCATTATCGACAACTCCCAACAGGGTCACATGGCCGTTCTGCACGATGATGCGGATCGGCTTGTTCACGCCTAGCGCATACTTCTGCAGTCCCGGATATCCATAGATCGTCCGGAACAAGCGCACGCGCAGGCCATTATCGAAAAACGAAACTGGAAGCACCTGGATCTGATTATTCACGCGCTCCACGCCTTCGATTCTCTTGACCACGTTACCAGCATCGCTTTTGACGACTGGACTAGTAACTTCTCCGTTCAAGGTTACGGTTCCATTTGCGTCGACATTGAAAGTCATGTAGTCGAATACGTTCACGTAAGGCAGCATGTTCAACTCGTGCCTGACCTGCTTCTCGATTCGGGGTGTGTCCTGAATCGAAGCGGCTGCGGTCCCTGCCGAGAGCGAGAGCAGTGCTGCCATTCCTAATGCGATTAATGATGTTCTTAGTTTCATGTCTTTTTTCCTTTCTTAATTCCCTCTTAGTTCTCGCGAAATTTCAGTTTGCAATTCCAGTTGGAGATAACAAGGGCCATTCGTGGTCTCCCCAGCGCCACAAACGGCCCGCCCTGCTAACTCGCTGTGTTGATGCGATTACCGCCGCCAGCCGTATCCGCGATGCACCACCACGCGCGTCCTATACCAATGCCTGCGATAGACGGGTGCAACGTATGCGCGTCGATAAACGGGTGGATAGGCTCTGAACGCGATGTACGGCGCCGGGGCGACGTAAGCGCGCGCGATGTAAGGCCGGGGCGGCACGTAGACGCGAGCCGGATGCACATAAACCGGAGCGCCAACGCTGACTCCGACTATTACGCCAGCATTTGCTTTCGGCACGGCCGCCGTGCCCAGAATCGCCGCTAATCCCAACACCAGAAGTAAGCCTGTCTTTTTCATTTCCTCACCTCCGACTTACATATGTGCAAACACGTTTTGGAGCGGAAAGTTGGGCGAAGGCGGGTAAAGAATTGTCAAGTAATTGGGGGTGCTTCGGCTAAGCGAACAAGAACGCAGACAAGCTCAGGGACGTCGTTCGCGAGTCTTAACTTCGCAAGCTGGACAAGGCAGATTGGGCCGGTCAACACACTCGTGCGCGGGATGCACGATCTGATAGCCGCGGGTCTCGAGCTCAAGAATCAGGTCACGGTCGGTAACTTGAACAAATCTATGTAGAAGCCGGCCATGCTTCTTCAGGTCGCGATATTGCCAGTGGCCGTTGTGCTTATATGCAAAGCGGCCATCGCCCAAATCAATTGGCGACCGTCGCGATCCGACATTGGCGAGAGTGACCCTGGAGGGCCGCATTGGCTAACTTCTAATACGAACTGCGTTTCCTTGCAATACCAAAATAAAATTTCCGCTCGCCCCGTTCGGGAGTATGCAATTCAGATCCAAGCATTCGGTTCGGCTGGAAATCAATCCGCGCCGGCCGCGGAGGCTTGTCCATGCAACTGCTTCCCTGGAGTGAGTGCGATCAGCGTAATGCCGATCACTCCAAAAACTGCTACTCCCACTAACTCTCGCTGAGCGATTACGTGCCAATATTCCTGCACGGCCATTACGCTGGCATGAGCAACATTCGCCCATCCGGCATAGGCAATCAAACTGCGGTGTCGGCTTGGGTCGCGCGCTGCCAACAGCAGAAAAATTCCGAGTGGGACGTAGAGACTCATGATCATAGTGATCGCGGGTTCTTTGGAGAAGAACATCAATGCTGGATAGGCAAGGGCACAAAACAGCACTCCTACGACGACCAATACAATTCTCAGCACTCGTTCTCGTGCCATTGCACCCTCCGGTAACTAATCCGGAAAATGATACCTGTATCGGCGATGGAATAGTTGCTCGAAACGGGAGTAGACTGTGTGCCGCTTCGGCCCGTAGGGCAAAAAGGGGAGGCCATAAGGACATTTCTATACGTCAACGGCTCGCATCTCGACAGTCATGAATGGCCGCCGACTGAAGGCTTCTTAATGGACAGCAGTAATTTCCGTTATCGCTACACTCGCTTTGGGAAGATGAACGTGTAATTTCCCATGGCGGGGGACCAGGCTTTCCAACTGAGTCGGCTTCCACGAACCGCCGCCAGTTACGGCAGCACCGCCCAGAGTAACTCCGGACTTACTTTCTAACGACGGAGCTCGGAGCCGAGCTAAAGAAGCTCGTCGCACAGGAAAGGACGAATCAACTGCAATCACGACATCGGGGTCGTAAGCCGATTCTTTGTTTATCAGCGTTAACACCAGGCGATCTTCAGTTCGCGCGGCATACGCTTTGATGTTCTTTCCACTTGCGTCGATCGCGCATTCGACGAGTCGCCCGCCGACCGATGGCTTAAACGCCAACATGCCGTAATACTCGGGAGCTGCGGAGTAATGCCCGCGCTCATCATCAGCAATGGGCGAATATGGGCTGATGAATCCGAGCTGGTTTACACCTGTTTCCATGTTCACGCCTGCGCATCCTGCAGAGGCGAGCGTAAACATAAAATCAAGAACCCACAGCGCGGATGCAAAAGTGTCGCTGACCCCAGGCTTTCCTCCGCCGAAAAAAGAATTCGTTTCGCAGATGCGGTAAGGAACGGCGCAAGATTCGGAAGCCGCTCGCAGCTGCCGCAACATCGGCATAAGCTTCGGGTCGTCATGCAACAACTCGTCGATTGTGCTCTTCGGGTCTTTTGCTCCCCCGCGATAGTAGTGCGCGGTCAGCAGTTTTAGGCGCTTCGCTTCATCCTCAGCAAACTTTGTAACCCAGTCGATTTCCCGCGCAACGTCAGGCGCGGCAACAGGAACATCCGGTATCGCCTTTCGAAGTGCATCGCGAAGATTGCGAAATTCGGCAAGGTAATCAGGGTACGAGTAGTTGGCCGGACGATGCCGCCGCACAAAAAGATCAGGCTCGTTGCCAATCTCAAAGGCGAGCAAATGCTCCGCTGCCGCATCACTGACCGCTTTGGCTTCCTCGATCGCATTCGCCTGATCACGGCTGCCGAGATTTAACGCCCAGATCAGTTTCCATCCAGTTGCCCTGAGAAATTCGCCGAGATCGCGCAAGACGGCGTCGTTGACGATCGATCCTGCTTTGGTTTCGGGCGAGGAGAGCGGAGAGCCATTCGCAGAATATGACGCATAGTCGGCAGTGTTGCCTCCCACGCGAATCACTCCCCGTCTGCCCAATGTTCGAACGAGCTGGACGTAGACGGCATTTTCCGCGCTGAGCAGTTTCGGACGCGCGACCGAAGATATCTCGTAACCGAGGCCAGTGAAGTCGGGAGGAATGGTTGCAATGGCGCGCGAAAGCTCAACGCGCACTTCTACTTCGCGCTTCGAGTCAGAGCTGCTCGAGACAGCCCGCTGGGCGAGCGAAGCTGGGACCAGACTCAGCGTGCTCGCAAGGAACTTACGGCGATTCATGTATATCCCCGCAGGAGAGCGGCTGTCCTGAGTTGCTCAACCGCCGCACGGTTGTGTCGAAAAGTTTATCAGCAGCGATGTCGTCCGCGGATTCACAGCGATTTCGTCTTGATTTTGTAAAATCGGCTTCCATCTTGTAACCGGTTGGCTCCTCCGCGCTCGTTTCTGGTGTGGAGGAATAATGAACCGCGTACACACCTCGCTTTTCGCCGTGGCAATTTGCGCAATGGTTGCCATCCTGCTGCTTTCCCAAACCATCCATCGTGTCTCCGCAGACGACAAGGACCACGAGAATGCTCGCGACCGCGTAACCGATATTCATGCCTTCGAGATGATCGAACGCGGCCGAAATACATTCCGCTTCAACACATTTGGCGACCAGGCGTTCTGGGGCGGTACGTTGCAGATCCACAAAGCAATCGAAGGGCAGAAGCTCGGCGGGATTGGCGGCGGAGTCAGCCCAGCAACCGCGCTTGCCGTGGGATTAAAAGTAGATGTCGACGCACTGCCTGACTCCTTAACCCACCAACTGAAGGCCGGCAAAGTTAATTTGAATGATCCGGCGGTGACGCTCGCGCTTTTGAAACTGAATTCAGTCGTTGGGCTCACTGGATTCTTTGACAACTCGGGAAAACTGAATTCCGTCGGTATTCAATGCGCTCTGTGTCACTCGACTGTCGACAATTCATTCGCGCCGGGAATCGGGCATCGACTCGATGGCTGGGCGAATCGAGATCTGAACGTCGGCGCAATCGTAAATCTCTCGCCCGATCTAAGCAGCGTCGCCAAGTTGCTTGACGTCGAGCAGAGCACCGTCAGGACCGTACTCAACAGCTGGGGGCCGGGCAAATTTGACGCCGAATTGTTCATGGATGGTAAGGCCTTCAACGGAAATAAGTCCGCCGCCGTGCTCATTCCTCCGGCCTTCGGGCTGGCCGGTTTCAACTTGCACACTTGGACGGGTTGGGGCTCAGTCACTTATTGGAATGCATTTGTCGCCAATCTTGAGATGCATGGCCAGGGCACATTCTTCGATCCTCGCCTCGCCGATCCGGTGAAGTTTCCGATCGCCGCACAAAATGGGTTCGACAATGTTCGCAGTCCGCACGATTTGATTACGCCCGCGCTTGCCGACCTGCATTTCTATCAACTCGCGATCGATGCGCCGCGGCCGCCTTCGAACAGCTTTAACCACGAAGCCGCCGCTCGCGGCAAAGAAGTTTTCGACGGCGCCGGACAGTGTTCGTCGTGCCACGTTCCTCCGCTCTTCACTGAACCGGGATGGAACATGCACACGGCGGACGAGGTGGGTGTGGACGACTTCCAGGCCTCGCGTGCTCCCGATGATCGCTATCGCACGTCACCACTGCGAGGACTGTGGACACATACCAAAGGCGGCTTCTACCACGACGGCCGCTTCGCAACCTTGATGGACGTGGTGAACCACTACGACACGCTGAAGGCGCTGCACCTCACCGATCAGCAGAAACGTGACTTGGTGGAGTATTTGAAGAGCTTGTAATGAAACGATTCGTGGGTGCCCCGTCCTTGTCTCGCCGATTTACGAGACAGGGCGGGGATTTTTGACTTTACTCGAGAATCACAGCAACAAACAGACTCCGCTCGTCGGCCCTCTCTTGTTGTATTTTGACAAGCAGAGAGCCACCTATGCAGCCGAACGTCCACGCCGCCGAAATTATCTTTCTGCTGCTGCTTCTCTTCGTCGTGATCTTCGGGGTGCTCTCGAAAAAACTGAAAACGCCGTATCCCATCGTAATGGTGATCGGTGGCCTGCTCCTCAGCCTCGTTCCCGGAACACCGCGAATCGAACTCAATCCTGACCTCATCTTTTTTGTGATTCTGCCTCCACTGCTCTACAGTGCGGCGTGGCTCACATCCTGGCGCGATTTTTCCTACAACCTGGTGAGCATTTTGTTCCTGGCTTTCGGTCTGGTCACCTTCACCGTTCTGGGTGTCACCGGCCTGGGTCATTGGTTCCTTCCTGGTTTCGATTGGCGGTTAGGCTTAGTGCTGGGCGCCGTTGTCGCACCCACCGACGCAATCGCCGCGACTTCCATTGCGAAACGCGTTGGATTGCCGAAACGGTTGGTGGACATTCTGGAAGGCGAAAGCCTGCTCAACGATGCGAGCGCCTTACTTGCGCTCGAATTCGGGCTCGCCCTCCTGGTTGGCGGCGAACGGCCCACGTTTGCCTTGGGGCTGTTGCGATTTCTTTATCTCACCGCGATTGGCATCTTGATCGGACTCGCCATCGGTGCAATCGTTCACTTCGTCGAGCATCGCATTGACGACGGCCCTATCGAAATCGTCCTCAGCATCCTCACGCCGTACGTCGCATATCTCACCGCCGACGCCGTGCACGCTTCCGGTGTCCTCGCCGTCGTCGCCTGCGGACTGTATCTCAGCCGCCAAAGTTCTCATTTCTTCTCCGCCGGCGTTCGCCTGCAAGTTTGGGCCGTCTGGGATTCGCTAACTTTCATTCTCAACGGGCTCGTGTTTGTCCTGATCGGTCTGCAACTGCATTTTGTGCTGTCGAGCATTCGCGATCACCGCGTAGGAACACTGATCATGTACGGCGGCATTTTCAGCGCCTTTCTGATTTTGTTGCGGCTCATCTGGATGTTCCCCGGCGCGTATGTCTCCAATCTCATTCGCCATCACATTCTTCACCAGACGGAATCCATGCCACCTGCGCGGGCGCTCTTTGTCGCGGGTTGGACGGGGATGCGCGGTGTCATTTCGCTCGCGGCTGCCATCGCTCTACCGAAAGTTTTTGAAGACGGCACGCCGTTCACACAGCGCAGCATGATTATTTTCCTCGCCTTCAGCGCCATCCTGGTCACGCTGGTACTTCAGGGACTCACTTTGCCGCCGCTCATCCGTGCACTTGGCCTAGCAGGCGGCTCAGGGTCGCATTCTGCTGAAGAGCGAGATGCAAGACGCACGATTCTTACCGCCGCGCTCGAATACCTCGACCATCTTCGCGAACAAGATGTCAGCGGACGAGCCAAGCCCGAGCTTGCCGAAGTCTATGACGACCTCTCGCATCACTATCAAGCTCGGCTCGCAAGCCTGAATGAAGAAGGCGACACTTCCACGGACGGGCTCGCGCCCGCATTCTACAAACAATATGTTGAAGTCACTCGCAAGCTGCTGAAGGTTGAGCGGCAGACTGCAGTCCGCCTGCGCAACCAGCGTCGCATCAGCGACGAACTGCTTCGCGAACTGGAGCGCGAGTTGGATCTGAGTGAGTCGAAGTTCGCGAAGAGGGGTTGAGGGCGCGGGCTCCACAGTCGACCCGTTCCCATTTCGGGAATTAATGATCTACTTTCGTGGACTTGTGCCCGCTGGGACTTGCTCGAATACTGCACTAGGACCGGCCGCGCCTGGAGGACGTTGCCAGTAGGTACTGGACGCTGCCCGTCAAGCAGTCGAGTGGCTTGGTCAGCCATTACGGTTCGAGTCCGTCGTCCTCCGCATGGCCGCTCGGCTCAGTATCGTTTGGTATAATCAGTTCGACTTGATGGGTAGCGTATCCACTGGCATTTTGCCGAGCCCCGCCTGACCAGCGGGGCTTTTGATTTGTGCGATTCCGCAATCCTTCTGCGCGTAATTCCAAAACCCCGATCAAATTGGCGCTCGTGAGAACGCTCACCCAAGTACTGTCATTCCGTCTCTAACGACGGGTGCCGGTGTCAAGGGATTTGCGCCGACACGATTCCGGTGGACGCTTCTCCGTTTTGAAAAAGCGCCATTTCGCTCTCGCAGAATGGTTTTGCGTTCGACCAAAGCTCGTGTGCTCTC
>DATEHP010000304.1:0-5074 GCA_035279505.1 Candidatus Sulfotelmatobacter sp. | reverse complement strand
TTGATGCGCGCGAATGAAATTCGCTTCGGAAAACGCGAAATGGGAAATGGGTGACTCGTAAAAGCGACCGGAGCGAAATCGAAAAGCCATTTCAAACTTGGGAGGTGATTTCAATAGATCACGGACTCGCACGGGGACTCGTGAATTCAGTTTACCGTACAATTATATTAGTTTTGGGATGGTCAGACTACGTTGCCACTGGCTACTAGAAATGCGAAACTCCGTACTTTCTTCGCGATGCAGGCGATGTCGAAGGGCGAACCGATTTGGCACGCGGCGTGCCCCGCATTCCGCATCAGGTTTTGGGGGTGCGGTTGCGTCAAACGGAAAAATTCATCGGCGAATGTGAAAATTGGGATTGCCGTAATGCTATCGTTCGTACATTTTTCTGTTGACAAAGCGCTCCAAGGGTAATAAACAGCAGGCCACTGTTTCGCGGGGTGTTGTGTTCGCGCATAAGCGCGCGGCAAAAATTCGACTTTGAAATTTCAATTTGCTCAGGAGGCGGTCAGTCATGGCTAATACTTCGATGGGTAGGTTCTCCCGTTTGGCGCTGGTGCTGCTCGCAGCATTGGTTGCGGCGGTGATGTTTGTGGCGCCGATGACCGCCTGGGGACAAACTACCAACGCGGGCACGATCACGGGGAACGTGACAGACAACACGAACGCTGCCGTGCCTGACGCTACAGTGACGATAACCCTGAAGAGCACAGGCGTGGTGCGCACAGCGACCACGAACAATGAGGGGCGCTATGTTTTCGCCAACGTGGATCCCGGAGCCTACGACCTCAAGGTGACGAAGGCAGGCTTTTCGTCAACCGTCATTTCCAATCAAACCGTGAACGTGGGCACGCAGTTGACTGAGAACGTGCAACTCCAGGTGGGGACGGTTTCAACCACGGTCGAAGTCACGTCGATTCCCGGCGCCGACCTGCAGACCTTGAACGCCACGGTAGGCACCACGTTGAGCGGGGCCATAATTCTTAATCTGCCGAACACGAGCCGCGACGCCTCGACACTGGCTATCCTTCAGCCCGGCCAGAATATCAATGGCAATACCGGCGGCGCCGCCTCCGACCAGAACTCGTTCCAGCTCGACGGGGGCTATGCCACCGACGACATGAGCGGGGACAACAACACTTACATTCCGAGCTTCAGCGGCGACACCGCTGGCGGGGCGGGCGGCTACCACAGCGCGGGCTTCAACCAGGCGCCCTCGGCTGTTGTTCCTGTTCCCGTTGCCAGCATTGAAGAGTTCAAGGTTTCGACGGCAAACCAGACGGCGGATTTCAACGGTGGGGCGGGAAGCCAAGTGGAATTGGTGACCAAGCGCGGCACTAAGACTCTTCATGGCAGTGTCTATGAATACTACCTCGATACCTCTTTCGGAGGCGCGAACACGTGGGATAACAATTCCCGAGGTAGAAATCTCAATGGGACTGATAAATTCCCAATCGTTAGTTCCCATTTCAGCCGCTTTGGCGCATCTGCCGGCGGAATGATCCCGCACTCGAACTTTTTGGGCGGTAGCTGGTATCTGTTCGGGAATTACGAAGGTTTTCGCTTCCCCAGTAACAATACTTTTTCGAGAAACTTCCCGACTGCCACGTTGCGTGCCGGACTGATTCAGCTCAACGGGGAAGTAATCAACATCAACCCCAAGCCCACAGCGGATCCGCTAACAGGCACAATCTACGCTGCTAATACTGGGACGTGCGTTTCATCCAAAGGTTGCGCCAAAGGGACCATACCTCAAGGTGCGCTTGTTCCCTGCCCTGGAGCTAATGGTGGACCTGCTGGTTGCGATCCGCGCGGCTTTGGCGTTAATCCCGTTATTTCAACGCTTTGGAACACATATCTGCCGCTGCCGAATGACTGCTCTCACGGCGACGGCCTCAACTATTGCGGATTTAAGGGCTCCATTTCCACGCCACAGAGCAGTAACTTCGGTGTCGCGCGCCTGGACCACGATTTCGGAGCAAAGTGGCATTTCAATGGCACATATCACTATTACAAGTTGATCCATACCGTTTCGGACCAATGGGATATAGGTGGATTCTTCCCCGGGGACGTGAAGGGGCAGTATTCGGCGATTCGCCAAAAGCCGCAAGAGCCTTGGATATACACTGCCGGCCTCACCACCGATATCAGTCCGACTGTCACCAACGACTTTCATTATAGCTTCACGCGCAACTGGTGGGCCTACTTAGATCCCAGCGGCGTGCCAAACGTCGCGGGCTATCCGGCTGCTCTGGAAGTCGGCGGTGAAAACAGTGGAGCCGGCAGCAGCCCGCTGTTTGGGCCCTACAACACCAACAACCAGTCTACCCGTTACCGCTACTGGAATGGCCATGACTCCATGTACCGCGACGACGTAACGTGGATCAAAGGGAATCACTTGTTCCAGCTCGGCGGCAGTTACCTGCACAACAACGATACCCATCTGCGGAACGACAACGGCCAGAGCATCAACACTTTTGAACAGTACCTGATAGGAGCGGGCAACGCTGCTTCACTCTCAGGCTTCGGCATTGACATGACTGGCTATATCCCTAAGGGTGTCTCTGCTGCCAAGTACGGAAACCTCTACTCTATGCTTCTCGGTATGGTGGATGAGAGCCAGAGCCTGTTCACTCGCGGGCTTGGCTCGCTCAGTAGTGGCCTGCCTCTCGACAAGAGGAGCTCCTGCGCCATCACGGGTATCGCCGCGACCTCTGGCTGCGTTGCGTCGCCGCCATTAAGCAACACCAGCATTATCCCGACCTACAATCTTTACTTCTCGGATTCCTGGCACATGAAGCCGACATTTTCTTTGAATTACGGACTTGGCTACACAGTGGAAATGCCGCCATACGAGGTGAATGGCGGCGTCCAGACTGTCATGGTCGACCAGAACAACAACATTCTGTACGCAGAGAAATACCTGAATAGCGTGAAGCAAGCAGCCCTTCAGGGCAATTCCTATGCTCCGTTGATCGGCTTTGCCACAGTTCGCAACGTCAATGGCCACTCTCACTACCCCTATGACCCATTCTTCCTTGGACTCAGCCCGCGCGTCGGGTTTGCGTGGAATTTTAGGCCAGACACGGTTATCCGCGGTGGCTACTCGCGCATCTTCGGTCGGATCAACGGCGTCAATCCCATTCTGGTGCCGATGCTCACGCCCGGTTTGATGCAACCCGATACTTGCGGGGGTCCGCAAAGGGGTGGCGGTTGTAGCGTTGCCGGCAGTGGTAATCCGAACAACGTCTTTCGTGTAGGTGTGGATGGTGTGAACGCGCCACTGCCCCCGCCGAGCGCGAATCTTCCGCAGCCGTGGTATCCGGGCTTCAACGATGTCGCCACCGGCTCGGGCGAAACCATCGATCCGAATTTCAAGCCGGACCGTTCCGATGAGTTCACTCTCAGCGTTCAGCACCAGTTCGGTCCAAAGTTCATTGTCGAAGCCGGATATATTGGCCGCATCATGTCCAATGAAGTTCAGTATTACAGCCTCACGTCGGTTCCTTACATGATGACCAGAGGCGGCCAGACCTTCGCCAACGCTTGGTCTCAAATAATGGTGGCAACGAACTACGCCACGAACCTCCCACCGACAACCATAACAAACTCAAAGGGCGTCACGGGTCCCAACCCTGCATATATGCCCTATGTCCAGGGACTGGCGGCTCAACCGTTCTTTGAAAATTCGTTGGTACCAGGCTACTGCAACGTGACCGACCCGTCGACTGGTAACCCGGTTGCTACAAGCTGTACGGCCGCGTTCGTTGTGAACAATGCCGGCAACATGAACATATCCGACCCATTCGATTCTTGGGCCGGCACATCTAACGCTGGCCAGTTCACGTTCGGCCGGACCTTTACCAACGATCCGATCAACAGCCGGTTTGGGGCCAATGGCCAATCGCCGTCAATCACCACAACCGTCAGCAACGGCTATGGAAACTACAATGCCGGTTACTTGCAGTTAACCACCTCAGACTGGCACGGCCTCACCATGAAGAGCAATTTCTCCTATAGCAATGCGCTGGGTACCGGCAACGTTGTTCAGGCGAGCAGCTCGTTCTCGAGCGTTGATACCTTTAACATTCAGAACAACTACGGCCCTCAGCAATACAACGAGAAGTTTGTGTTTAACCTCTTTTTCAACTACGCACCACCTTTCTACGCGTCCCAAAACGGCGTGGTCGGCCATCTGCTCGGCGGTTGGAGTTTCTCGCCGCTTTTCGTTTGGGGCAGCGGCTTCCCGGTGCAGATACTCACACCGAACGGAACCTGTGGAACCCTTGGCGAGTGCAACACCAACTTTATCGGCGCACTCGAGAACGGTGTCATCACGAAGGACCTCAACTACAGCGGTACGCTCAAGGCTGCGAAGGGAACCAATTGCGGCACTAGCGGCCCCGGCTTTAACGTTTTCAGCAACCCCGACGCAACCTGCCCAGCCAGCAGCGGGACAGCGGTATTCGGCGATCCGGTACGCGCTCCAATCCTCGGCTTGGATGGGCAAATCGGCGGCGGCGGGCCGCTAACTGGCTTGTCGTTCTGGAACTTGGATATGGGCATCACCAAGAAAATCAGAGTCAACGAGCGCCTCAGCGGCTCCATGTACTTTGATTTCACGAACGTGTTGAACCACATGCAGCCCCGCGATCCTGCCTTCGACCTCGCCGATACATCCAGTTGGGGCGTGCTGGGTGGCGGCGGAAGCTTACAGGCCAATACGCCTCGCCGTCTGCAGCTCGGCATAAGCATCGACTTCTAGGTTCAACGGGCTGCCTTAGGCTTTACCCGGCCGGGAGCATTTGCTCCCGGCCTTTTTTTGCCCGCTACATCCTCCTCAAGTAAATTGTGCGTAACGCCAGGTCTGCTCGCGCCGTCTGAAGCCATATTGTGAAACAACGGCACGCATATTTTGCGCGCGCGGACGCCGTCCTCGTGATACATTCACGCGTTTTGGGACTCACGACCAGACGATTGTGCCCAAGCCTCAACTCAGCTCCGTCCGGTCGATGTCCGTTCGCTGTGAGCCTTGCAGCGCGCGCTGGCGGCCCTTCTGACGCAGCGTCTGAAC
>DATEHP010000303.1:0-3892 GCA_035279505.1 Candidatus Sulfotelmatobacter sp. | reverse complement strand
CCGAGAGATCATGCTCGATTGAGCCTGACGTTGCCTTCAGGACGAAGTTCCGGTCTCCGAGCAATGCAGCTTGAACCGCGCTCATGGTGATGTTGCCGGATGAGCCTGCTGCCACCGTGATCGGCGATCCGTAATTGACGTCCCCGCTGTTCCCGGGTGAAGTTATCGTGACTGCTCCAGAGAAACCATTGATGGACTTGACGGCCACGTTCACTTGGACGTTACCGTCTACTGGGAGATTGATAGGTGTGTTTGTGACTGACACGGAGAAGTCGGCTGGTGGCGGTGGCGGTGGAGTGGTGTTCCCGCCTCCTCCGCAGCCGAACTCGAAAACAAGAAATGCGACCGCGATTGGGTAGATGAAGTGCTTCATGTTGCCTCCTGCGATTAGGCCGAGATGGCAAGATATTCACTGACGAATTTTGAACAGATGGCACAACAAAGGCAGAGAAACTCGGTTCGGGTGGATGCGCTCGATTAGGGGGAGTTGGGAGCGGTCTTTCCTCCGCGAACGTTTACAACGATTCTCTTTACAGCAGAAGTTTCGTGCCGTCAGTGACCCACGTCACATCGAATGTTCGGGTGGCCGGGTGCCTCATACTTTGCTCATTCTGTAAAAGGGGTGGGCATACCGGACCGTTCCCTCTGGAGGTTCCTAAGAAAGCTACGCCGACTCGTGGGCTTCCATGTAAGCGCGCAGGATGGCGTTGATACGGGTCTGGTATCCGCGCTCGCGGCGGAACCAGCGGAGCAGGTCGGCATCCAGGCGCATGGTGACGATTTCTTTCGGGGTGGGCAGGAAGACTTTGGCGGTCTTCCAGAATTGCGCATCCGTGGCGCGGGCTTCGGGATCGGCGGCGATGCCTTTGCGAATCTGGGCTGGCGTCCTCCGGCCAAGATGGCCCCAGTCGGTCGCCCCATCACGCTTCGCGCTGCGCCCCTTTGTTGTTGTTCTTCCGTTGGCCCTCATTCTCATTGGCTCTGCTCCTTGATGCTCCGCCAGTACGCACGCCGCTCATCCGGTTCCGACCGCCAAGCCGATATGATCCGGCGCTCCTCCTCTTCCTCTTCCCTGTCGGTATAGATGACTGTAATCTCCACTCCGTTCACCACGCCGATGGCGTAGACACGCTGCTCATCATAGTCGAATCGATCGTCAACCTGCTCCAGGGTTGGACCGTCGAAGACTCTCACGGGCATCCTCGAAGGCGATGCCGTGAAGCTTTAGATTGCGGCGGTTCTTGCTATGCGTCCAAGTGTAGCGCATTGGGTGTATTTACACAACGTAAATATAGGTTCGTGGAGTACAACATTCGACGATAGACTCACGTTGTGGCAGGAGAAACTGTTCTTGGTGAAATTTCTTTCGTTGGATTCCCGATTTGGAAAAAGTGGTGAAGCCTCGAGAACGGGCCGGACCGTTGACTAGTTTTCGCAGCGTCCTAGTGAGTGAGCAAGCTCACAGATCAATGTGACCTCCGCCCTTGTGCATAAATTCAAAAGCGCAGATCATTGCCAAAGCGAAAGCGGTGCAAGCAGGAATCGCTTGACAGAGCCTAAGTCCTTGCGGCTCAAGATTTTGCCCGCAAGCTGTTGAGCCCGATAGATTACTTCGCGATTTTCCTCTATATCACTGATTCCAAGAGACCGGGGGGAGGGGATACCCCTGGAACTGCACCGATTTCCCAAAATGAAACTCAGTTTTTCGCTACTTCTCTCAAGCTCACATCGACATTTATTAAGTTGTCATCCTGAGCGGCGGCAAAGCCGGCGCGAAGGACCGTACGTTTGCGTGGAGCTTCGGTGACGTGAAAAGGACCGCTCATAGTGCATGCAGCCTGGCGGTCTTTTCCGCCGCATTAGCGCTGCACACTGTCGTACGGTCCTTCGGAGGGCTTTCGCCCTCCTCAGGATGACAAGCTTGGGTGAAGCTCCTCAGGTTGACAAGCTTCGAGGACAAGCGTGGAGTGCTACGCGACGGCTTGTTCTTTCGTCCGATCCGTTTGCGCCGACTTCTTTCCCAGGAACTTTACGAGCGCCGCGTTTACCTCTTCGGCGTGCGTCCATGCGACGTTGTGCGGACCGTCCTTGATCACGACCAACTCGGCGCCCTTGATGAGTTGTGCCGTTCTTTGCCCAGCCGCTGAGAATGGCACGATCCGGTCTGAGTCGCCGTGTATCACCAGCGTTGGCACGTCGATCTTCGCTACATCCTTGCGGAAATCTTCGTGCCACGTTGGCACGCAAGCCACGCTCGCGTACGCCGAAGCAATCGCTGCGGTGTTCCAACTCGCCTGGATCGCCTGCTCGCTGACGCGCTTTCCGAGGTGAACGTCAGTGTTGTAGAAGTTCTTGAAGAAGTCGGTGAAGAATGCATAACGATCCGCCGACACCGCTTTCTTGATTCCCTCGAATACCGCACCATCAACGCCCTCCGGATTATCTCCAGTCTTAAGCAGGTACGGAGGAACGCCGCCAATGATCACCGCCTTGCTGACCTGCTTCGATCCGTGCTTACCGATATAGCGAGCCACTTCGCCGCCGCCCATCGAGAAGCCAACCAGAACAGCGTCTTTCAGCTTCAAGTGCGTGATCAGGTGATGCAGGTCCTCGGCGAACGAGTCGTAGTTATACCCAGTTGTAGGTTGGCCCGATTTGCCGAATCCGCGCCGATCGTAGGCGATCACGCGATATCCGGCTTCGAGTAGTACTGGCACCTGTTTTTCCCATGACGCGCTGCTGAGCGGATAGCCGTGGATGAGCACCACAGGCTGCCCGGAACCGTGGTCTTCATAGTAAAGATGGATGGAAGTGGAATTCTCTTTTCCGACTTCAACGTAGGACATGGAGCGCCTCCTGGTATTGGTGAAGGAATGGGGTTAGCTGGTGGTAGAAGTTGTGCTGTTCAATAGATGGTATACCCCCCGGCCAAGTTTCGTCTTCGAACGGATTTCCTGGTAGTCAGAGATTTCTCACCTCACGACGGCGTCATCCCGAAGGACCGCGTTTTCATCAGAGGTCGAGGAATCTCACAGCGGCCGGCTGTTCGATGCGGGAGATCCCTCGCTCCGCCTGAAAAGCAGCTTCGCTCGGGATGACGCCACGGTAAGTATCGAAATTCGGATGGTATACCTTTCCGCGACCTTTCCGGGAAGTGGCTCAGTCAGAAGTTCCTTGCGCTCACGACGGGCGTCATTCCGAAGGCGTGCGTTTTCATCAGCGGGTCGAGGAATCTCGCTGCCACGGCTGTTGGATGCGGGAGATCCCTCGCTCCGCCTGAAAAGCGGCTCCGCTCGGGATGACGCCACGGTAAGTATCGAAATTCGAATTGAAAGACTGCTCCTTTGAACCAGCGCCCCTTTCCCGACTTCTTCGCTCTCCTGCTAGACTCAAAGATTTGGGAGGCAGCAGGTGCAGGCCGTCTACATTCTTTCCGCAGTTCGCACCCCGATCGGAAAATTCGGCGGCTCTCTTGCCTCACAAACCGCAGCCGACATGGGCGTGGTCGCGGCCCGAGCTGCAATCGAGCGTGCGGGCGTAAGACAAGAGCAGATCGAAGAGACGATCTTCGGCAATGCCCGTCAGGCTGGAGGCGGACCTAACCCGGCGCGTCAGATTTCGGTTCGCAGCGGCGTGCCGCAGGAAGTTCCCGCCTTCACGGTGAACAAGGCTTGCGCGTCGGGCATAAAGTCGATCGCGCTCGCCTATCAGGCGATTCTTCTCGGTGAGTCGAGTTGCATTCTCGCCGGCGGTACCGAGTCCATGTCGCGCCTTCCTTATTATCTCGACGGCGCGCGCTGGGGATACCGTCTCGGCAACCAGGAACTCGTCGACGGCATGTATCGCGATGGATTCTTCTGCCCCCTAGCCAAGATGGTAATGGGAGAAACCG
>DATEHP010000302.1:0-11400 GCA_035279505.1 Candidatus Sulfotelmatobacter sp. | reverse complement strand
TTGGTTGACTATGCGGCAGCAGGCGAGGTCTCTGAAGTGGAACTCAAATCCTCCTTCGATGATGTCTCCGAAATGGGCAGACACGCAACTATTCTGGTGCCCGTACTGCCGGAGTTGATCTCCAAAGTTCCACCAAGTTGTCGGACCCTTTCTTTCATTCCCGTGATCCCCACCCCAGGAGTACCAACGGACGTCATGCGATCCAGTTTCTCAGTTGGAATACCCTTGCCCTTGTCTTCCACCTCAAGCACAACCTCATGTTTAGAGCGATGAAGGCGGATCTTCGCCGTCGCACTTCCCGAATGCCGGTGAATGTTGGTCAGGCATTCCTGCACAAGCCGAAAAACTGCAGTTTCCATCTCGCGCGGCACCCGACCGAAATCATCAGGACAGTCAAGATCGACGGCGATCTTGCTCCGCTGCGCAAACCCATCGACATACCAGCCGAGGGCCGACGATAACCCGGCTTCATCGAGCAATGGGGGGTGGAGCAAATGAGAAATTGTCCGTACTTCTTTGCACATCTCCTGAACCAGATCTTCGCTGTCCGTAAGCGCGGCCGTGACTTTCGTCAGGCGATCGATATCCGCTCGCACTCCAGACAGATTCATGGAAAGGGCTGCCAACATCTGCCCGATACTGTCATGCAGTTCACGGGCGATGCGACGTCTTTCCTCGTCCTGTAACTCGAGCAGACGGGTCGTCAGTCTGCGTAGTTTGTGGTTAGCTGCGTCGAGTTCCGCCGTTCGTTCCTGGACACGATTTTCGAGCTCTCCGTGTGCGTTTCGTAGCCTTTCGTTGTCGCGACGACGCGCTTCCCCCAAAGCTATGATCACAATGGAAGTGAACAGAAACGCAAGTGCACTGATCAATTGAGCCAGGGTGGGGATGGCCAGAGAGTGCTTTGGAAACGGCCAATACATCATTCGACCCACAACGAGGACGATACTCAGAAGAGACGGCCCGACGCCGCAATACCAAGCCACGAAGGCAACTACTGGGACTAGAACGATGTAGGTGACGTTGTCGCTGACAAAGGGATTCAGCGAGCGGCAAGCCAACAGGAGTGCCACCGTCACGGCGATCGCAAGGAGGTAACGGACCACAGCGTTTCGCGAGGTTCGTGGTGAGAGCGCAATAGCGGTCAACATAGTCCTACCTTCGTGCCCTTAGCTAAGGACGGGATCACAGCAACCAGAGCAGAACGAAGTAGGCCAATGCGATGATAACAGGGCGCAATCATCGCGCAAACAATGTTCTGTCGGCGTCCCGTTCTCGGGCGCGTCCCAGAGCGGAATAGAATTGCTCTGATAAGTTCGTCACACGCGTCGATAGCGCAGTCAATATCTGCGTTCCTGTCGGAACCCCATCACATTCACCTTCAGTAAGCCCACCGCAGCAGTGTAGCCCCGATTGTGAAACCCGCCCCCACCGATGCCAGCAGCACCAGACTTCCCTTCTTTAGTTTGCCCTCTTCTATCGCCGTGTTCATGGCCAACGGTATTGTGCCCGCCGTAGTGTTGCCGTAGCGGTCTATATTGACAATCACGCTCTCTGGACGCAGCCCAAGCCGCTCCGCTGTCGCGTTAATAATCCGCAGATTGGCCTGATGTGGAATAAAGACGTCGATGTCGGAGCCCTTCAGCCCATTCCTGTCCAGCAGTCTCAGACACAGTTCGGTCTGTTTCCGTACCGCAAACTTGAACACCTGCTGCCCGTCCTGGTGAACGTAGTGCATCTTCTTTTCAATCGTATCTTTGCTTGTCGGATGCAAGCTGCCCCCGCCGGGCATGTACAGAAATTGCCCTCCCGCGCCGTCCACTTCGTGGATGAAATCGATGAGCCCTTCCGAATCATTCTCCACTGGCTCGAGAATAGCCGCGCCGGCTCCGTCCCCGAAGATCACGCACGTCGCGCGGTCGGTGTAGTCGATGATCGACGACATCACGTCTGCACCGATCGCGAGCACGCGTTTGTGCGCGCCGCTGGCAATGAACTGCGCACCCACCTGCAAAGAATAGAGAAACGCAGAACACGCCGCAGAGAGATCGAATCCCCACGCTCCCTTTGCGCCGAGTTTGTTTTGCACAACACACGCCGTCGAAGGAAAGAACATGTCAGGCGTCACAGTACCCAGAACAATCGCCTCAATCTGGCTAGGTTCCATGCCGCGCTGAGCCAGCGCTTTCCGAGATGCCTCCACTGCCAGGTCGCTGCTCGCCACACCCTTCTCTGCGATGTGACGTTCGCGGATGCCCACGCGCGTCATGATCCATTCGTTGTTGGTATCGACCATCCGTTCGAGGTCGGCATTCGTGAGAAGGCGAGGCGGCACATACGTGCCCAGAGCACTGATCTTGGCGCGGATCGGTTTGGTCAAATAGTACCCCTGAGAGAACCGACTTATTGTGAAGGATCGAGGAAAGAATGTCTAACCTCAGAAGCGGACGTCAGGCGTCAGACCTCAGGCGTATGACCGAACCAAAAAACTTTTAACAAGCCAACGCGCCGAATCACAGAAGCCCGAGTTCCGAAGCCTAAGGTCTGACGCCTGAGGTCTGAAGCCTGACGCCTGAGGCCCGACGCCTGACGCCTGAAGCCCGACGCCTGCTTCAGAACGCCCATCGCATCAACGTCGCTCCTGAAGTAAATCCAGCGCCCACTGACGCGATCAACAGCATGTCCCCTTTCTTCAATTTGCCTTCGCCAATGGCAGTCCGCATGGCAATGGGAATCGTACCTGCCGTCGTGTTCCCAAAGCGATCAATGTTGATGACTACTTTTTCCAGCGGCATCCCCAGCCGATCGGCAGTCGCGGTGATAATTCGCCGGTTCGCCTGATGAGCGATGAAGCAGTCCACGTCTTTCCCCGTAAGTTTATTCCGCTCTAGGACCCGCTCCGTCATCTCCGCCATCTTCTTCACCGCATACTTGAAGACGTTCTTCCCATCCTGATGGATGTAATGCATCTTCTGATCGACGGTCTCGTGGCTCGCCGGATTCAGGCTTCCTCCCCCTGGCATAAAAAGGTACTGCCCGCCCATCCCCTCCACCTGCGCCACGTGATCGATCACGCCCTCACCATCGGCGCAAGGCTCAAGCAGAACCGCACCCGCTCCGTCACCGAAAATGATGCACACCGCGCGGTCCGTATAGTCCGTCATCGAAGAGTTAACATCGGTGCCGATCACTAGAACTTTCTTATACTGGCCTGACTCCACAAACTTCACACCAGTGTTCAGGGCGTAGACAAAGCCAGAACAGCCCGCGGAAACATCGAACCCCCATGTGTTTTCGATTCCGAGCTTGTGCTGTACCAGGCAAGCGGTCGACGGATACATCATGTCAGGCGTCACGGTGCCCACCACGATAAGATCCACTTCCTGCAAGTCGAAGGGATGGGACTCGATCAGATCCTTCACCGCGGCGACCGCCAGATCGCTGGCCGCCACGCCCTTGTCGGCAATGTGACGCTCGCGGATCCCGACGCGTTCGAGAATCCATTCGTTCGTGGTCTCCACCATCTTTTCCAGATCAGCATTGCTGAGAACTCGCGGTGGAACATAAGTCCCCAGCGCGGTGATTTTGGCGCGCGTAGTAGTCAATCAGGGCTCCTGGAAAATAAGAAACCCAGTATTTTGCAGGATACGGGCAAGAATGTCTAACCTGAATCCGTCGGGCTTCCCAACCATCAGAAGGTGTAATCAGGTGGCTTGATCCCTTTGGCCCTCAAATAGACCTCGCATTGGGCCCGATGATGGGCTGTGTGGACGAACATGTTCAGAATCATCGCTCGCCCGTCCGGATCGTTTCGCCCCTTCCATGATGGAATGTGCCATGTGCGCTGTAGTTGCTCGGGCGTGATGCGTGGAAGGGCTTCAATCACATAATCAAAAGATTGCCCCAGCACCTTCACAACGTTCGCCTTATCCGGGCTTAGGCGCTTATTGAGATCGACCGGGAACGGCGGCTGCATCCCGGTAATTTGCTGGAACCGATAAACGTTCGACACAGCGATATGGAGCATTTGCTCACCAAACGTCATTTCTTCGGGATTGGGCCTGAAGACGTAGAACTCAGCCGGCATCGCATCGGCAACATCGATTGTGAACTGTTTCGAGATCTGCCAGTCACGCACGAATTCCGGCATGTCGAGCAGTGCGTTCACCTTGGAGCCTTGCCCTGCCGCGGCGGTCGAAATCACGCTTAGAGCGATAACCGACAAGAGGTGGCATAGATGGACCATGACGGCGGCCTCCCGGACCCGATTCAGAGTCTAGACGCGTGAAGGCCGCAGTTGTAAGCAGGCTTCCAGAATCAAGCCGCCGCTCTCTCGCGTTCGTGGTCCATCCATTCACGAATAAAGTTAGGGCATGAAATGATTCCGAATTCCCGGTTCTCACCGTTGATCAAGTAGAATAGCGCGTCGCGGTCCAATTCCTCCAGTTGCGAGAGACTCAGCAGAGGCCATAGATGGCACTCAATCGCAGAACGAACAAGTTGATCCAGATAATCCAAGTGACCTTGAAACAGTTTTCCGGATACTCGAATCGTGACGTGATAATCAGTGGTCGTTTTGCGACGTTCCATAATTCTCCTCGGGCGGGCGATCCCAACTTCCCACTTCTATAGATGACCCGAAAAGGCGTTTCCTGCGAAAAGACTGGTAAAAGAACGTAAAACCCGGTAATCAGAGGTTGGGGAACTTTGAGAGGTTGCCGGGGAAAACAATTAAGTCAGGTACCGGGGACTCACTGCACACGCAAGAGCCCGTTACCGTTGCTTCCTTCCGGACCTGGCGGGGTTGGCGGGAGTGCGTCGCGTGAAACCGATACCTGACCTGAATCATTCTAGCATTCGGAATCAGAAACCCACGATCACCCGATGCCCTTCGAGCCCGCGATCCTCGCTTAACGCACGTGCGCTCTTAACTCCGGAAAAAAGTTGTGAAAGTCTTCCAGAAAGGCACTCTCATGTTCCTGAAATATCGGCAGCGAATCCATCAGATTCAAGGGCCGCCGGAAGCGGCGACCGATTCGCCCCAGGATATCGGTCACGCCCTCAAGGTGGTGGTAGCGCCCGAGCCAGTCCTCATTCCGCATTCGTTGCAGCCCCTGTTTCGCTTCGGCGGGTATGGCGGCAGAGCAAGTCTCAATATCGCGGTAGAATTCGCCGATGAATTCGGCAAGAGGCACGGTGGAATACTCGCCCCAGTCGCGAGCAAGAAAATAATCGAAATATACATCCGTTAAGATGCCGCCGAAGCGCCGGTAGGGCGGTGGAAATCGCCACACACTCGACCGCACCCGCGGATGTGAATCGGTGAATACGTCGATCCGGCGATGGCAGCGAATCCCTCGCTGATATGGTTCGGGAAGAAACTTAAGATGGGACGCGGTGGTCAGATCCGGCAAGAGATTTCCCACCCGAAACTCCGCGTTGGGCTCGGACAAATAGAGATGCGCCAGCCAGTTCATTTCTACCCAATAGACTAATCGGTTTTGCGCGAGACGGTCGAGAGTCGTGGCCTTTTGTCTGCGAGGCCTGATGAACGGGCCGGAGAACCCTCCCCGGCCACCAGTTCACGAATTTCAAGACCGACCGCATCCGGCGCCGCTCAGTTTAGGCGGCGGATGGCGAGCAGAGTCAAATCGTCCAAAAGTGGGGCGGCGTCGGTGAAGGCACGCACGTCGTCGAGGCAGGCGGCGATTAACCTGGCCGGGGGACTCCCGGCTTGTTGACGCAACAAGCGCACAACCCGCTCTACGCCGTATTCGTCACCTGTGCCGCGTGCTTCCAAAAGGCCGTCGCTGTAGAGAAACATGGTGTCGCCTGGATCCAGTTGCATGCGGGTCGAGGAAAGCTCAGCTTCGTGGAACAATCCCAGCGGCAAACCTGTGGATTCGATGCGCAGGACGCCGCCGTGTCCGACGACGATTGCCGGCCAGTGGCCGGCATTGTGGATTTCGACTTCACCGGTGGGCTTGGCTTGCCCGCACACCAAGGTGACGTATTGTCCGGCAAGCGAGCTCTCGCAGAATACGCGGTTCACATGGCTAACCGTCTGGCCAAGCGACATGCCCATTGCAGACAGACTACGGAACAAGGCGTGCAGCTGCGTCATCAACATGGACGCGGCCACGCCTTTACCGGAGACATCGCCCAGCACGAAGAAGAGCTGTCCATCATACGGAATCAAGTCGCAGTAGTCGCCGCTGACGGGGCCCATCGGCGCGTAGTGATAGCTGGTTTCCCAGTTCCCGGCGCTCAAATTACGCTGCGGCAGCAGTTTGCGCTGCACCTCGGAGGCGAGATCAAGGTCGCGTTGCAGGGCGGCACGTTGCGGCTGAGTCAGGTGGTCCAGGCAATATCGCACCAGCGGGTCGGCGAGCAGTCGGTCCTCTTCGACCGCAGCGTGACATTCCTCGCATAGGCCGTAGTTGCCTTTTGCCATGCGTTCCAGTGCCGAATCCACTTCGCGGAGCAGACCGGCGAAGCCTGCGTTCTGCGGCGCCAGCGCGATCGCATCTTCCAGTCTGCGCTTGCGCTCCTCGAGCTGGTTCTGCAGGAAGGCAATCTCTAGCGTGGCCATGCAAAACTCCACAGTGTAAGGGTCGTGACTATTCGATTCCGCGAACCCCGTTTCGATGCGCGGAAATGACTCAGTTTTGTTTAGCTTGCGATAGATTGTTCTCTCGTGGGTACTGCGAATGCAGATATCAGGCCAGCGTCGGCGACGATTCGAGGGAACAGGATTTGTGCGGGAGCGGATAATCAGATGGCAGCCGGCTGAACCGAAAACACCCAACTCGATGCAATTCCCATTCTGGGAACACAGCACAAATATCCAACTGAAATCTCTTGACCCTCCTCCCCAAGCCGCTATGATGGTTCCATAGTCGCGATTTAGAGAGAAAGAAATCGCACCTGTAACTCATTGCGGCTCAAGATTTTGCCCCTAAGTCATTGAACCCCAAGATTTAACTCGATGTTTCCTCCCTAAATTCATGATTCCAATAGACCCAAGGGGAGGGGTATACCCCGCAGACTCGCGAGTCCCACAATGGGAAACACTCAGGTCTTGCGCTTTCCGAGCCAAATTCCTCGAACCCCTACAGTCCCCACGTGACTTTCGGTGCAAGAATTCCCTCTCTGGCCCTTCCCTTTTCTGATCAATCTATCGAACAATAGAGTTCCACCGCCAAACTTATCCCCAATGTCGTCGCCCTCCACAAATCGCGGCGTGATTTCGGTACAGCGAGCGATCGACCACTACTTCGAACTCGCCCTGTATCTACTTGTCTTGACTGGATTTGGCACATTGGCAGGAACAGGCGGACTTGATCTTCCTTCCATCGTCCTGGTGGCGATTGCGCTCGCCATTCGCGGATTCCTGCTGGCCAAGCGCCGCAGTTTTGTGATTTCCGAGCGATGGACCACTCCGTTGTCGATCGCATACTTCGTCTTCTTCGCGATCGACTACGTAGCAGTCTCCCGCAGCTTTCTTCCCGCGACGGTCCACCTCGCGCTGTTCGGAGTCGTAGTCCGAACCTTCTCCATTCGCCGCGAGCGCGATCACATCACGCTGGCGATTCTCGCCTTCCTCATGGTTCTCGCGTCGGCAGTCTTGACGGTCGACAGCATCTTTCTGTTCTCGTTCGCCGCGTTCATGCTGATGGCTGTCGCTACTTTTGTCCTGATGGAGATGCGTCAATCGGGAATCGCTGCCAACATTCAAGCCAGGCATTCCAGCGATCCACAGGAGCATCGGCATCTTGCTTTTGCGCTGGTCCGTTTCGTCCCCGCGCTCATGCTGGTGATTCTCTTCTGCGCCGCCGCGCTGTTCTTTGTTATGCCCCGCATGTCAGCCGGCTATTTGGGTGGATATTCTTACGGCACAGACTTTTCTTCCGGCTTCAGCGACCACGTCCATTTGGGACAGATTGGCCAGATTCAACAGTCCAAGTTAGTCGTGATGCACGTCCAGATCGACGGTGACCAAGCCGGCTTATACGATCTCCATTGGCGCGGAGTGTCGCTGGCGAATTTCGATGGACATACGTGGACGAATCCACGCGACGCTTCTCCGCTGTCGCGGCGACCGGATACGACTTTTGCCTTGCCTGCCGACGGACGCGCACCAAGATCCTACGCCACCGCCAGCCTGCAACATGAGAAGCTCATCCATTACAAGGTGCTGATGGAGCCGATTGGGACGAATGTTTTCTTCCTCGCTCCCTGGGCCTTCAGTCTGCGCGGCGATTACCGTCAGATTGCAGCCGATTCCGGTGGCAGCATCTACGACTATGACTTCCAGCGAGCCATCACTCGTTATGAGGCGACATCGGATATCGCAACGCCAACTGCGCCCCAACTGCGCGCAGCCGGACGTAACTACCCATCGAGCATTGCCAGCATCTATCTTCGGCTTCCAGACGTAGATCCGCGAATCCCTCGGATGGCGTCGCAGATCACGGGTTCGGCAAAAACTAATTACGACAGAGCCGTTGTCATTGAGAATTATCTTCGGACTCGCTTCGGCTACACGCTGCAATTGCCGCAGAGCGAGGTCAAAGACCCTATTGCGAATTTCCTTTTCGAGCGGAAGCAGGGACATTGTGAGTACTTCGCTTCCTCCATGGCTGTGATGTTGCGGACTCTCGGAATTCCCTCGCGCGTGGTCAATGGATTCCGCAGCGACGAATTCAACGACATCACGGGAAGCTACGTAGTGAGAGCTAAAGATGCCCACTCGTGGGTCGAAGCATATTTTCCCGGTTACGGTTGGCAAACGTTCGACCCAACACCTGCCGGGAACGGAGGCACTCCACAAGGATGGGCTCGACTTTCCCTTTACATGGATGCTGCCGCGTCCTTCTGGCGCGATTGGGTCGTGAGCTACGACAGCTCGAACCAATACGTTTTGGGGAAGGCGGCGATTAACACTTCGCGTGGGATGTGGGAAGGCGCGCGTCTGTGGGCTCGCACACGCTACGCATCTATGCTCGATTGGGCGCGCCGCAGCCAGGATCGAGTTGAGAATTCTCCTCGCCGGTGGATCCTGATCGCAGGTGGAATCGTTCTGGCCTTAGTTTTTTTGGCCAACCTCGGACGCCTCCTGCGTGCGCTACATGAACACTGGCTCGGAACCCATCCCGAGCGTTCCCCGGAACAATCTGCTTCCATTTGGTATCAACGCATGGCCAGGATTCTGGCGCGGCGCGGAATGCAGAAGAACGAGACAGAGACTGCGCAGGAATTCGTCCGAAAGATAGAGGACAACCGGGTTCGTCTGCCAGTAGAACACTTCACGAGCGTGTATGAGTCAGCTCGCTTCGGAAACTCTGCGGAAGATGCGCGCCAGCTCCCCAGGTTGTTTGCGGAAGTCGAAGCGGCTATGCGATCCGAATAGCGTTCGGATAGATTTGGGCAGGTTCGACGCGGGGCTGAACGCCAAGCTCCTTCAGGTACTGATCCACACCAGCCGCGGCCTTGCGGCCTTCTGAAATCGCCCACACCACAAGCGACTGCCCTCTCCTCATATCTCCCGCAGCGAAAACGCCGGGAACGGATGACATGTAGTTCTCGTCGGTTGAAACGTTACCCCGATTATCCAGCTGAACCCCCAGTTGCTCGATCATTCCATTGCGGACGGGTCCGAGGAATCCCATGGCGATCAGAACGAGATCGGCATCCATCGTGAACTCGGTACCCGCAATTGCATCGAACTTCGGAGGCGGACCGACGCGTACGGCGTGAAGTTGCTTCACATTTCCGTTCGCGTCTCCGCTGAACCTGGTCGTGGCGATGCTCCAATCGCGGATGCCGCCTTCTTCGTGGGCGCCTTCGACGCGAAGCTGCATCGGCCAGAGCGGCCATGGCGTCTGCGGAGACCGCTCCGCCGGTGGCTTCGGCATAATCTCGAACTGGTGAACAGAAACCGGTTTCTGGCGATGGCAGGTACCGAGGCAATCCGCGCCCGTATCGCCACCACCGATGATCACGACGCGCTTGCCCGTCGCCAGAATGTCAATGGAAGGGTCGAGCGCATCGCCGTGGCAGCGTTTGTTCTGCTGCGGCAGGAATTCCATGGCGAAATGAATTCCCTTCAACTCGCGTCCGGGAATCTTAAGCTCACGAGGCTGCTCAGAACCTCCGGCGAGAACGATCGCATCGAAGTCCCGACGCAGATCCTCGACCGCAATGTTGCCTCCGACCTGCGCATTGATCACGAATTTCACGCCTTCGGCGGTCATCTGCTCAAGGCGGCGATCGATGATGTGCTTCTCCAGTTTGAACTCAGGAATACCATAGCGAAGCAATCCGCCAATGCGGTCCGCTTTTTCGTAGACGGTTACCCCGTGACCGGCGCGACAGAGTTGCTGCGCGGCCGCAAGCCCAGCCGGACCTGACCCTACGATGGCAACGGTCTTGCCGCTGCGATGTTTTGGCAGGACGGGGTGAATCCATCCTTCGAGAAAACCTCGCTCGACGATGTTCTTCTCATTCTGCTTGATTGTGACCGCTGGCTCAGTGATGCCCAGAACGCATGAGGCTTCGCAAGGCGCCGGACAGATGCGGCCGGTGAACTCCGGGAAATTATTGGTCGCATGTAACTGGCGGACTGCCTCTTTCCAGTTTCCGCGGTACACGTGGTCATTCCAATCAGGAATGAGGTTGCTGACTGGACATCCCGTCTGACAGAACGGCACCCCACAGTCCATGCATCGCGCACCCTGCTTGCGCAGCTCTTCTTCGGGGAAATCCTGATAGATCTCGAACCAGTCGTTTACGCGTTCCAGGACAGGCCTGCGCGGAGCCAACTCGCGGGAGTAGTCCATGAAGCCGGTTGTCTTACCCATGTTGCACCTGCTGCGCACTAGCTAACACGGCAACCGGTTCGCCCGGAATGTACGCTTGCCCGGCTCGTGGAATTCCGAGCACACGCTTGAATTCGTGGGGGAACACTTTTATGAAGCGGGACACGGCTTCGTTCCAGCTGTCGAGAATCCATTTGGCACGTTGGCTGCCCGTGAATTCCGTGTGGCGCTGAACCAGATCGCGAACGGCTTGCAGATCCTTCGTTTCCGTGAGAGGTTCAAGGTCCACTGATTCCAGATTGCAGCGCTTTTCAGTAAAGTCGCCGCGCTCATCGAAAACGTACGCGATGCCGCCGCTCATACCGGCGGCGAAATTGCGTCCGCAAGAGCCGAGCACAACAACCATTCCATTCGTCATGTACTCGCAGCCGTGATCGCCGACGCCTTCCACCACGGCCGTCGATCCGGAATTGCGAACCGCAAAGCGTTCGCCCGCGACGCCGTTGAAGAAGACCTCTCCACTGGTAGCGCCATAAAGCGCGACGTTGCCGACAATAATGTTTTCTTCAGCGGCGAAGCC
>DATEHP010000301.1:0-3289 GCA_035279505.1 Candidatus Sulfotelmatobacter sp. | reverse complement strand
GGGATTTAATAGGACCGGCACGCGCGCATCATCATCGAGTGCCCGGAGAGAATGATTCTCCACGAAGAGGCCGGATACATTTACGCGGACTGTACCTTCGTCAACTTCAAACCTCTTGCAGTTCGGCGGCGGACCATACATCTGAGTGCAATGGCCTGTTTTCGCGTCAGTTGAGAATTCCTCCGCTGGCGCGGATCGAATGCATCGGACCGCAGTCGTCCTTTAATCCACTATTGCAGCTTCTCGTACTCCGCTTTCGCCTGTTTCAGGATCGGGATTTCGGGGTCGGCGTCTTTCCAGAGCGTGAGAAATTCCTTGTACTCTGCTTTCGCTTTGGCGGGATCACCTGCCATCTCGTAAGCGCGGCCAATTTGGAGATTGGCCAATGCGCCGATGGGATCGCTAAGGACACTCCCGCGATGGTCGAGAATTTTCTGGAACTCAGCGGCGGCTTCCCGACCTTGGCGTGCGACCAGATAGGCTTGGCCACGCACATATGCCGGATAGAGGTTGGCCACTAACCCCAACTCGTATGGCGTGGCGGTTTGAAGCTGTTCGATTGCGCGTACGGGCTCGCCATGCTTCAGAGCCAGAAGTGCACGGAGCGTCGGCATGTACGTGAATCCGACCGTCGTATCCTCCGGGAAGCGTTTTGGCAGATCGTCGATAAGCGGTTGAGATCGTGAATAATCCCCCGAAAGAGCCAGCGCAAAGGCAGCTGCGTACTGCACATCTCGGCTCTTGGAGAGTTCGAGTGCATCCATAGCTTTTTGCTTCGCTGCGCCCACATTTCCAAAAAAGGCTTCCCGCAGTGCCGCCTGTGATTCAAAAAGTGCCGCCATTTCCCGATGATCCTCCTGCTGAGCAAACTCCGCCGCCCACCGTGACATCTTTCTTGCCTCTGCCAAATGACCGGAATAGGCCAATACCAAAGCGTCCGAGTTGGACATCAGGTCTCTCAATCCGGGCGTTCCATGTGCCTGTGTTGATTCTCGCTGCATTGCTGCCTTGTCGCCCTTTAGAAAGGCAATGTTGTAGCGCAGGAGAGAGAATTCAGGCATTTCGAGTCGGCGCTGCAAGGCTTCATGTAGCGTGTTCTCCGCTTCGTCTGTACGACCAAGGGCGAGGTCGCCATACACGAGAACTATGTATCCGATGGGCAACTCCGGATCGAGGCCAATGGTTGTTTTGGCTTCGTCGACGGATTCTTCGTATTTTCCAAGGGGAGGATAAATGATTCCCGCCAAGAACGCATGAGGTGAGAAGGTGCGAGGATAAGCCTGCGCCCACAATTCACAATCCTGCTGTGCCTTTTCAAGATTACCCGTGACTTGGGTGTCGTAAGAGGTGGAAATAAAGAATCTCTCTTCGTCGCTGGCACGCATTCGCAGCGCATAAGCTTTGCTGGTGTTTGCGGCGGAAAGAACTGATTCTCCAATGTCACCGTAAACACGCCCGAGTGACGCATATGCCACCGCGAAGTTGGGATCAATATCGATGGCATGTTTGAAAAAAGGCACAGCCGTAGCCGGCCCGCTTGAGAAATATACTTTGTAGCCCGCGGTCCATGCTTTCAACGCTTCGAGCGAGGATGTCGTCGCCTCGGGAAGAGGTGTGTCATGCTTTTGAACCATCGCAAGAGATTCACCAACTTGCGTTCTGAATTTGGTCGCGATTTGACCCAGCGCATTGAGAACGTCTTCCTTCTTTGCCGCTTGGACTTGCTCCTCCGCTAACAGGTTCCCTGTGCGGCAGTTAGTTGCCCGTAACCCCAACACGTACTGATTGCCGAGGCTGGCAATCGATCCGTCTAGTACCGCGGCACCTCCGGTTCGCTCGCAGATTTCCCGTGCGACCTCAGGGGTGAGCCGCGCATCGGTTGGCTGACCCATTAAACCCAACGTCCGCTGGATTCGCTCTTCAGAAACCAGACCTAAGAAAGGTGACTGCTCCAGTTGTACCGAGAGCCCTTGACGAAGTGTGCCGTCAAATACGGTGTCGCCCGTCGTGTTCGTGAAGTCTGCGAGCACAATTGTGTCCTTGTCGGTGAGTTTGGGCGTGAGATGCAGATAGAAGTACCCGCTCACTGCAAGTACTACGACAGCTAAAAGGACTGAAAGCGTGACCTTCCCACCCATTCCAAGGGGACTCGTCGCTCCAGCGCCCGTTGCCGCGGGCAATCTTGCCGATTCTGTGTCCCGCTTCAACCGTTGCAGGTCAGTTCGTATCTCGGAGGCGTGCTGATAACGGAGATTGCGGTCTTTCTCCAGAGATTTCGTGACAATCCGTTCCAGTTCCGTTGGCACGTCGGGATTGAGCCGTGCAAGAGAAGCGGGTGCTCGGTTCAAGATTGCCTCAAAAATGACGCCTGTGCTCTCACCACGAAACGGCAATGTCCCCGTCGCCATCTCGTAGAGAACCGCACCGAATGAGAATAGGTCTGTGCGGGCATCCAATTCCTTGGCGCGGACTTGTTCGGGCGACATGTAGGCAACGGTTCCGACTGCCGTCCCCGGACTGGTCAAATGCTTTTCCAACGTCACGGTCGATGCAGCCGTCGCGCCCGCATCTCCCAAGTTACTGAGAACCGGCACAACCTTTGCCAAACCGAAGTCGAGAACCTTGGCGTGGCCCCGCTTGGTGACGAAGATGTTCCCGGGCTTTATGTCGCGATGAATAATGCCTTCCGCGTGGGCCGCATCGAGGGCGTCGGCCATCTCGATGGCAAGAGACAAAATCGACTCCGTCTCCAGCGGACGATTCCCGATCCGATGTTTCAGAGTCATTCCGTCGAGAAACTCCATCACAATGAAGGGTTGACTTTCCTCTTGTCCGATCTCGTAGATCGTGCAGATATTCGGATGGTTTAACGCGGAAGCCGCCTTGGCTTCTCGCCGGAAACGCTCCAAGGTTTGCGGGTCTCGGCGTAGGTCTTCGGGAAGTAGCTTCACTGCGACGAAACGCCCAAGCTCGGTGTCCTCGGCCTTGTAGACCACGCCCATTCCCCCGCCGCCGATCTTATCGACGATTCGGTAGTGCGAGATGGTATGGCCGATCATTGGGCTGAAATCTTAGGTCTGGAGATTAGGCAAGTCAATCAAGATGGAGAAGTTGGTCAGGTTGTGAGAGGTTGGTTGGCGAAAAATCGCCATCTCTAACAATGTCGGCGGTGTCAAGCACGTTTTGAGCAACACTTGTGTAAGCACTCATAGAAGAGCGCCATTTCGCTCTCGTGGTTGCTTTGCGCGTTTCCAACCTGGGCTCGCTTTGAATCGTCAGGGTCAGGAAC
>DATEHP010000300.1:0-5979 GCA_035279505.1 Candidatus Sulfotelmatobacter sp. | reverse complement strand
GTTCCTGACCCTGACGATTCAAAGCGAGCCCAGGTTGGAAACGCGCAAAGCAACCACGAGAGCGAAATGGCGCTCTTCTATGAGTGCTTACACAAGTGTTGCTCAAAACGTGCTTGACACCGCCGACATTGTTAGAGATGGGGATTTATCCACAGTTAACGCGTAAGCGGTAGCTTGTGCCGCCGCCATTGGACCAAGTAGTGTCGAACCGTGACAACCGATACGGTGATCAATAGCCAAAAGAATGAGAAGAAAAAGCTGTCCTGCGCGTCTGCAACTACGTTCTTCTCCGCATATCCAGCAAATCCATTTTGCGGAAACGCCGGATTGTAGTTCACCGGCACCTTATCTCCGACCTTCAATTCCTTGAAGGACGGCAATCCGTATCTGTCGGGCTGGAAGGTGTCCGTCCGGTAGGTCATTCCGTTGACTTCGTAGCGAACCACCACATTCTGATGGAACTGCGGCCGAAGTTCTACGACTGTTCCATCGACAAAATGTGAATTTCGCAGAACCCTCAATGCCCGAGCAGTTGTCCGCCAAGAGATGATCGGAAAAACAGATGACAGAATGAGCCAGATGATGACGGGAGTGACCAGTGATTTCATTTTCAAACAGAAGTGTAGAGGAGCAAGACCTCGTTCCGTAAGCAATAAACTCGCCGAAGCGGCAACTGGTGATGAGTGAAATTAGGATGTTACGCCAACCGTGACAAAAGTTGTTTCTACGCCTGCTTTTGCCGACTCAGAGCTGCTGCCCACACGAGAATGCCGACTGCGACCGATAGCACCGCCCCATAAAACGGAATGCTGAAATCGTCAATCCGATGGTTGTCTTGTTCGTACGACAGGTGCCATCTCTGTTTCTTGATATAGCTCCCGACAGGTATGTCTCTTGGCAGCGACGCATCCGTCGCTCCCGCAACGTATCGGCCGGTATCGCCTTCCCGGGTGCTTAGCACATACTCCGTGCCATGACGGGCGGGAGCCAATGGGTATGGAATATCCCGAGCAGAAATTACCGTTCCCTCAACGGTGGTCATGAGACGGACCCACAGGGTTTGATAGCCAAACCCCCAAAGAAGCCAGAGGCCGAACAAGGTGAGAACGATAGGATTCGGCTGGGGCTTGCGCATTAGACCATTCTCGTCGGGAGCTACGCAAGCCGTATGCTAGACCTTGCGCTGGTACGCGGCGAAGTTACTTCAGTTCTCGTATCGTTGTGTCAGTTGGCATTATCAGGCCATTGCACTCATGTTTCGGATACTTTCGATTAAGTCCATATCCGAGCGTTTTGGCGTTGCAATGGAATCGAGGAAATGAATTCCCCAGGTCCTGGATTTGCCGGGATCAGTGCCAGGTTCTCGATGCACCCACCATGGGACTTGTGTTGATCCCGCCAGCAGACTTCAAGTCCATTTGAGATGCGTGGATCATGGAAAGCTGGGGGCACTCAGCCGGTCGGCTCCTATCCCAAAGACCTTTCGACCTCTCCGTGATCGGCAGCACTCGTTTCCGTGATCGGTAATCCCGCCATCACAAAAGTAATGGCGTGAACGTTTACGCAGATTCCCCTTCCCTGTTACCATCATTGGTTTACCAATCCATCGGAAACGCATTCTGATTACGCCTTCATAAATCTACGGAGGAGACATGGCAATTAAAGTTGGGATTAACGGTTTCGGACGCATTGGACGCAATGTGTTGCGGGCTTCACTCAAGGATCCAAACCTGGACTTTGTCGCAGTTAACGACCTGACCGACCCCAAGACGCTGGCTCACCTGCTCAAGTACGACTCGGTGCTGGGCAATCTGCCAAATCAGGTTTCGGCCGGAGCAGACAGCATCACCGTAGATGGCAAGACGATCAAGGTATTCAAAGAGAAGGACCCGGCGGCGCTGCCCTGGGATTCAGTCGGCGCGCAGGTCGTGATCGAGTCGACTGGGCGCTTTACCGACGCCAACGACGCCAAAAAGCATCTCCGCGGGCCTGTGAAGAAAGTCATCATCTCGGCTCCGGCAAAAAATGAAGATGTCACAGTCGTGCTGGGCGTGAATCACGAAAAGTACGACGCCGCGAAGCACCACGTCATTTCGAACGCCTCGTGCACCACGAACTGTCTGGCGCCGGTGGCGAAGGTGATTCAGGATGAGTTCAAGATCGTCAGCGGCACGATGACGACGATTCACTCCTACACCAACGACCAGGTGATTCTCGATTTCCCGCACAAAGACCTGCGGCGGGCGCGTGCCGCTGCGCTGTCTATGATCCCGACCACGACCGGGGCGGCCAAGGCTTTGAAACTGGTGATTCCGGAACTCGGCGGCAAGATCGACGGCTTCTCGATGCGCGTGCCCACACCGAACGTTTCCGTGGTCGACTTCGTCGCGTGGGTCGAAAAGAAAACGACCAAGGACGAAGTGAATGCTGCGCTGAAGAAGGCGACCGAAGCGGGACCGTTGAAGGGATATCTGGGCTACGAAGAACATGAGTTGGTATCGTCCGACTACAAAGGTGACTCGCGCTCCTCGATCGTCGATGCCCCCTGTACGATGGTGGTCGGCGGCAACTGCGTAAAGGTGATCTCCTGGTACGACAACGAGTGGGGATACTCCTGCCGCGTACGCGATCTGATCAACTACATCGCCAATAAGGGCCTGTAACGAAGTACTGCATTCCGGCATCCCACCCTTTCGCAAAAAACGCGGTAGGGTGGGCCACCCGATCGTAACTATCAAGTTAGAGGACCAGCCATGTCCAAGCTTTCGATTCGCGATCTCCCGCTCGATGGCAATCGCATCTTCATGCGTGTCGACTTCAACGTACCGCTCGAAGATGGCCGCGTCATGGACGATACCCGCATCCGCGAGACTCTTCCCACCGTGGAGTATGCACTGCGGCATGGGGCGCGGCTGATTCTGGCCTCGCACCTCGGCCGGCCGAAAGGCAAGCCCAATCCGAAGATGAGCCTGAAGCCGGTGGCCGAGCGGCTGCGCATGCTGCTCGACAAGGAACTGGCGCGCGGTGAAAACGTCGGCTTCTGCCCTGAGTGTGTCGGACCGGAGGCGGAAGAAGTCGCGACCCAACTGGAAAAGGGACAGACGCTGTTGCTCGAGAATCTGCGTTTCCACGCCGAAGAGGAAGCCAACGATCCGAAGTTCGCGCGGCAACTGGCGAATCTCGCTGAGTACTACGTGAATGACGCGTTCGGTTCCGCGCACCGCGCACATGCTTCCACGGAAGGCATCACCAAGTTCATGAAGCAGTGTGCCGCCGGCTTGCTCATGGAGAAGGAATTGAAATACCTGGGCAAAGCACTGCAGCATCCGGAGGCTCCCTTTGTCGCAATTCTCGGGGGCGCGAAAGTCAGCGACAAGATTGGTGTCATCAAGAACCTTCTGACCAAGGTGAATGTGCTGATCATCGGCGGAGGCATGGCTTACACATTTCTCAAGGCGCAAGGCCAGGAGATTGGCAAGTCGCTGCTCGAAGCCGACAAAGTTGAGCTTGCCAAAGAACTGCTCGCCGAAGCCAAGAAGCGCAGCGTCAAGCTCCTCCTGCCTGTGGATCACGTGGTTGCGATGAAGCCCGAGGCCAACGCGGTCGTCCAGCAGATCGGCGAAGGCCAGGCGATTCCCGCCGACAAGATGGCGCTCGACATCGGTCCGAAGTCCATCGAACTGTTCTCGGAGGAAATTTCCGATGCGCGGACGATCGTGTGGAACGGCCCGATGGGCGTGTTCGAAGTACCCGGATTCTCCAAGGGCACATTCAAGATCGCGCACGCGGTTGCCGACAATGGCGGCGCGATTTCGATCGTCGGCGGTGGGGACTCGGTCGCCGCTGTGAAAGCAGCGAATGTCGCGGACAAGATCACGCACATCTCGACGGGCGGCGGAGCGTCGCTGGAGTTCCTGGAAGGTCGGAAGCTGCCGGGCGTCGAAGCGCTGACGGAGAAGAAGTAGGAAACCAGTGGTGGAGTTTTCACCTCAGTGAATGTGTTTTCGTGAAAAATGCGACTACCCTTTCCAAAGTTGGCAATCTTCCTACCTTGTCATCCTGAGCGTAGCGAAGGACCCATGTATTCGTTGATGGCACCGGTGCTGCAAGCAAGTGCATAGGTCCTTCGGCGGGCACAAAACGCCCGCCTCAGGATGACAACGCTGCGATGCGGGGCGAAATTCGGGAAGGCTCCAACTAATGACATCTTCCGGTTAGGGCGCGATCAAGTTCATGCGAATTCTTATCGGCGAGGGCAAGACCATCGAGATCGTCGGGCCGGCTGACATCACCAAGGAGACCACCGACGCGATCGTGAATGCGGCGAACTCTTCTTTACTCGGTGGAGGCGGCGTGGATGGGGCAATTCACCGCGCTGGAGGACCAGCCATTCTTTCCGAGTGCCGGCAGATCGTCAACCAGATTGGTCGGCTTATGGGCGGGCATGCCGTCATTACAACCGGCGGAAAGCTTCCCGCGAAGCATGTGATCCACACCGTGGGCCCGGTCTATCGCGGCGGAGAGCAAGGTGAGGCCGGGACGCTGGCAAACTGCCATCGCGAATCGATTCGTCTTGCCGATGAGCATGGACTTACTTCCCTTTCCTTTCCTGCAATCTCGACAGGCGCATTCGGCTATCCCGTCAGCGAGGCTGCGCATGTCGCAATCTCCGCTGCCATCGATGCGCTCCGATCTACAAAATCCGTAAAACTGTGCCGCTTCGTTCTTTTTGACTCCGACGATCTCGAAACGTTCGAGCGGGCCGCGAAGAAACTCGAGAAAACGTATTCATTCCAAATCGAAAAGGCGAACTCATGAGAAAAAAAGTAATGGCTGCCAACTGGAAGATGTACAAGACTCCCGACCAGTCTCGCGACTTCTTCCGTGACTTCCTGCCGCTCGTTGCCGGTCACACGCGCGACGAGATCGTCGTTTGCCCATCGTTCCTGAATATCCCCGCAGCCCTGGATGCGGCGAAAGGATCGAACGTGGCGATCGGCGCGCAGAACGTGCACTGGAAGGAAGAAGGCGCCTTTACGGGGGAAACATCAGTTGGCCAGTTGCGGGCGTGGGGAGTAAATAACGTCATCATCGGCCACTCGGAGCGCCGGCAATATTTCGGCGAAACCGATGATACGGTGAACCTGCGGCTGAAAACCGCGCTGGAAGCTGGGTTCACACCCATCTGCTGCGTGGGCGAGGTGCTCGAAGAGCGCGAGGCGGGTATGACGGACGATGTTCTGCGGCGCCAATGCGTGCGCGCATTTCATGCCATTTCGGCAAAGAAGGCGGCCAAGCTGGTCGTCGCCTATGAGCCGGTGTGGGCGATCGGTACAGGAAAGACAGCGACTCCGGAAATCGCGGCCGAAGCGCACGCCGTCATTCGCAAGGAAGCCACCGAGATTTTCGGTGAAGCCTTCGCCAATCAACTACGGATTCTCTACGGCGGTTCGGTCAAGCCCGAGAACGTGTCCTCCCTCATGGCGCAGGAAGAGATCGATGGAGCGCTGGTGGGCGGAGCATCGCTTGACCCCAAGTCGTTTACGGCGATTGTGAAGTACTAGGCGTTTCTTCGCACCGCTGTGGCGTGATCAGCGCTCAGGGACAGTCGCTTGCTCTGCTCGCTGGACGGCCGAAGGCGGCCATCCCCACATAGGCCGCGACCCCACATGGATCGTGTAGCCGCGGACGCATTCGTCCGCGGTTGCGCGAAGCGCAACGAAGGCGGCCTCGGCGACCCAAGCCGTGTAAGTTGCCCCTATCGTCGCACGCTCCTCTTCGCTCCGCTCAGGGTCGCGGGGCGGACGAAGGCGTCCGCCTCTACACGAGCAACTACGGCCGCTTCAGGCCTATTGCCATGATGTGCGAACTGGCGCCAAGGACGGACGGTTCGCGCTCCATCTTCCGGACTGCCGTAAGCAGGCGCTCGCGCTGAATCGGGTCAGCCCACAGACGATCAAAATCGCGAGCCATCCAGCC
>DATEHP010000299.1:0-132957 GCA_035279505.1 Candidatus Sulfotelmatobacter sp. | reverse complement strand
ATCGCCGAGCCACGAACTGAACTCTTTCATCCATGACCGAACACTCTTTCCACGGCATCCACTTTCCTCCCCAAGAAAAAGGGAGAAAGTGTAACCTATGTGTCCGGTACGATCTGTTACCTATGTGTCGGGTCGGTCATCTACAACCTCGAGTGTGAATGCCACGTTCGCTGTCATGGCCTCTTGTTTTCCATTCAGTTCAATTCAAAAAAGAATCGAAACGATCTGCCATGTATCGTGGGTCGTTTACCTTCTACGTCAGTTTCTTAACGCTTTCTCCTTTTTGCAAGTGGATGAACGCGAGGACTGCGTCAGGCATCTCGCCGCCATCGCGCATCACTCGGATGTACTCATCACTGACGTGCTCCAGGAAGTCACCTTCGTAGGTTTCGAACGGATCTTTTTCGCCATTGCGGAATCTACCGAACTTTTCCATAACACAATTCGACCTCCGGCGTTCATGTCATCATTCGCTGATGGTGGGTGTATGTGATTGGAGTCACACCACACGCTAAAAACCTCCCAATGCAGACTGGCGTGATAAAAACATTGTTGGAGGAACATTAGGACTTGGACTCCTCATCGCGCCACAATAGCCGGATATTCCTGCTCTCGCCGGCAAATCTGGGAGGCGTACGCGCCGGATACGCCATGGCGGACAATGCGAAATCGGACCTCTCTCGCCGCCTGCGGGGGGAAGGGGTGACATTGGGAGAAGTGTTCAGCTTTATCAGCGGGCTCTACTTTCGAGGCAAGTTGGCTTATGCCCGGGCCTTCTCCTCGCCACCAAGCGGTGTGTGTGGGTGCTACGTGATTACCGCGGGCGGAGGATTAGTCGCTCCAGAAACAGCGGTGAATCTGAACAGGCTGCGTGAATTCGCGGTCAACGCAATCGATCCATGCAACGAACGCTACCGGGCTCCCCTTGATCGCGATTGCGGCTCGCTTTCGGAGACTGCAGGAGATTCGTGTGAAATTGTGCTTCTCGGTAGCATCGCCACCCCGAAGTATGTGGAGCCCTTGCTTCAGATTTTCCGGGAGCGTTTAGTGTTTCCTATGGACTTTGTCGGCCGAGGAGACATGAGCCGAGGTGGTCTGCTGTTGCGACGCGTCGAAGCGGGCAGGGAACTCGACTATACTCCGATTCTCAGTGCGACAAGGCGGGGTTCGAGGCCGCCCAAGCTTTCGCCACTAATAGTGAATCCGCGGAAATTGCGTCCGGAGTCGCACTGAACGAGACTGCCCGAATCACAGCCAATTCAGATTCAGTGGAATACCCGGAGGCAACCAGAGACTGTTGCGCCGTACTTTTGTTCGTCGGGCGGGGCACTGCACGTTTACTCCCGCAGAAACGGTTATGGCGCTTCAGAACCTGATTGAACGGCTGAACAACGGAAGATGGCCTGATCTTGATCCGAGCGCCCTCAACGCTGAAGCCGCGACCCTCGGACCATTGAACGTCGCCCCGCCCTCATTTCTTCGTTTCGAGCCCGCTCCCTTCCTGCGACCATTTGATGCGTTCGATGAGCACCATTGCGCCCGCGAAGACGGCGATGAAGCCTATGCCAAGTCTAGTTCTGAACGCTGCAGCCGTTGAACGGAGGTTCCGGCGCCCCGTTGATGAACCTTAGTGAAGTAGGCAGAAGGCGGTCTGGCGGCTCCGGACGAGTTATCGGCAATCGGAAATTCAGACGGGTCTCTAGATAAGTTCCGAATTGCCCGTGACGCTGATGTTCTTGAGGGTTTGGGGCTGCCATGCTTCCACCCACTACCATATATGCCTTGACGGGTCATCATCACAGCCCCGTGTATCGATCATCGTTCGAGTTCAAATCACGGTAAACTTTCCCGGAGCAGTAGCACTGCCGCCTTTAGTCTTGACCGTGACACTTCCCGTCTTGGCGCCCGTCGGCACTGTCGCTGTCACCTGGGTATCGGAGTTCACGGTGAAGGTGATTGCCTTGACTCCTCCAAAAGTCACGCTGGTGGTTTGCGTAAGACTCATGCCAGTGATCACCACCTGCGTTCCTACAGGCCCGGTCGTCGGAGCGAGGTTCGAGGCCTGGGGAATGACACTGAATACCTGCGGTGTAACCAGGTTGCCGCCTGGCTCGAGCACAGTGACGTTGCCGGTAGTTGCTCCGGCGGCCACAGTTGCGATCATGTAGGTATCGCTCACGGCGGTGAACGCACCCGCGCCCGATCCAAACCTAACTCCGGTGGCGTTGCTGAATCCTTGGCCGATGATACCGACTTGGTTGCCCACCTTGCCCGACCGGATCACGACCAGCGAGGCAAACGGCTTTAGTCCATTATTGAAGCTGTAAAGCACGCCGTATATGGGAAGTTGGCTTCCGCCGGTTTGGGTGACGCCATAAATCGTGCCGTTGGTGTGGAGCGTCGGTGTACCAGTTGGCGCGTATCCGCCGGTCTTGGCGAAGTTGTACAGCACGGAGAAAGTCGAACCGGTGGTGTTGATCTTGAAGAGGGTACCGACTCCATTGGCGCCTCCGCTAGTGGCAACACTATAGAGAAACTTGTCGCTTCCCTGGACCATCCCGGAGGACGGATTTACACCATCAAGGGTCTGAAAGTTATGCAGAACCTTGTAGCCGGCGCCGCCAGTCGCCATGACGTACACAGTTCCAAGCCCATTTGTTCCTCCCCACGGAGTTGTGCCATAGAGCTTGCCGTCGGCGGCTTGCAGAACGGGACCGAAGGGATGAAGCCCATCTGCGCCAAAGTTGTGAACGATCTTCAGCTTCCCTTTTGTGGTGAGCTGGAAGACAGTGCCTTGGTTAAAGGTCCCACCGTATTGAGTGGTTCCGTAGAGATTTCCGTCCGCCCCGAGAATCAAAGGAGCCTGCGTCTTTGAGGGAAGGGTGGCGATAACCGAGAACGTGCCGGAGGAGGTAATCCGGTATGCCTTACCGGGGTTTGTTCCGCTGAAAGTTACGCCATAGATGTTTCCATCCGGAGCCTGGATCGGAGGAGCCCAAGGGTAACCACCATCGGCGCCGTCGGTGAATTCGTAGAGCACAGTCATACCGCCACTGGGGCTGATCTTGAAAACTGTGCCTTTACGCAGAACGCCTCCTTCCTCGGTTGTACCGTAGAAGTTGCCGTCGAATCCGAGACTAAGTCCCGACTGCGGAAATTCTCCGTCATTTCCAGTGAAGCCGTAGAGTTGGGTCAGGGCACCTGAGACTGTGCTATTGAATACGGAGCCTACGCCGACGAGTTGGGTCTGCAGAGTGCCATAGAGGTTCCCATCTTCTCCTTGCGCCAACAGCGCGGGATACAGTGGATTGGCTCCCTCCTTGTGCCAATCGAAGTTGTGAAGTTCGGTATAGACTTGTGCCTCAGCCAGCACCGAGAATGCCAGCAGCACAACGATGCTGAGAGATTGAGATCGCCTGAGATTTTTCATATTTTCCTCTTGAAGTCTGGGATTTTCCTGATCACGACTCGTCCGAAGAGTCGCGAGCGAGTGTGGGTGACTTTCCCCCGAAGCCACCCTCCCCGCATGAGCTTCAACGCCTTTCACGGAGATTCATGAAGTTGGGTCGTCCGTGAGCGAGTGACCGCGGACTAAGCCCATCCCTCATCCGAGCAAACTCGCTATCAAGTAATGTGAGAAGCGCGGTCAAATTGGCTCACGGACTTACAAAATTCATTTCGCGATCAGGTTCTTGGCTTCATAACTCTTGTGTTTTCATTCATTGACAAGGAAATGCGGAAAGGCTAAGCTTGCGGGCCAAACAGCGCTTTCCCCCGGCGCTTTGGGGCGGTCTGAAAATTGGTGCGGCAAGAGGCTTCCAGTCCGGTTACGGAGTTGCTTGTGCGGTGGCGGGGAGGAGACCGCGAAGCACTCGAACAGTTGATGCCGCTGGTATATCAGGAACTGCGGCGGCTGGCGCATCACTACTTGAGCCGGGAACGCGGCGATCACACCTTACAAAGCACGGCATTAGTCCACGAGGCATATCTGAGGCTGTCAGGGCCAAATCCTCCCCAGTGGCAGAGCCGTGCTCATTTTTTTGGGATCGCGGCGCATGTGATGCGCCAGATCTTAGTGGAGTATGCTCGCGGGCGCGGCACCGCCAAGCGCGGCGGCGATGCGATCACGCTGACACTGGATGACGCCATCGCCCTTCCGCAAAAGATGGATATTGATGTAATCGCACTCGATGACGCCTTGAGTGAGCTTTCGAATCTGGATGCGCAACAAGGACGAATCGTCGAGTTGCGGTTTTTCGCAGGGCTCACCATTGAGGACACCTCCACTGTGCTGGGTATTTCTCCCGCGACAGTAAAGCGGGACTGGATCACAGCCCGCGCCTGGCTGTTCCGCGCTATGACCGGAGAAACGCCGGCATGAACTCGGAACGCTGGCAACGCGTAAAGCAGTTGCTGGATCAGGCGATTACTATCGAGTCCGGAGAGCGCTCCTCCTTTCTCGACCACGCCTGCGATGGCGATGCCGAACTGCGGAACGAAGTGGATTCGCTACTTGCGTCTCACGAGCAAGCCGGTACAGGCTTTTTGAAAACTCCGGCCGTTGATCTGAAGGCATCAGCATCATTACGGAGCCGGTCGCTCGCAGGCCGTCTCATAGGCGTGTATCAGATCGTCGAGGAGATCGGTTCCGGCGGCATGGGCGAAGTCTATCGTGCCGTGCGAGCCGACGGACAGTATACGAAGGAAGTAGCGATCAAACTCGTGCGCGGCGGATTCGACTCGCGCTTTGTCCTAGAACGCTTCCTGAACGAGCGGCAGATACTCGCCTCGCTCGACCATCCCAACATAGCGCGATTGATGGACGGTGGTACAACCGAGGACTCCATTCCATACCTGGTGATGGAGTTGATCGAGGGCACCCGTATCGACTGCTTCTGCGATGAGCACAGGCTCTCAATCACGCAGCGTCTACAACTCTTTCGACACGTATGCACGGCGGTACAGTACGCACACCAGCATTTGGTGATCCACCGCGATATCAAACCAAGCAACATCCTGGTGACAAAAGAAGGCGTACCGAAACTGCTGGATTTTGGAATCGCCAAGATTCTGGACCCGGCGACGGGATCTGAGACCACAATGCTGCGGCCGATGACTCCGGAGTACGCGAGTCCGGAACAGATTCGTGGCGAGCCGATTACGACCGCCAGCGATGTGTACTCGCTCGGCGTCGTGCTTTACCAATTGCTGACTGGCCGCTCACCCTATCCTGGAGGAACCCGCAATTCACACGAACTGGCGCGCGCTGTTTGCGAAACCGATCCGGGACGTCCGAGCGCCGTGGTTCTAAACGCGCAAGCAGCGCGCGACGGTGAGCAGGTTGAACCGTTAACGCCAGCGCAGGTTAGCGACACGAGGGAAGGATCGCCGGTGAAACTACATCGCCGCCTCGAGGGCGATCTCGACAATATCGTGCTCATGGCCGTGCGCAAGGAACCGCAGAGGCGGTATGCGTCAGTGGAACAGTTTGCAGAGGATATTCGTCGGCATCTGGAAGCATTGCCGGTCACCGCGACATCAGGGTCCTGGAGATATCGGGCAGAAAGGTTTGCCGTTCGCCACAAGGCGGGAGTACTGGCCACGACGGTTGCGTTGATCGCTTTGGCTGCCGGAGTTGGGGCTACGGTGCGAGCAGCCCGCATCGCCAGGCAGCAGGCACAGATTGCGCAGGCCGAGCGAGTGCGAGCCGAAAAGCGCTTCAGTGACGTGCGTAAGCTGGCCAATTCGCTGATCTTCGAGATTCACGATTCTATCCAGGACCTACCGGGTGCGACGCCGTCCCGCAAGCTCTTGCTTGATCGCGCTCTGGAGTATCTTGACAAGCTCTCCACCGATACGGCAGGTGACGTCGACCTTCAGCGAGAACTGGCGTGGGGCTATCAGCGCTTGTCGGCGGTGCAGGGCGATACCTCACAGTCTAACCTTGGCCAAATCAGCGCGGCTGAGGTCAGTATCCGCAAGTCGATCGCTTTGTTCGAGGCGGTCGCGAAAGCGAATCCGAAGAATGTGACGGATCAGCTGAATCTGGCGATGGCGTATCGCAGGAGAGCGTTTACAGATATATACGAGAGGAACGGCCGTCAGGAGATCGACCAGGCTCTGGCAATCAGCGCCCCACTGATGCAAACGGACGGCACCAAGCCGGAAGTTCGCAGCGAACGGTCGCTGGAGCTACAGATATTGGCATCCGTTGAGGATGCTACCGGCGACCGACTAAAAGCGATAGATACTTTTCGACAGTATCTTGATTTGCGGCAAGGGATCTTCCGGAGCAATCCCGAAATCAAAGGCATTCGCCGAGGCGTGGCACATGCAGCGATTGAACTCGCCTATCAGTTGGGCCGCTATGGAAATCGCGACGAAGCTATGCAATTGTTTGATCAGGGAATTGCCCAATACGAAGCCTTAGTTAAGGAGGGCGCAAATCCAGATACGATTCGCGACCTCGCAGCTTCGGAACTACGAAGGGGGGAAGTCCAGTTGATGCGGGCTGATCCGGCAGCAGCGATTATTGATTTCCATCACGCGCGAGATTCGACCGCACGACTGCTTAGGCTCGACCCGAAAAACGAGATGTTGCAATCCGATAATTGCGGCTTCGACCACGATGAAGGACGCGCACTCGTGGTCAGTGGCATGGGCGTTCAAGGGCTTGTCCTACTGAAACGATCGATTCAATGTTTTCAAGGCCTGCATTTGGAAGCTGACACGGGCCCGGGTACCGGCGCCATGGAAGCCTGGATCGCTGAAGCGCAGGCAAACTCGCGCAATCTTCCCGAAGCCTTAAAGCACTATCAAACTGCTGCGACAGCACTGGCCGCCGACATCGATCAATATGATGACGCACGCTGTGGTCTGGCCATGGTTGAAACCAAGATCGCAAACACCCTGCTCCAGATGGGAAAGCTTAGTGAGGCGTCCGAGCACTACGCTAAGGCGCTGGACTTGGCAAGACTGCCGTTTTCGCTGGAGCACATGGATATTCCCGCGCTCTACGCGGCTGCGGACGCATACTCCGGGCAGGGCAATGTGGCGGCTGCCAAGGCAAGGAAGACGCGGGACGCCGCCGCACGATCGGCACTCGAGAACAGCGCCCGGCGAGCTTATGCGGATAGCCTGAACGTTTGGAAAAAGATTCCGAGTCCGTCTCCCATCACCCCAAACGGATATCTGGTCGGCGAACCGCATCAGATTCTATTGGCAGCCGCCGCTCGTCTTGGTGTCCAAGTGACTCCGAAATAGCCCGAACCTCCGGGAATCGCTGCTTATTCACGTCCAGCCTCCGTTTGTTTCGCCTCAATGAAATTTCATTTTCCGCCGGTGAGCCGAATGCTGACCTTTCGCGCATTCCGGGCAGCGCAGACATCGTGTGGCGAATCTCCAACTAGCAGCGGTCCATCAATGTCAGTGGACTCACTTTCTACCCACCCTCCCGTTCACGATCCGAGTGCGGCGGGTAACCCTTTTCCGGGTTTAACAAGCAATCGTTTTCCGAGGATAATACCAGACATGAGACAGGCCTCAGGGTTCGGCCTTCTGGTTCTATTGCTAATCAGTCTCTTCGTTTTTTCTGTTTTTGCGCAGAACGGTATTGATCCAATCGGTGAGATTACAGCAGCTTTGCGGGCTCGCGATTTCTCTACTGCGCTTCAGTTGCTTCAGCCCGCGCTGCAGCACTCCCCAAACAGTGCGCAGTTATGGACGCTGCAAGCCCTGGCGTACTCGGGAAAAGGCCAGCGGAAAGATGCGCTGGCTGCATTTCGCAGCGCATTGAGGATCTCCCCCGATTACCTTCCAGCGCTTGAAGGCTTAGCCCAACTGGAATACGAGTCCGGCAACGCCGCAGCAGTACCACTGTTGCAGCACGTTTTGCGGCTACACCCTAACGATCCTACGACTCACGCCATGCTGGCAGTGATCGCGTTCAAGAGAGGCGATTGCGCCTCAGCAGTGCAGCAATTTGCCCAAAGTGGGTCTTTGGTGGATTCGCAGCCCGGCGCTTTGCAGGAGTACGGTATTTGTCTAGTGGAAGTCAAACAATCCGACAAAGCGATCACTATATTTAAGCGGATATTGGCATCCCACCCCGACGATCCTCGAGCCCGGCGAAGTTTGGCAACTGTACAACTTTCGGCGGGGCAAACGCAGGATGCAATCACCACGCTGCAACCTCTGCTGGAGTCCGGAAAACCCGATGTGAGCGGAATGCAGTTGGCGGCCGCTGCCTACGAGGCGAATAAAGACACGCCCCATGCGGTCAAAGTGCTACACGAGGCGATCGTCAAAGACCCACATAACATCGCTCTATATGTGGATTTTGCCAACATTGCAATGACTCACCAGTCTTTCCAGACAGGCATCGACATGATCGATGCTGGACTGAATCTGGAGCCCAAGGCCGCGGAACTCTATTTAGCGCGGGGGGTGCTTTACGTGCAGCTGGCTGATTACGAGAAAGCGGAAGCTGATTTCGAGAGAGCCGAACAATTGGACCCACACCAAACCCTGAGTGCGGCAGCACAGAGCATGGTTGCCGAGGAGCGGAACCAGAACGACCCCGACCGAGCCCTTGCGACCGTGCGATCCAAACTGGCGAAGAAACCCGGGAATGCCTTCCTATGGTACCTTCAAGCCGCTATCATCGCGCAAAAGGCGCCGAATCCAGGGAGTGCCGAGTTTCAAGAAGCCATGCAGTCAGGGAAAAAGGCAGTTGGGTTGCAGCCGTCTCTTTCTGCCGCGCACAACCTACTGGGCAAGCTTTACCTTCAGGAGGGACAAATCGCACTTGCCATCAAGGAGTGCAGATTGGTCTTGCGGGACAATCCCGCAGATCAGACCGCCTTGTATCATTTGGTGCTTGCGCTCCGGAAGACGAATGACAAGGCGGAGATCCCTGAACTGCTGAAGCGGCTGGCAAAAGCTCGCCAGGAGGCAACCGAGGAAGAAGCCGAACAGAACCGCTATAAATTGATCACGGAACCGAGCCCACAGTCAGACTAGCGAAGACCAACTTCATCGCCCAATTCCAATCAACGCGATCATAGCGCAGCGTCAGAAACTGAACCATGTTCTTTGAAAGCGGCGGCGAGATTCCTGTCCGTGTAATCGATCCTGAATGGCGACGTAAGGGGTTTGTTCCGCAGGTATTTGGTTTCCGTACATTCCCTCTGCATTCGGATAGACCGGGTCAACGCGGTCGTCGTGGCCGCGGATTACAATTAGGGTAGGCGCTTGCTAAAAACCAGGGGATGCCTCTCCTGAAAATTCGGAATTGGGATGTCCCTGGGAAAATGGGGATTGAAATGAGAGGGGACGGACTAGCCAAAAAACAGGAAGAAAACTTCTTGCCATCGGTCGAAACTCTGCCGATCGGATTCTTTGAACCGATTTCTTCGTCTTGTGCCAGCGATAGATTGTAATAACAGAGCAGGGTGCAAAGGACCAGGAAGCCGGTCCGCACGAGACGGTCAACCCTCAGTCCTGTCATGTCTCTCACTTTGGATAACTAAACTAGAGCAAACGTTTGCCAAAAGCCAGCAAACCTTTACTCGGTGACTCATGCCCGCGATAATGGAAGCTCCACCATGTCAATTACCCGTCGTTCGTTCGTCCTTTTTTCTCTTTGCGCCTCGGCTCAGCAGCTGATCGGGCAGCAGCAAGGAATCGCCACACGCGATATAAAGGCGCAGCCCAAGCCCGCGCCTTCGGGGCGGCCCTTCGACGCGCATTTCACCGATGTCGCGAAGGAAGCAGGTTTGCACATGCCTGTGATCTATGGAGGAGTGGATTCCAAGAAATACATTATGGAGGCGAACGGGTGTGGTTGCGCCTTCATCGACTACGACAACGACGGATGGATGGACATCTTCCTGCTTTCCGGCACGCGACTGGAGGGCGATCCTCCCGAAGCGACCAATCGGCTCTACAAGAACAATCGCGACGGAACTTTTACTGATGTGACCGATAAGGCCGGACTCCGAGCCGTGGGTTGGGCAAACGGCGTCTGTGTCGCCGATTACAACAATGACGGCTTCGACGACATCTTTTGTACCTATTACGGCCAGAATCGTCTATTCCGCAATAACGGCGATGGCACGTTTACCGATGTGACCAGGCCAGCCGGACTCTGGGAATCGGGGCCGGTCCGTTGGGGAGCCGGATGTGCTTTTCTGGATTACAACCGCGACGGTCATCTCGACCTTTTCGTATCCAACTACATTCGATTTTCGTTCGAGCACGCTCCGGCGCCAGGAGAGAACTCAACCTGTAACTGGAAGGGCGTTCCGGTCAACTGCGGGCCGCGGGGACTTCCCACGGGCAGGCATTCTCTTTATCGCAACAACGGAGATGGGACATTTACCGACGTCACCAAACAGGCGGGCATCGCTGGAGCTACCGAAAGCTATGGGATGACGGTAGTCACCGCCGATTTCGACGAGGACGGATGGCCCGACATATTCGTGGCCTGCGATTCCACGCCCAGCCTGCTTTTTATGAACAATCATGATGGTACTTTTCGCGAAGAGGGCGTAATGCGCGGGGTTGCGCTGAGTGACGACGGCATGGAACAAGCGGGCATGGGTATCGGCGTTGGTGACTACAACCTCGATGGACATCTCGACTTGTTCAAGACCCATTTCATCGGGGACACATGTGGCTTCTACCGCAACGATGGAAAGGGAAACTTCGACGAGGTGACCCGTTTGGCAAAGGTCGGAGTCGAAACCAGGTTTACCAGCTGGGGGACGGGCATGGTTGATCTCGATAACGACGGCAATCCGGACATGGTTTTCGTTACCGGCAGCGTGTATCCGGAAGTAGAGCGCAAGTTGCCCCAGTATCCATACAAGACTCCACGAGTTCTGTTTCGCAATTTGGGGAATGGCACTTTTGAAGAGCTGGATTCGCAGGCGGGTGAAGGAATCACCACTCCGCACAGCAGTCGTGGATGTGCTTTCGGAGACTTCGACAATGACGGTGACTTGGACATTCTGATTGTCAACATGAATGAGCCGCCCTCGCTATTGCGAAATGACTTGAAGGTTAAGAGGAACTGGCTGAAGGTGAAGCTGGAGGGGGTGAAATCGAACCGCAGTGCGATCGGGGCCCGAGTCCTCGTCCACTACGGGAATAAAGTGCAGGTGCAGGCGGTCCTCAGCCAGTCCAGTTATTATTCGTGCAACGATCCACGCCTCCATTTCGGTCTTGGAGCAGCACCTGTCGTGGCACACGTCGAAGTCTACTGGCCCAACGGACTGAATGAACATTTCAAGAAGGTTCCTGTCAACCAGTTGATAACGATTCGAGAAGGTTCGGGGATAGTGAGCAACAAGGCCTGAAGCCGAGACTGAAGGAGGCAACCGGCTCCCGCCTCAGAGCCCGGGCCGTCCGGTCTCTAAGTTTCCGGTTCTGAATTCCGTAAACCAAGGTACGGCGGATTTTCTCCCAACCCGAAATAAGAGAAAAGTTCTTGACAAGGGATAAACGTAGTATTTATACATTATGCGCTCTGAGTAAACGTTTGCTCAGAACCCTCATCCGCAATTGAAAAGTTTAGTCGGAGGCCACCATGCCCGGACGCATGCCGTCTCGCCGTTCCTTCTTCCTGTTATCGAGCCTGGTGTTCCTCGCTAGCGCCGCCCTGGCGCAATTCACCGGCAGTATTCAGGGAGTAGTAGAGGATAAGAGTGGAGCGGGAATTGCTAAAGCCGACGTCCAACTTGTCAATGTGTCAACAGGAGTGATAGCCACGACCCCGACTGATGCCTCGGGAAATTACCGCTTCCTTAGTCTGGCTCCTGGTAGTTACAAAGTGACGGCTGAAGCGGCGGGGTTTGCTAAGTCTGAAGCAGATGTAACCTTGCTTACCCAGCAGAATCTGAGTGTCCCCATTACCTTAAAGGTTGGCGCTGCCTCGGAAGCGATAACGGTCACCTCCGAGGCTCCGCTCGTCAACACTGCAGAGACCCGCAATCAACTAACCTTGGAAACGCAGTCGCTGTCCACACTACCGCTGTCAGGCCGCAGTTTCATCTCACTCGTGACACTGGCACCGGGCGTCTCGGGATTGGGAACCATGGGCGGTGGAACTCCGGGAGGTGGCGGAACGCCGGGATCAGGCGTGGACAACTACTCCACCGAAACGGCTGTGGACGTGAGCGCCAATGGGCAAGGTACCGTGGGAAACAAGTTCATTATCGATGGACTGGATGTCAACAGCAGTATTCGGCAAGGTGTTCTGAACCTTACACCGAATCCCGATGCGATTCAGGAAACCAGTATTCAGGTCAACACTTTTTCGTCTGAGTACGGAGGCGCCAGTTCGATCCAGATGACCAGCACCACGAAGTCCGGGTCGGACACATTCCATGGACTGGCCAGCGACTACTTCAACTACCAGAACATGTATGGCATCACGGAATTCATGACGCCTGGCCACACCAAGTACCATCCGTTTCATAGCAACAACTTCTCAGCGGCGATTGGCGGTCCGATCATCCCGCACAAACAATTATTCTTCTTCTTTTCTGTGGAACCACTTCGATCATCCGCCGCTACCGGGGGAGCAACAATCAACTCCCCGGATCCGGCGTTCGCCCTCTTTGCGCAGCAGAACTTTCCCAACACATTCGGAACCAAGATTCTGAATACTTATGCTCCCACGGGATTGACGGGCGGCACCGTGTCGAAGACAGCCAATGACATTTTTCCGGGCACCTGTGGAACTGCCGCTACTAACAATTTGCCCTGCTCCACGGCGATGGTCGACACCGGTATCTTCAACTCCAGCAATTTCCGCAATGGCAATCAATATTTTATTCGCGTGGACAAGTACTTCAAGAACGACCGGATTTACGGCAGCTTCTTCCGTACTGATCTCAGCTTCGGCGGGCCGGCGCCCATCCCACAATTCTCGTCCACAAATAAGAACTGGGAACGCGCTTTCCAGGTGAATTACACGCACACGTTCAGCCCGACCACACTGAACGAAGCCATCTTCGCCCAAAACCGTATCGAAGGGGTGCAGCATCAAACTGGCGATTTCACTGTCCCATCGGTGGGAGTGTCTGGACTCTCCAACCTGGATGGTTTCGGCGGCTTCTATGGACAAGGTTTTGCGCAAGGCGATTTCATCCAGCACAACTATCATTGGCGCGACGTTCTGACCCACGTTCGTGGGGCTCACGCCCTGAAGCTCGGTTACGAAGGATGGTTTGGCGACGATGTCGAACCCTTCCAGGGACCGTGGTCCACGCCGAAATTCCAATTTGATAATTTGCTGAACCTTGCGCAAGACGCGCCCCACACCGAGGGCGGCGTTATGTACAACCCGGTCACTGGTCAGCAGCAGCTCTGGGAATGGAACGCCGCTTCCAGAACCTGGGGAATATTCGCCGAGGACACATGGAAGGCGAGACGCAACCTGACTCTGACCCTGGGTCTGCGCTTTGACGATCAGGGCAATCCCTATTCGCGGTCTGATTCGACCGTGTTTGGCAATTTCTATCTCGGATCCGGAGCGACGTTCCAGGATCGCGTGGCCGGTGGCGTTGCCAAAGCGACCAAGAATGCTCTGCGTGGAGCGCCTAAGGCTTACAACCCGCGCGTTGGTGTTGCGTGGGACGTGACCGGAAAGGGTGACTGGGTCGTGCGGGGCGGGTTTGGCATGTATGCTAATTGGCTGTCACAAGCCAACGTGCAGGAGGAATTCCGCGGCAATCCGCCGGGGGACATCGAGCCAACTTTTTCTCGTGGGACAGCCACTCCACCGATTTTTGTACAAGGGAGCGGCACTAAACCTCCATTTGGATTTACCTATCCCGGGCCGTTATGTCCGGCCCCATCCTGTCTCAATGCAGCTGGGGGAGTTGCCGGTGCTAACAATCCGATTGGCGGCATCAACCCTAACTTGAAAACTCCCACCGCCTATATCTATGCTGCTACGCTGGAGCGAAAGATTGGCAATAATCTTGTCGCCAGTGTTCTCTACAGCGGCTCTCACTCGGCCGATCTGGTTGCGAATGGTAACCAGGCAGGCACGGTCAGCTATGGGTCTGACATCAATGCCAAGCCTGGAGATTTGTTAGTGAACCCGAATCCAACAAGACTTAATTCCAGTTTTGGTTCGATCTCCTATGCGGACAACGATCGGGTCGCCAACTACAACGGCGTGACCTTTGACGTGAGGGGACGGGCGAAGCGTGCCTTCTTTGATGCTTCGTATACGCGCTCCAACTCCAAGGATGACGCAGGCACGGGCGGCGCCAGCATTGGCAACGGCTCGTACCCGACTGCTTTGAACCCGCACCAGTTTTACGGAAACTCTCCCTGGGACGTTCCCAACCGCTTCTCCCTTACCTTCAACTACGAAATACCGGGCTTGAATGGCGGTAAGGGCGCTTCCGGTTTATTAACGGGAGGTTGGGGAGTAAGCGGGACTGCGATCTATCAGACAGGCTATCCATTCACGGTTCTCACAACGGCTCCGTTTAGCGCTGGTGGAGATTACAACGCTGACGGGGACAATCTGGATTATCCGGACGTCACCAGCTATCGCGAGCTGACTTCGCGGAGTGCTTACCTCAATGGTGTATTCACCTCGAGCCAATTCACCGTACCGACCTTAGGTACGAATGGCAACGAGAAGACACAGCAATTCCGGCAGCCGAGCTTTACCGAGACGGATCTCACTGCTTACAAAGACACCCGCATAACGGAGCGGATGAATTTCCAAATGCGGTTTGAGTTTTTCAATCTCTTCAATCACCCAAATCTGTTTGTGGATCCAAACCAGGCGAATGGTTCGTTTGGAAAAGCAATCAGCCAGCAACTTCCAAGAAACTGGCAGATCGGAGCCAAGATTACGTTCTAACGAGGTTGCCAGCACTTCTAGCCCCGGCGCTTCCCAAGCGATTGGACCTTTTTTGCCTACCCGCTTGTCTCGCATTACATTAGGAGAGTGAGCGAGAATGGCCGAGCAAGACCGGTGATGGGGCGAAATGGTAGAAGTAGAAAAAGAAGATGTTATGTTCCTCTTATTAGTATTGCTGGTCCTACCTGGTGCATGCGCACAGAGTGCGAGTGATCATTTCCCGCCAATCGCCTCGGCACTTCAAGACCAGCAATTTGAGAAAGCCCTCGAACTTCTCCGTTCTGCACTCCAGCAATCTCCTCGAGATGCTGAGCTGTGGACGATGCAAGGGAAGGCATATTCTGGGTTGGGGAGAAAAAAGGAAGCCCTGACCTCGTTCCGTACGGCACTGGAATTTTCGCCCGACAACCTACTAGCTCTGCAAGGCGCTGCGCAGATCGAATATGACTCAGGCAGCGCGGCGGGGATTCCCCTCCTGAGGCATCTTCTCTTATTGCGACCTGGCGATGTCACCAGCCACGGCATGCTGGCCGTACTCGAGTATCAGCAGGGAAACTGCCGCGCTGCCGTGCCGCACTTTGAAAGGGCCGCTGCTCTTTTTGACTCACGAGTGCAGGCACTCCACGCCTATGCCACGTGTCTGGTGAGACTGAAACAGATCGACAAAGCGGCTGGCGTCTTGCAGCGAGCATTGGTGCTCGATCCAGACGACCGTCGGGAGCGGCAAGTTTTGGCCTCTCTGCTATTAATGGCGCACAAGCCTGAAGGTGCGCTGGCCACGCTTGATCCGCTGCTTGGAACCACCGCCGATCCGGAGACGTTGGAGCTTGCCTCCAGAGCCTATGAAAACACTCATGACACAACCAGAGCAGTCGATGCGCTACGGCAAGCCATTCTGCTGCATCCGCAAGACCCAAATCTGTACGTGGACTTCGCCATTTTGTCTGCGGCTCACCAGTCTTTCCAGGTTGGCATCAATGTCGTGAATGAAGGCATCAATATGCAGCCTAAGGCAGCAGCCCTCTTCTTTGCTCGTGGCGTGCTCTATGTGCAGCTTGCAGACTTTGGCAAGGCGCAGACCGACTTCGAGACTGCGTACGAACTCGATCCAACCCAGTCGCTGAGCGCCGCCGCCCAAGGTTTGGCAGCCGTACAACAGAACGATTTGCTTCGCGCGCTGGCTGGGGTGCAGGAAAAACTGGTGCGGAAGCCAGCTGATCCGATCCTGCTCTACTTGCAGGCGGACATACTCACACAGAAAGGGGCCGAGCCGGGTAGCGCCGATTTTCAAATGGCCATGCGTTCCGCGAAAAAGGCTGTCGCACTTCGTCCTGCGCTTGGTCCAGCTCGCAGCGTGCTGGCGAAGCTCTATTTGGAGTCTGGCCAGTATCCTGAGGCCGCTGCCCAGTGCCGCAAGGCTCTGGAAATTGATCCCAAAGATCAGAGCGCGCTGTATCACCTGATCCAGGCATTGAGGAAAACTGAGAACAAGGGCCAAATTCCAGAGCTTTTGAAAAGCCTGGCGATGCTTCGTCAGCAGGCAACGAAAGACGAGCGGGAACAATATCGCTACAAACTGGTCGAAGGGGATGCGCAGCCCTAATAGGTCCGATCCAGGGCAAACAGCCCCGGATGGGATCGTCCGGGCCCGCCGTCGAGACCAAAACTCTTAGGATTTGAGCTGAACGTAAGCGCTGTAGCTTTCCTTGTCGATCATCATGAACGGTCGCATTGTGATCCTTCGCCCATCCCCTGAACCGGCCAGCCAGTCTCCCGTAGCGTTGCTTGCCGCCCTTGCCTGAAGCAAAGCATTGCGCTCGAACGTTAGCTGGGACTCACCCACGGCCATCAATACTAATGGACCTTGCACCAAGGCCACGAGGTCAGGATGATTTGCATCGACCGCTTCGAGCCGCAGAGGCATGGGCAACTCAAGCTCTACGCGGTCACCGTCTTTCCACGTATTGCGAATGCTGGCGAAAGTGCCCGGCTGAACTTCAGTGGAAACGCGCCTTCCATTCACCATCAGCACTGGGTTAGGGGTTGCCCACGCGGGAATGCGGAAATAGAGTGTGAATTCCTTCGGTGCGGTTGCGGATACCTGAATTTGAATCTTGTTGTCGAAGGGATATTTCGTTTCCTGCTTCAGGGCGTACTTCCCGCCTCCATCGGCCCACTGCACTCTCGAAGGCGTAAACAGATTCACGTAGACACCATCCGCTGCGCGAAGATAGGTGCTGATGTGATAGTCGGCAGCGAGTTGAGGAAATGTTCCTGAGCAGCACGGCCATTTTTGTCCATACCAGACTTTCTTTCCGGTCGTGGCGTAGTCAGAGTAATAGAAGGAGGTCCCGTCAGCCTGAATCGGCCAAGCTCCTAGAATCGTGTTATAGAGGACGCGTTCCATGCTGTCGCCGTAGCGCGCATCTTTTGTTACTCGCAGGAGATAGCGAGTGATCTTGAAGTGACCATAAGCTCCACAGGGAGTTTCAAAGCTGGCATGAGTCGTCGTCAGACTATTGCCCAACTGCCCCGTACCCGGCTCGCCAAAGGCTTCGTTCGGTCCCCATCCTCCCGTCGCGAAACTCTGCGTCTTGACCAGCATGTCGAAGCCATTCTTTGCCGCTCGCAGATGTTTTTCGCTCCCCAGGGTGATGTAGGCCTGCATCGCTGAACTAAATGCGTTGACGTGACTGTAGGCGTGCTCGAAGGGAAGCACATTGTTGCCTTCCGACAGAGGATCGAAATAGGTGTCATCTTCGAGGAACTTCTTGGCCATGTCGCGATAAAACGGCTTGCCGCTGCGCTGATAGGCAAGGAACAAATTCTCCGGCAGGGTGTAGGTTTCATCCCATGTGTAGGAAGTATCCTTATGCGGTCGGGAGCGCATTTCCGCGCGGGACAACGCCTTCTCAGGCAAATAGGCGACAACGGCGCGTGTCAGCTTTTCATGAATATCCATAGCCACTGGATCGTGGACATATTCATGCGCGTCAATCAGGCCGCACGAGAGTTTGTCATAGGTGTAGGCCGGAAGGCGATAATCCACGAAGAACTTTGCTTGTGGATCCAGGGTCTCGCCGTATCCCTTTACCAGACGATGGATCTTTGCCTTCGTTGGCTCTGAGCCCGTGACCGCATAAGCTCGGGCAAGGGCGGAAACGTACTGCCCAAAAGTATGACCAGCAATAAATCCGTGGAAGTCATTACCTTCCAAACTGAATCCCGTGAGGTCGTACCAGCCCCCCATGTCTTCTCCGGGGGCGGCCAGACCTGCGACCTGCCGGAAGACCTTCAGCATGCGGTCCTCGTCAAGATTCAGGAAGCGCGAGTGGTTTTCTTCGAACTGGCGCTTCATCGGTCCGTCCAGCAACTGGACGTCGGCATAGGCAAATGTCGTGAGAGGCGTGGTCACAGCCACGAGACGCTTGTCGGAGGCCGCCCATGCCGGAAGGATGCTCGCGGCACAGGCGCCCGCAGCAGTGGCACTCGTTGCCTTGAGGAAAGTTCGACGATCGACGAATGGCATATTTTTGGATCCCCCGTTTTGTGAGCAATCGTTTACTACAAAGAGAGGCTAATGAGCGTTGTACCTTTTTGTCAATGAGCCTCCTCGGGCTTTCTGTCTTCCAACGGGTGCCTGGGCACTGGCCGGATGATTGGATTGTTGCAGATTCGTGAAGGAATGGGCGCGGACCACTTGTCCACGCCAGGTCCTCCGAATTAAAAATTGGGCACACCAAAATTCGGGCGAGCCAGAGGGACAACCGCCGATCTCTCCTTGCTCTCAAGCGTGCCAAGTCGTATATTAGTGCGGTTTCGGGTAACCGTTTACTACGAAGCGAGATGTGGGCAGAACTTTGTGTTGACGGGACCAAACTGGGAGGATGAAAACAATGCCGTCGAGACGCCAGTTCCTGCAACAGGCTTCTACCACCGCCTTAGCGCTGTCTTCCAGCACTTTGTTCGGACGCTTTCTCTCGGCGCAGGCATCCTCAACCGCAGATCACACCACCCGTATTCTCATTGACGGTCGCCGCAGCATCTCTCCGCTTGACCGAAACTTGTTCGGGTCATTCCTCGAGCAGTTGGGGCGAGCGATTTATGAGGGCATCTATGATCCGCCATCAAAGTTGTCCGACTCGAACGGTTTCCGCAAGGACGTGATGCAGGAGGTGCGCACCCTGGGTGTTCCCATCATTCGATACCCGGGCGGCAACTTTGTCTCCGGCTACAACTGGCTCGACGGCGTGGGACCGAAGCAGGATCGACCGCGAGTGCTCGATAAAGCCTGGGATTCCATTAACACGAATCAGTTTGGCACCAACGAGTACATGCAGTGGTGCAAGGCGGTCGGAACGGTGCCCCTCATGGGCCTCAATCTCGGAACCGGAACGCCGGAACAAGCCGCGGCACTCCTCGAGTACTGCAACGTGGACAAAGGAACGCAGTGGAGCGACTTGCGGCGTAAGCACGGCTATGCCGAGCCCTACAACGTGAAGAATTGGTGTCTGGGTAATGAAATGGATGGGCCCTGGCAGATCGGGCACATGACCGCTGTCGAGTACGGCATGAAGGCGCAGGACACTGCACGCCAGATGCGCTACGTCGCCCAGGATCCGTCGCTCCAGTTGATTGCGTGCGGATCAAGTGGTCCGTTTATGCCCACTTATCTGGAGTGGGACAGGGAGGTTCTGGAGCAATGCTATGAGAACGTGGATGGACTATCACTGCATCGTTACCTCGGAAATGACGGGGAAACGGGCGCGGACAGCGCTAAGTATCTGGCCATGAACTTGACGATGGATCGTCAGATTGCCGAGACGCTGGCAGTCTGCGATCTGGTGCGAGGGCACAAGAGGTCGCCCAAGAAACTTTGGCTGTCGTTCGATGAATGGAACGTCTGGTATCGGGCGCGCAGTGGCGATGCGGTAGACGGGCACCGGAGAGAGGCGCCACATCTCCTCGAAGAGATCTACGACCTCGAGGACGCTCTGCTGGTGGGCGGAATGCTCAACACTCTGATGCGAAACGCCGATCGTGTGAAGGTCGCGTGTCTCGCGCAACTGATCAACGTGATCGCCCCTATCATGACCAACGAAAATGGGCTCTTCAGGCAGACGATTTACTATCCGTACGCATGGGCGCTGCAATATGCGCGCGGGAAGGTGCTGAACGTATTGGTCGAGTCGCCCACTTACGACGTGAAGGGCCTGGATGCGGTCCCGTACATCGATGCGGTTGCGACCACCGAGGATGGCAAGACTTCACTCTTCATTCTCAACCGGGACTTGTCGAAGGCTCATGTGATCGAAGTGGTCTGGGAGGACCAAACGCAGAGCCGCGTGGTGGATTCACAGGTATTGACCGGGAGCGACCTGAAGGCCGTCAACGGCTTCGATGCGCCGGAGCGAGTGAAACCCCAGAGCTTCGACAAGCCATCAACCGCCAACGGGCGCACCAGATTCGAAGTTCCCGCACGCTCCTACACCGTGATTCAGTGGGGAGCGTAAGCGACTCTGGAAGGGTTGGGTCACAGGAGCAAACTTGAACCTGGAGAACAGCAACTACTGCGGCAAAGGAGTCTTTCGTGATTTCGCGACACGACTGGCCGCCGCAGTAGCCGCTAGTCTTCTACTCGGGGCCAATGCCGTGGATCGGCGGAGGACCAGACCCGTCAGAAGTTCGTAGTTGTGCCGTTCGGGTGAGGAAGATCCATCCTCGACCTCATGCAGTAGGGCATTGAAGGCAATCTTGGCCAAATCGTGTTGAGACATCTGAACCGTCGTCAATGGCGGAATTGTGAACTCAGCTAAATGAATATTGTCGAAACCGACGACTGAGAGGTCTTCCGGTATCTTGATGTTTTGCTCGTAAGCTTCCCGCAGGACTCCAATGGCAGTCATGTCGTTGGAGCAGAGGACAGCAGTCGGCGGGTCATTCAATTTGTTGAGTTCCAAAAGGGCATTCATTCCTCCCTCCATTCTGTGGTCCCCGACGACGATTAAATCAGGCGAAAGCCCGATTTCTTTCATGGAGGCTTCGAAAGCCTCTCGCCGCGCGCCGGCGGACTTCAGGCGCTGTGGTCCCGCGATGAACGCTATTCGTGTGTGGCGCAACGCAGCCAGGTGCTGCACTGCCTGTCGAATTCCGTTCAGATAATTGATCCGGATATTTGCAATGCCTGGAACATCTGGTCCTACATCGACAAAGACGAGCGGAACCTTGCGGTCCCGAAGATGTTCAATCAATGACTCCTCCATGCCGAAGGTCAAAATCGCGACTCCATCCACACGCCGTTCAATCATCCTGCGAACCGATGATTCCATGCGCTTGGGGTCATGCACGGTAGAGGTCAACAGAATCTCGTAGTTGTTCTTTACCGCCAGATCCTCGAATGTCTGAACAATCTCCGGAAAGAACGGATTCGTGATTTCGGAGACAATCAGTCCGAAGATGCGGCTACGCCCAAGCACCAAAGCGCGAGCCTGGGTGTTGGGGTAGTAACCCAACTCGTCGACGACTTTCCACACTCTCTTGGCCAGCTGAGGATCTACTGTGGGAACACGGTTGATCGCTCGAGAAACGGTGGCGGTTGAAACTTTCGCCCTCCGGGCAATCTCTCGAATATCCATGGAGTTGAGTAGAAAAAGGGGGAAAACGACTGCGAACAATCTTATCACGCCTCGGGGGCTATGGGAAAACGTTTGCTAGCAGCGCCGTCGAGGCTCGACTCTAGAAATGCACCTCCGCCGGATTTCCGTCGAAGTTCACGTTCCTCTGAGCTCCAAGTACATTCACGGAGATGTTCCTCCGCAACGGTGGCAGCATGCGCGATCCGGGGGCAAGACTCAGTGTCAGTGTCCTTGCTGTGTCGTTCCAAGCCAGTCTTGTTCCCATCCACTCACCCTTGCGGTGGTTGAATGAACGACCATCATCTTCGTAAAGAAGAAATGATCCATTGGCGCCGGGATAGATCGAAATTGTGAGGGGCTGATCCACTTTTTCGGCGGTGTGCTGCTTGACCGGTCCCAAGGGCAGGACAGTTCCAGCCGCCACATAGAGCGGTATTGTTTGCAGATCGACAGACCGCCTGATTTCACGGCCTCCTTCGATGCGATCGTTTGTCCAGAAGTCATACCAGTTGCCTTGCGGGAGATAGACGGAACGAGCAGTTGCCGCCTTTTCCGCTACCGGAGCCACCAAAATGCTGCGGCCCCACAGATACTGATCGTTTCGTGCCACCGCAACCGGATCGTCAGGATAGTGCAACCATAGCGCGCGCATAACGGGCGTGCCTGTTATGGTGCATTCGCGGACGGCGCTGTACAGGTAGGGAAGCATCCGGTAACGCAGTTCGAGGTATTCTCGGCAGATCGGTTCGACCTGAGCGTTGTGGAACTGGCTCGCATCCGGCAGGGAGGCACCGTCGTAGTTGCGGATCTCAACCGGACCTGGGTCTCCAGTGTTCCAGCCCCAGGGCAGGCGAAGTTTCCAGGTACGCCCGTGAGAGCGGAACAGAGTGCAGAATGCTCCGAACTGAAACCAACGTAGGTAGAGTTCAGCGGTGAACTCGGACGTCGGAACGAATCCTCCGATATCCGTACCCCAATAAGGAATCCCAGTGAGCGATGTGTTGATGGCTATGGGAATTTGGGTCTTTAAGGTCTCCCAGGTGGAATACACGTCTCCAGACCACAAGAACGATGCGTAGCGTTGCATCCCTGCATAGCCGTTGCGATGAAGAGAATATGGTCGTTCATTCGGTCGGTCGATCTGTGGGCCTTCCCAGTGCATCCGGTTGCGCGCCAGGCGTGACGGGATATCCAGAGGATCGCCTTCATCGGGCCACCAGCCATCGACTCCCGCGGCGAAGTCCTTACGATGCGCGTCCCAGTAGCAGTTGGCGTTTTCCGCGTCGAACGAGCGCACGTCGCAGGGATCGTGGACCGTTCCGCGTAGCTTGTCCGTCAGGATCACGTCATGCAGGACGACGTTAAAATTGTCCCTATGCAATTGCTCGATCATCTCCTTGGGATCGGGAAAGACCCGGGAGTTCCAGGAGAAGGATCCGTTTTCGGTGTTCCACCCTGACGGACAGAATCCAGTTCCGAGATAAATCAACGCGTCGCAGGGAAGTTTCTTCTCACGAAACATCTTTGCTTCCGCGAGGACCTCATCACGGCTGGCGAGGGTGCGATGGGACTGCTGATATCCCAAGCTCCACAGCGGCGGCATCTCCGGGTGCCCGGTAATCCGAGCGTACTCGGCCATGATGACCGAAGGGTCGAGGGAGTGCACAAAGAAAATGTCGAGGGCGGCGACGAGACTGGACGGGTGGAATTTGCTCTCAGGCGCGGTGAAATCGAATGTTCCAAAAGGTTGGTGGAAAAACATCGCCCAGCCTTCAGTGCTGATGATCCACGGGATCGGAACGCGCCCGCCGTGCGTTCTGAGATGATAACCGCCCTGTCCGCTCATCATGGCGTCTGTTGAGCCCCTGCGATCGAATTGTGGTCCGCCTTCTCCGAGTCCAAGCAGCGGGGACTTCCCAGTTGCAAAGGAGACACTGCCGTCGGGATCTACTTCAAGCTGCTGAATTCTGTTTCCGTTCAGAGTCGAAATGGTGAAGGTAATTGGATTAGCAGAAAGGTGAATGCTCAAACCCCCGGCCTTGAGTTCTTGGGGCGCCGGGTTGCCTCGCAATCGCGCGGTCGGCTCACCCCATGACGTCTGCACGAGCGATCCATCCAAAGGAATCAGAGCCGTCTTACCATTTGTAATGGGCAAGATAGACAGCCTGACCGTGTGCTCGCTGATGGATGTGATCTGAATCTCTCGGTCGAAAGTGGATTCTTGCAAAAGAGTACTCAGATCGGTGGCCCCACGCGGCAAGGCGAGTGCCCCCGAGGCGACGGCTAAGTTCTGCAGCACTTGCCGGCGGTTCCAAGGCGTTTTCATTGTTGAAAATGCTCCGATAATGGTTGCTGAGTAAACGCTTACCGGAGGATTATAATTCCTTGGATCTCGCAAAGGGAGAAGCTAAACATGGCCGAGACGAAGGGAATGTCGCGACGTCAGTTTGTGGGCTCTGCGGCCGCAGTGGCGGCGATCTCATCTGTCGCAGGTAAATCCGTTCTCGCCGCTGCGAGCGTGAAAGGCTCGACGCTTGCAAGCACTGCGCTGCGCGACGATCCGGACTGGAAGGAGCAAGGCGTAGAAAATTTGGCGAAGTCTCCGCATGCAAAGTTGCACGACATCCCAGTGCATGCGGTGACGATCCAGAGCGGATTCTGGGCACGGCGACGAGAGATCAACGTCAGCAAGAGTATTCCCAGCATGCATGATCTGCTCGAGGCCAACGGCCGCATGAACAATTTTCGACGGCTGGTGGGAAAGAGCAACGCCCAACAGATCGGTCCGGTTTTTTCCGACTCTGACGTTTACAAGTGGACCGAGGCCGTCGGATTTGCTTTGCAGTCCGGCGATCGTCCGGACCTGCGGCAAATGGCAGAAAAACTGATCGACGAAGTTGTCGCTGTTCAGGAACCTAACGGTTATCTGAACACCTACTACCAGGAGGATCGCAAATCGCTGCGGATGCTGACACAAACGCAAACCACTGGGCACGAACTTTACAACATCGGGCACATGCTCCAGGGAGCAATTGCGTATTATCGGGCGACTGGCGATCGAAAGTTGCTCGATGCCGGGATTCGCTTCGTTGACGATTTCTTGTTGCCCAACTACGGTCCGGCTCCGAAGAAGCCTATCGTGTCGGGACATCCGGAGATCGAGATGGGCCTGATTGAACTGTATCGCACGACCGGAGACAAGCGGCATCTAGAACTCGCGGGCTACATTCTGCAGGGAGATAAGCGAATCGATCTGCCCGAGCGCCGAACCATTTATATGTTCAGCGGAACGCCTTTCACCGCGCGGACCAAACTCGAAGGACATGCAGTTCGTGCCATGTACGCGTGCTGCGGCGCCACCGACTATTTCATGGAGACGGGCGACGACTCTTATTGGCAAACACTGAATCGTCTCTGGAACGATATGACCTCGACCAAGATGTACGTCACTGGTGGCGTCGGATCACGGGCAGAAGGCGAGGCATTTGGTGACGCTTACGAGCTTCCCAATTTCCGCGCGTACGGGGAAAGCTGCGCCGCGATTGGCAACATGATGTGGAACTGGCGGATGCTGGCGGTCACCGGAGATGCGAAATTCACTGACGTCATCGAGCGAGCTCTTTACAACGGAATCAACTCTGGAATGTCGCTCGACGGCGCGATGTATTGTTATCGTAACCCCCTGGCCTTCGACGCCTCGACCGGAGAGAAGATCCGCAATCCGTGGTACGACGTGACCTGCTGTCCCCCGAACCTTGAGCGTACCTTCGCATCGCTACCGGGATATCTTTACAGCACCAGCAGCGACGGCATCTACGTACATCTGTATGAGAATTCGCAACTCGACTGGCATTTGGAAGATGGCACCGGACTGAAAGTAAATCAGAAGACAAACTATCCTTGGGACGGCGGAGTCGACCTCGCGATTGCCCCCGCGCAGCCTGCAGAATTTACGGTATTCCTGAGGATCCCGGGCTGGGCCGACAGCGCCGAAGTGAAAGTGAACGGAAAGGCATGGTCTGGAGCGGCCGCAGGAAAATATCTAAGCATTCGGCGCCGTTGGGCAGCGGGCGATGTCATTCGTCTGCAGGTTGCAGTGACTCCGCAAATGCTTGCGGCCAATCCGCGGGTGGCAGATGACACTGGACGCGTAGCCGTTCAACGAGGTCCGCTCATTTATTGCCTCGAAGGGCTTGATCAGCCACAAGGAGTTGACCTCAGCGACATTGCTCTACGGCCGGGGAAGCAAGCTGGCGACGACTTCCAGAGTGAATTCAGAAAGGACCTGCTGGACGGGGTCATCGTGCTTCATCATCCGGGTCTGGCGCGTGAGAACACTGCATCCGGCACCGGTCTCTATCCGCGATACAAGGGAGAGTCCGTAAAGACCCGTCACGTGGACCTCACGTTCATTCCCTACTACGCCTGGTCGAATCGAATGGCGACTGCGATGCAGGTGTGGACGCCATTGCTGGCTTCCTGAACCCTTCGTTTCACATTTCTGGGAACCACCCACTGGGACGAGACGATTGTTGCGCTGGAAGATTGCTGTATTGGTAGGTGTGGCGATAGCGATAAGCTATCTGGATCGTCAGACACTTCCGGTTGCAGTGAGCGCCATCGCGAAAGATATCCCGCTTTCAAACATCCAGTTCTCAACCCTGCAGTCGGCCTTTTTGTTTGCTTACGCGTTCATGTATGCCGGAGGGGGGAAGTTAACCGACGCCCTTGGAACACGGCTGGGGTTCACGGTCATCATGATCTTCTGGTCGCTGGCTTGCGCGAGCCACGCACTCGCTCTGAGCTTTGGGATGCTGGCGGTAAGCAGGTTCCTCCTGGGCATGGGTGAGGGTGGAGGCTTCCCCGCTGCGACGAGAGCGGTAGCGGAGTGGTTTCCCACGCAAGACCGCGCTTCGGCCATGGGCATCATCAACGCCGGAACGTCTGTGGGAGCGGTGATTGCGCCGCCGTTGATTGCGTTCACTCTGGGCTTTGCGAGCTGGCGCTGGATATTCCTGATTTCGGGAGCCCTCGGTCTTTTGTGGACAGCGTGGTGGCGACGCTCATATTTTGTGCCCGAGACGCACGCTGATCAAGCGAACCATTCCGAGATACCGGGCAGGTCCGACGACAATCCGCGCTGGACCGGCCTTCTGCGTATACGGGAGGTGTGGGGCTTGATCATCGCAAAATTCCTGAGCGACGCTGCCTGGTATTTCTATCTCTTTTGGTTGCCAAAGTATCTGTACGACGCGCGCGGCTTCGACACCAAGGCGGTCGGCGCGTTCGCATGGATTCCTTATGCGGCCGCTGGAGTGGGATGCTTAGCTGGCGGCTGGTTTTCAAGTTATCTGATGCGACGTCATTTTTCGTTGGATATAGCGAGAAAACTGGCTCTAGGGCTCAGTGCGGCGGTAATGCCGCTCATCGTGCTGGTTCCGCATGTGGCCGTCTCTTGGGCGATTGCCATTTTTAGCGTGGCGTATTTCGGACAGCAATCCTGGTCGACGCTGGTAATGGTCCTGCCTGCTGACCTTCTACCTCGTGAAGTGGTGGGCTCCGTCGCCGGATTGGTCGGCTTCGGAGGAGCCATGGGCGGAATCGCATTCGGGCAACTGGTCGGTTATTTACTCGATCACGGGTTCGGTTATCCCACGGTTTTCACTCTGGCGGGTGTATTTCATGTGCTCGCGTTCACCGTTATTCTGGTCGCGATCCCAGCGTTTCGCCCTGCGGATGTGGAACGCCGGTTGAGATATCAAGGAGCACAATGAAGATCAAAGAAATTCGGACACGGGTGTTTCGATGGCGAGGCAAGGTTACACCACTGCCACCGCACTTCTGCACAAATCCCATGGACTTGTTGCAACTGCCGCAAGCGTCGATGGGCACCTTCACCTTTCACGGCTGGCTCGCAGTCGAAGTGTTCACAGATGATGGGCTGGTCGGAATCGGAAACGCGGCGCTGGCCCCTCAGATTGTTAAACAAACGATTGACCTCTATCTGAAGCCTCTTTTGATCGGACAAAATCCCTGGGACGTGGAGTTCCTGTGGCAGCAAATGTATCGCAAGACAATGGCCTTTGGTCGCAAAGGTATTGGGATGGTAGCAATCAGTGCCGTGGATATTGCCCTGTGGGATCTGCTTGGTAAGTCGGCTAAGCAACCAGTGTTTCGGCTGCTTGGTGGAAGGACGAAGACAAGAATTCCAGTCTATGCGAGTCGCCTCTACGCCACTGAGTCAAACGAGTTGGCGAGGGAAGCCAAGCATTACAGAGATGAGGGCTTTCAGGCAATGAAGCTGCGTTTTGGTTGGGGGCCCGTTGACGGCGCCGAGGGGATGCAGCGCAATGTAAATTTGGTTCGCACAGTCAGAGAAACAGTCGGAAATGGTATCGACGTGATGGCTGATGCCTACATGGGATGGACCCTCGATTACGCGAAGAGAATGCTTCCACTACTGGAGCCATTTAATCTCCGCTGGCTGGAAGAGCCAGTTATTCCTGACGACATCCATGGCTACGCCGAGTTGAAATCATATGGCCGAATCCCGATTGCAGGAGGAGAACACGAATTTAGTCTGTCTGGCTTCCGGGATCTTCTGCAGGCGCGCGCTGTGGACTATATCCAGTTCGACACGAACCGGGTCGGGGGCGTCACGCAAGCCCGCAAGATCGCTGCGCTCGCCGAGGCGCACGCGATTCCGGTCATTCCCCACGCCGGGCAGATGCACAACTATCACGTGGTGATGGCGAGCCTCAATTCTCCGATGGCCGAATATTTCCCTATCGTGGATGTGGAAGTCGGGAACGAATTGTTCTGGTATCTGTTTGCTGGCGAGCCGAAGGCTAAGGATGGCTCCATCGACTTGGCGGACGACGTGCCCGGATTCGGGCTCACGATTGATGAAGGAAAGTTGCGAGACTTCGAGATTCTAGAATGAAGAAAGAATCATATCTGATGACTCGGATCGTTCAACTGAAGAAAGGCCCGGTGCGCCGGGTTGCGCTGGTGGAAGAACCTCATTTGCGCGTGCTCGATGGTTGCGCTTCGGTTTACGAACTTGCGAAATCGGCGATCCTGGGTGGATCCAAGCTCGGTGATCTTGTAAAGAAGAGACTTACATCTGAACGATTGGATTACGATCTCGTCTACAGCGGCAAATCAGAGTGGCAGATGCTGTTTCCGATCGATCATCCTGAAGAGCCCACCAGGTGCATGATCTCCGGAACCGGGCTTACTCATCTCGGCAGTGCGCGGGACCGGCAGTCGATGCACGCCGCAGCCACGGACGACATGACTGACAGCATGAAGATGTTTCAGTGGGGTAAAGACGGAGGTCGTCCCGATCCGGGGCAGATCGGAATTGCTCCGGAGTGGTTCTACAAGGGGACGGGGACAACTCTGCGAGCGCACGGACAAGCCCTTGAGATTCCCTGGTACGCAGAAGACGGCGGTGAGGAGGCGGAAATTGCGGGACTCTATGTGATCGGTCCGAATGGAACCCCACACCGCGTGGGAATGACCGGAGGAAACGAGTTTTCAGACCACCGGTTTGAAAAAACGAATTATCTCAATCTGGCAGGATCAAAACTTCGGACTTGCGCTCTCGGACCAGAACTGGTTCTCGATCCTCAGTTTTCCTCGGTGTTGGTCCAAGTGGAGATCGAACGGGAGGGGCGTATTCTCTGGTCGGGGGCCTTTCGCACGGGCGAGTCGGAAATGTGCCACAGTTTGCGGAATCTTGAGCATCATCACTTCAAGTTCGAAGCTCACCGCAGGCCGGGTGATGTGCATGTGCATTTCTTTGGAACCGACTGCCTGAGCTTTGGAGCGGGGATTCGACTTGGGAACGGAGATACGATTCAGGTTTCATTTGAAGGATTTGGGCGGCCACTCCGCAATGTGGTTCATGTGTCCCAATCAGAGGCTGTACCGATCGAAGTGAATTCGTTGGGGTGACAAGAGCGAATGCCAAAACCACGCGTTGCAGTCTTAGGCTTGGGAATCATGGGTGGAGGAATGGCGAATCGTCTGCTCTCCATGGGATTCTCTGTATCGGTTTACAACCGGAGCCCTGAAAAAGCAGCCCGACTCGGCGATGCCGGTGCCTTCGTCGCGGCCACTCCACGCGAGGCGGCTGCGCGGTCCGAGATGGTGATTGCTATGGTCGCCGACGATGCGGCATCCCGCGATATCTGGTTGGGAAATGATGGAGCCCTTGCCGGAGCGGTAACCGGATCGCTGTTGCTGGAATCGAGCACGTTGTCGGTCGGCTGGGTGAAAGAGCTCAATCGTGCGGCCGCTGCGAAGGGTTGCGAGTTTCTGGATGCGCCGGTTACAGGAACGAAACCGCACGCGGCAAAAGGCGAGCTGTTCTTCATGGTCGGTGGGTCGTCGATAGGATTTTCGCGCGCAGTTGAAATTCTGTCGGCATTGGGAAGGGAAGTCTTACACCTTGGCCCCACGGGCAGTGGCGCTCTGATCAAGTTGATCAACAACTTCGTTTGTGGAGTGGAAGCTGCAGCGTTTGCGGAAGCCATGGTCTTAGTTAGTGCTGGTGGCCTGGATCGCGAGAAATGCATAACAGTCCTGGGGAATAGTGCTCTGGCAAGCCCATTGATTAAGAGAATGCTGATCAGCATGGAGTCAAATGACTTCACTCCGAACTTTCCGCTCAAGCTCATGACGAAAGATATCGGTTACGCAATCAAGGAAGCGGAAACCAACGGCGTTCAACTCGAGACCGCGGTGCCCGCGCTCGAAGCCTTCAGGCGCGCAGTGGAGAGTGGATTAGGGGAGCAAGATTTCTCAGCCGTTGTAAAAGCACATGCAAAAAAATGACTCATCCAGGTCAGAAGGGACGAACGCTCGATAAGCGAGCATCAGCGATTGCAGTAAAGGGTCTCTCGAACTCCTCGCCACCTCAGAACTAGGACAGCGTGCGCGCCAGGGTTCCATATTGCTGGTTTACAAACCTTCTGACTGATGATGCAAATCGTTTGCGAATTGGAGTGATTTCGGCGCAGATTTGGATCGCGAGTGTAGACGAGCACACCTGAGATGTCGAGGGCCGGGAGAGCCCAATCCAAATGACTCGACGCGATCGCGCGCAGTTAACCTGGTGGCCGACTTCAGTTCTGATGCCCGGCACGGCAGTGATCGGCATCCACTCCGCTGTGCGGAGGGTCGGCAAGGAGTTCTCGATAGCGTGCCACATTAAAATTGCTCCTTCGCTGGCCAAAGGCTAAGTGTGCTCTCGTCGCGTCAAGCACAGAGAAGCTCAACGAGTGAGCCGGGGTTATTCGGGCTGTTGGATTACGGGAGATTCAGGTCGGCAGCAGATGCCATAATGTTGCCAGAGCTTAAACCAAGGGCTATGGGCGAGCATCTCGTCGTGCCTTCGATTTGCAGCAGAGATGTCGCTTGCGCTGAGTGGTCTAATGTCAGGCGCTTCGAACATTTCCTGTAGTTGCTCGATGTCGTCAATGATCCGCTCAACATCCATGGACGACAGTATAGCGGAAGAATTCTTGGCTGCCGCGAATGTTCCTTAGTCAGTTAAACGCCTACTGCCGCACACGCAGCCACGCAGCCGTCCCAGACCTGAAAGTCAGGATCGCTGCCGCCTTGCGCTCGAATCGATCCTTCCATCCGACACAATCGTGACAACTGCGCTCTCTCAATAAGCGCTGGATGTCTCTCACTTACCTCCGGACGGGTGGCCCACTCAAGCCCGATTTTGGCTTGAGTGGGGAGTATCGACGCGCAACGAGATCCTACGCTTGCGCGGACGGTTCCAGCGCGACTCCGCGCCGGTCTCCTCATCCGCCAGCGACACCAGGTCATCCTCAACCGATGCACGCAGCTCGATTACTCTCCCCGGCTGCGACCGCGCCTTTCGCCGCTTTACTTTCTTGGGCTTAGCTGTCATGACGTTGTTGTATGCCTTCTACCGTGATGACGTTGTGTTCCCGCAGGAACATTTTGCTCGCACGAGAAGTGCCTCGTCCCGCAGTGAGTTTGGATTGTCCATTCCCTCACGGCTCCTGACAAACTCTGATTCGTTCGCGTTTTGAAAGGGCGCGCCGGTTCAGGCCGCGCCGTAAGTACAGCACCATCCGTGGCGGCTTTAGCCGCTGAGGTTCGCTGTCGGCCTGCAAATGAGCTTTTCCGCAGCCTGCTAAGGGCACAAGCGCTTTAGAGTGGTGCCTTGCTACGCGTAGAGGAAAAACCGGTTTTTGTGGCTTCTCCAGAAATAGGCGAGGATGATCACACTACACGGGCCGCATAGTTCCTCCCCCTCCGCGCGCAGAAATCGCGCGCTCCCCAAGGACGCGCCATCGGCAAGCGCAGCTAGCGACAACGAGCTGGCGCAATAGAAAGACTTGCGAATACCAACAATTGGACCCCGGAGGCGCACCGACGTCCCCTGGCCTGCCGACGGTTATCAACCTCAATCCCGGGCGATCGCCTGTCGACGGTCGATGGTACTCAAGAAGGCATCAGCAGCTATGGCGATCGAGGGAAGTTGAGGAGAGTCTGCAGAAATCATTTTCAGACAATAATTAAGGGGGATCGGAAGTTTGAGTTTAGGAGTACCGCTTTACCACGAGCGATGACGCGTTATCGAACCTTTACAACCCACAACGAAGGGCAGCTCGCATCGTAAGAATCGAACCTATACCCGTTCGGCGAGCAAAAAAGATTGGCCGAGTGTCGCGACAAGGCAGAGGTCGGTTTCCGTACGGGGACAAAACACAAATCCGTAGGGCTGGGCACCCACGATCGCGCTTGCTTGCTTCGCTCTTTCGAGTTCTGAGAGAAGCTGTTACGATATTCTTGTGCTAAAAGCTTGTTCAAATTTCATTGGTGGTCGGATCCAAAGTGGTGACAACTTGGATCATTTGGAATGGACCGCCTAGGCTGCTTTGCACATCGCTAAGGCTAAGAGTGAAGCCAAGATTTGTGGGCGGTTCAGCCAGAAATCGCGGCGTTTAGGCAATCCGGGGCAACCGGTGCACGGCATGCAAAGGGTGCAAAGCCGCATAAACACTGGCGATTGCGCATCTCGTTGATTTGGCGAGTGGGGACGTAGTTCAGTTGGTTAGAACGCTGCCCTGTCACGGCAGAGGCCGCGGGTTCGAGTCCCGTCGTCCCCGCCATTCTTTTGAATGGTTTACAAAGAACCCCAAAAGCCAATCTCGGTCTGTTTGGGTCCAATAGCTTTTCCGACTGGCGATCAGCAGAGCCCTCCATTCGCAGTCGACACGAACGAATCTGCTGCTAAGTTTTACTGAATGAGCGTAGGTTTGTTCCCTGACAACACGCCCCAGGCAGGATGGCATCTACGAGCTTTCCTTGCGCCAAGTGCTTGCTGTTTGAGGTTGCCTGAAGGTATTTGTTGGTCACGTGTAGATTGGCATGTCGCAGATAGTCTCGGATCATGAGCTGGTGCCAGGTTCTTGCGCTTGGATTGATTGTTGATGGTTAGCCGAGGGGCGCCCGCTGCAGCTTGTGCCGCTGATTCGTTTGGATACCTCTCCAAACTTCCCAGCTGTACCTTCCGACGTATCGGCTTTCCGGTGATGTCGTTTTCCCACCACCGGTACACCCATACTGCAGAACCCCTCTTGCATTTTTCGAGTGTGAGACTTCCTTGTTGGTAGCGCGTCCGTCTAAACAAAATTCCTCCTCTGAGGACGGTTCTGTAAGCGTTGGAAGGACGCGACGAACAGCGAAGACAGAAAGAGAACGAGGACACAGAACGCGACCTGAAGGGCGATGACACCTCTCATGAGACGACGTGGCGAGTGCGGATCCCTCCCTGACGCAATGGCTTCTTCAATGTGGCACTGCAGCTCTTCATCAATCTCGCGATTCAAGCGCTCGCCGTGCACGGCGTTCGAGAGACGGGACCATAACGACACGTTATACCTCCCGGAGAACCCGATTGATTGCCAGGCTGACTGACTGCCAGCGCGACTCTTCCACGCCCAGTTGCTTTTTGCCTGCGGCAGTCAGTTCATAGACGCGGGCGCGGCGACCGGAGTCTTTCTTGATCCACTCAGCGCGAATCCAGCCCGCTTCCTCCATGCGATACAGCGCGGGGTAGAGCGAACCTTCCTCTGCGCGCAGCACTTCGCCTGAAGTATTGGCGATGGCAGCCATGATGGCGTATCCGTGAAGTCGCGGACGCCGCGACAATATCTTCATCACCAGCAAATCGAGCGAACCTTGCAGAGCATCGGTTTTGCCCATACTCAGATGTCTTTATATCGATATCTAAGTATGATGTCAACGAGGGACATCCGGGCATTTTGGTTACAATTCCGAGAATCGACTACCGCCATGGAGAGCCAGGCACCCAAAAATACTATCTCGGGTTTGCGCAGGCGCTGGCTAGTGCTCGCCATCGTGGCAATTGTGTTTCTATCGTTGAATTGGTCCACGATCTTAAGCGCGCAATCGGGCGGCCGAGAAGAAGTTTTGCTTCGCGTCATCGTGGTTAATACCGAGAATGAGGCAAAACAGATTTTGGAAGAACTGAAGAGCGGCAAAGAATTTGAAACCATTGCCAAGAACAGATCCATTGATCCAAGCGCCGGGGATTTTGGATATCTGGGGAAAGTGGATCTGGCTACCTTACGCCCTGAACTACGGGAAGCGCTCCACGGTCTTGGGCCTAACCAAGTCACAAACGTTGTGAAGGTCCCGGGTGGATATGCCGTTCTCAAAGTCCTTCCTGCAAGCGAGGGCACGGTAGGCCAAGGCATGGGCGCTAACCGGGATCTGCCACTTTCCGGAAAAAGCAGCATTAAGTATCCAGTCGATGTTGCAGGACAGGTCATTGCAGACTTGGCCTTTCAAAAGTATCCGAAGCCGGCGGGATGGGAACAGAACTTCAAGACGATCTGCGAAATTCGCCAAAAATCGCTGTCGCTTCTGGAAGAACGAATCAAGACCAAGGTACATTCACTGGCGCTGGCCGGTTCGACCGTTGACAATCCTGTCGATCTGATCCAAGCACGCTACGCATTGGCCCAAATCGAAGCGTACCAGGGCAAAATGGACGAAGCGGTGGCGGAATGGGAAGCGGCGTACAAAATCGCGATGGCCTCGGTACCCGCAGGAGTCGCTCAGTTGGACGCGGTGCTCGGCGTCGCATATCTGCACAAATCTGAGATGGACAATGACGTTTACCGCCACCCCACCGACAAATGCATCTTTCCTCCTCGTCCCGGAATGAAGTACGACAATATCGCGAATTCCGGGAAAGCTGTGGAACACTTCCTGAATTATCTTTCGCAGAAGCCCGACGATGTCCAGACGAAATGGCTGCTGAACCTCTCATATATGACGATGGGGAAATATCCGGCAGGTGTTCCTGAGAAATACCTCATTTCATCGAGTACGTTCACCGCAAAGGAAAACTCCGGAATGTTTACCGACGTGGCCAGCAGCGCCGGAATTGATGTTGTATCGATGGCCAATGGGGTCATCGTAGATGACTTTGATAATGATGGCCTGCTGGATGTGATGATCTCGAGCTACAACGTCTGCGAACCGCTGCACTACTTCCATAACAACGGAGACGGCACATTTACCGACCGCGCCGCTCAGGCAGGGCTTTCCGATCAACTTGGCGGCCTCAACATGATTCAGGCGGATTACAACAACGACGGCTGCATGGATTTCCTGGTGCTGCGCGGCGCATGGGAGTTTCCGATTCGCAAGTCCCTGCTACGAAGCAATTGCGACGGAACCTTCACCGACGTGACCGCGGCAGCCGGCTTAGCGGAGGCGACTCGCACCCAAGCGGCAGTCTGGGCAGATATTGACAATGACGGGTTCGTCGATCTTTTTGTCGGAAATGAGAATGGGCCTGCGCAGCTTTTCCGCAATCGCGGCGATGGCACCTTCGAGGACATTTCCCACTCCTCAGGTGTGGACAAGATTGCCTTCAGCAAAGCGGCCGTCGCGGGGGATTATGATAACGATGGCTACGTTGATTTCTACGTTTCCAACCTCTACGGTGCAAACTTCCTGTTTCACAACAATCATAACCGGACATTCACGGAGGTGGCGCAGAGAGCGGGCGTGCAGTTAGCCGACTCCCAGAGCTTCGCCAGTTGGTTCTTCGACTACAACAACGATGGCTGGCCGGACCTGCTGGTCAATAGCTTCTTTTTTTCTCCTGATGAATCTCTGCGAAGCTATCTTGGACTTCCGTACAGCGCCAAGACGCTGAAGTTATTCAAGAACATGAAAGACGGTACGTTTAAAGACGTGACGGCAGAAGTGCATCTGGACAAAGTGTATGCGCCCATGGGGGCCAATTTCGGCGACGTGGACGACGATGGATTCCTGGACATCTATCTCGGAACTGGAGGGCCGGAGTACGGCTTTTTGCTCCCCAAAGTGCTGCTTCGAAACCAACAAGGCGAGTCTTTTACGGACATCAGTTCTTCCGCCGGGATCGGGGATCTGCACAAGGGGCATGGCACTGCGTTCGCCGATCTGCGCAATGCTGGACACGAAGACATATTGGCGTCTATGGGAGGAGCCACCCCAGGGGATGCGCACGCGTTTCGGCTCTTCGCAAATCCCGGAAACGGCAATGACTGGATCAATATCAAGCTGGTTGGAGTAAAAAGCAATCGTGGCGCGATTGGCGCGCAGATCAAGCTGACGGTTGAAAATAATAATCAAAGAGCGCGCACGATCGTTCGTACCGTAAGTAGCGGAGGGTCTTTTGGCGCCTCCCCGCTCGCGCAGCACATTGGCTTGGGCAAATCGGCACGAATCCTCAGCATGGAAATCTCCTGGCCCGTAACGAAAACCGTGCAACGTTTTCAGGATGTGCGCCCAAATCAGTTTATTCAGATCAGCGAGTTTGCTAAGGAGTACAAAGTCGTGACGCCAAAGCGATTCGACTTCGGCGCGAAACAGGTTTCGCAGGCAAACTAATCGCGGTCGCTTCATCTCCTCTACGGACGAGTATGAAATTCGTTGTCCTCATTTCGCTTTTACTCACATGCACCTTTTCGGTGTCGGCTGCGGCAAGGCATGCGGCCGCGGGAATGGTGTTAAAAGTTGATTTGCAACAGAAAACCATTCTTTTGTCTTGCGAAGGTATTCCGGGTTACATGCCTGCAGGCATGGCAAAATTCTCGGTAAAGGAAGATTCTTTCCTCGCCGGTCTTGCACCGGGACAACTCGTCGATTTTGCGATTCTGGATGAGGGGACACTGCGCTACGCGGAAAGCATCAGAATTCGCGAATTCAACAATCTTGAGCAGCAATCCCTTGCTGCGCGCCGCTTGACGATGGTAGAGGAGTTCGAGGCAAGTGCGCCTGATCCAAAAGTGTTGAGGGTCGGGGAACGGGTGCCGAGCGCCATCTTGACGAACCAGAACCGACGGCGAATTGATGTGGCCGGGTTTCCCGGCAAGGTATTGGTCCTGAATTTTTTCTACACCCATTGCACGCTTCCCGAATATTGTTTCCGCCTATCGAACAACTTGGGGAATGTGCAGACGCGTTTCCAGAAGAAGATGGGACACGATCTGATACTGCTCAGCCTCAGCTTTGATCCCATCCACGATCAACCAGAAACATTGGCCAACTATGCACGTACCTGGCACGCCGACAGAAACTGGCACTTTCTGACTGGACCGTCCCCAGTCGTAAAGAACCTCTGCGCCTTGTTTGCAGTCAACTCCTGGCTGGACGAGGCCGAGTTGCTACACTCCTTGCACACTGTGGTTCTCGATCGAAAGGGGAGGCTGGCGGCCAATATCGAAGGAAACCAATTCACCGCTCAGCAGCTTGGCGATTTGATCGAAGTGATATTGAAGCAATAACTCAGCTAGGCAAGCTTGGCGCAACGTGCCGTGGTGCTAAAACACACTGAGAAGCGCCATCGACATCTTCATTTGGACACCAGACCTCAGACAATGGTCTGTCGCGAAATCGCGTGGCCCTTATGCCCTTTTTGCGACATAATACTGGGACCTCACCGCACAGTGAAGGAGAATTGATCATGTGTCGGTTGCCCTTGAAGGTTAGCGAACTCACGCTGCTCATGCTGCTCATAGTCCCGTCGTTCTCGCTTCCTGGCGAAGGCCTGGATTTCGCGGGGCAGCAGACGGACATCAAAACGGCGTCTCGAACGAAGGATGATGCGGTCAAAAAATCCGAGTTAATGAGGCCGCATTTCGAGAAGGGCAATCAAGTAATGCAGGATGCCAAGGCGATCCGACAGCAACTTCAGACCGCAACGAGCGATCAAAAAACCACGCTGCTTGCCAGGATGAAGGAAGATTATCAGACGGCGATTACGGAATACGAGCAGGCGCTCGAAGATACGGAAGTGAGAGATGAAAATGGCCTTCAGGTGATCGGCAAAATTGGAGTGATACGCAATGGTTTGGTAAGCCAGCAGAAAGCAGTGGAGATGCTGGTGCAAGACAAGGACCTCCCGGTGATTTTGAGCAACCTCGGGATGGCCTATGACGGCGTAGGGCAATATCAGGACGCGATTAACACGCTGGAGCAAGCAGCACTGCTGAATCCGGCCGTGGGGACGTACATGGAACTCGGCACAGATCTGGCGCAGGTAGGCAAGACGCCAGAAGCGATTGCGGCCTGCGACAAGACTTTAACCGTGGACCCCACGGCCCAGAATATGCAGGCAGGCTGCTACAAAAATGTCGCCATTGTGCTCACGAACAAAGGAAAGTTGCTTGACGCCATTGCGCCGCTCCAGAAAGTCACACTGCTCAATCCGCAAGATGCGTTGGCCTGGAAACTGTTGGGCGATTCTCTTCTCAGCACCATGACTTCCAAGTCGCAGGACGGAAAAATCGTTTACGTCATTCCTCCGGGAACCGTTGAGGCTTACCAGAGATATTTGCAATTGGACCCCAATGGACCATACGCAGGACAGATAAAGTCGGCGCTGGAAGGGTTGGCGCAGTTCACGAAGTCGCCCACGGAAAAGAAAGACAAGAACTGATCGGAGGGATTGCTTCATTCCCATGAAGAGAACGGCACGCACCGGATCGAGCCCTCAAACTCACTTCCCCTAGTTGAGACGCCATGCAGGCAACGCGTGATCATTGCCGGCGCAAGTCGGGTGCTTGAAAAGAGCAAGACCCAGAGTAAAATCGAACCACCATGCGGTCGGGTTTCTTCTCTGCTCCGAATTCAAGTCGCTACACCAGCGCAGTGCGCAACTGCTTTCTTGCCAGTTCGATTGTGCTCTTCCCATTGCTGGCTGCGTACTCGCAATCGGATGCGGACGCAAACGATCCTCGCGTGATGCAGCTCTACATGCAAGCCAAATCGGCCGAGCAAAGCGGCGACATAGCCGGTGCAGTTTCAAAGTACCAATCGATTCTCAAGGTTGCGCCACACCTCGGTCCTGCGTACAACAATCTCGGCGCACTCTATCTTCGTCAGCAGCAATACACCAAAGCCATCGTTATCCTGAAGCAAGGCCTGGAACTGGATCGTTCCATGTATTCCGCGACCATCCTTCTGGGCATCGCTTATTACGAGACGGGTGACTATAGGGAGGCGCGACAGCCGTTGGAAGAAGCGGTTCGGGCGAATCCAAAGGATAACAACGCAGAACTTTATCTTGCCAAAGACCTGATCAAACTTGAGGACTTCGGTCCCGCGGCGACGCACTTGCAGGAGCTGACGAAACGCGAGCCACAAAACCAAGAGGCCTGGTACATGCTGGGGAAGGTCTATATCCAGCTTTCCGAAGCAGCTCTCGCGAAGGTTGACGCCATCGATCCTAATTCTGTGTTGTCTCACGAAATTCGTGGTGACGTTATGGCCAGCATGAAGAATTTCGATGGGGCGCTGGTGGAATATAAGAAAGCGGTTGATCTGGCTCCACAGGAGAGCGGCACACACTACAAACTCGGCGACGCGTATTGGCAGCTTGAGGACTGGGCGGACGCGACGGAGCAGTTTCAAGCGGAACTCATCAATGACCCCGGGAACTGCAATGCGCGGTGGAAGCTCGGCGATATTCTGCTCGAACGGCACATCCGTCCTGAAGAGGCGCTCGACGATATCAATAAGGCCCTGGAGATTTGCCCCTCTCTGAAACAGGCGATACCGGACCGGGCCACTGCACTTATCCGGCTGAACCGGTACGAAGATGCCATGCCGGACTTGAAAACGGCGATCAAAGGCGATCCCAACGAGCCCCGCTTCCACTTTATGCTGGCGCAGGCCTACCGCGGTCTGGGACGAACAGCGGATGCCAGCGCGGAAATGGCGACTTTTGGAAAACTGGAGGAGGATGCGCGCGCGGCGCAAGCAAAACACGCCGAAGAGGTCATGCAGCAGAAATCAAAGATACCTGATACGCCACAACCCTGAGAGGATCGCCCGTATCCTGCACACCCAGGATTTCAGCCCTGATGGGCCACGGTTCGGTTAGGAGTTTCAAGTCCTGCCATTTTTAAAACTGCCGCGTACATCGCAACCGCTGCCCGTGGCACGTGAATTGGACGCTATTTTTCTGGGTTCGCTGGTGGGCAGAATTGAGGCATCAACTCCTTTGCGATTCGCGCATATAGCTCGACACGAATGAGGCCCAACTCGGCACGCCGTTCGTCTACGTGTGCTTCGTCTTCGATAGGCGCTTCGTGCATTTGCTGCCCAGCGTCGCACTCCAATTGTTCTCCATAGAGCTGATTCTTTTTCAAGTCCCGCTGCGATCGGTCATAAACCATTGCGTAGCTCTCTGGATCGGCCTCGCCCATTTTCACATTTTCTTTGAGCTTGGGCAGAACTCGCTGCCGAAAGGCAGGAGGCTGATGCTGAATCATGGCAATGAATTCCGCGGCTGCTTTCGGCCCGACCATCGAATATGTAGGAACGCCATACTTGTCAAGAATAGCTTGCAAAGCGCTTGAGTGTTGCTTGTCGGTTGCGCTCATTTTGCTTACGTCAAACCCCTTCTCCTGCCGGACAGCCTGATCCGCCTTGTACATTCGCTCGATCTCATCCCGCAGCGTGGGATTCGACAGCGCATGAGATTCAGCCTGTCGCTTAAGTTCGTCGAGGCGGAGACGTGCTTCATAGAAAGTTGCCGCATCGGCGGGCAGCTTGTGATGGTCTGCTGCCTCCTTGACCTTGGAAAGCACCTCGCTCCGAAATGCGATTGGAAGCTTGCTGCTCACCAGTAGGACTACAAACTCATATGCCGGCAAATCGCCGACTTGTTCAATCGTCGGTAATCCATGTTCCCCGTACAGCTGCTTCGCCTTAGTGATCTCGATCGTGGCATCTTCACTTGCGATGCTGGAATGGAACCACTCCTCGATACTGCGCGCGAGTGAGGGATCAGATGCTGAGCGTCGTGCCGTCGCTCCGGCGTTTGCAATCGCCAGCACTGCCACAACAGAAACTGCAAGAACACTCGCTTTCGTGATTCTCATTGCCTGAGTCATGAACTCTATCTTCAGTCCGGCGGGTCGACAGGATATACGTAGACTACTTGCGTCATTGATACGTTGTTCCCCTGTTGCGCTACATCGGACTAGGGCTCCGACGGGTGTGCTCCCTCCAGAGTCGCGCAGCGATCGAATTCCGCGTTTGCTTTCGCCATGAGCCCCTCTTTTCGGTAGATTTGGCCGAGGATGTAATGCAAGCGAGTTGTGCCGGGTGAGAGCTTCACTGCTTCTTCCAATTCCGTCTGCGCTTTCAGTAGCTCTTGGTTCTGAAGGTAGGCCTTGCCCAACAATTCGTGACCTTGGAATGCCGACGGCGCAATTTCCGTGGCCTGAATTAATAGTGGAATTGCGTCCTTGGGGTGATTTTGATCCAATTTCAGGGTGCCGAAGGCAAGATAGGTTTCGGCATCTTTGGTGACGGAAGTAGTCTGCCAGTCGATTGCAGTTTGATACGCTTTTGCAGCATTCAGGTCGTCGCCCAATCCCGCATACGACAATCCCATGTTCTCCTCTGCTTTGACGTTTGTTGCATCGAGCGCCAGGCATTTCTTGAATGCCTCGATCGCTTCCGTGAACCGATTCTCGTTGTACTTTGTGCGGCCGAGCTGGTACCAACCGTCGGAATCAGTCGGATTCAATTGGAGGGATCGCGTGAGCCACTTATCCGCATCCATGAAATCACCGAGCAAAATGTAATCGATGGCAACGATCTTCAAATCAAACCCGCTAGGCGTACGGTAACGGGCCCCCGCCGTAAATTCGGCCAAGGATTCTTTTGCATTTTTTTCACGCAGCTCAATAAGGGATTTTGGGGGGGGCGCATAGACTGCATTGGGGTTGGGATTGATTTGTTTTGCCTGTGCTTGAATCTCTCTGTACAGGATGTAACCAAGCAGAAAATGGGCGGCAGCCGAATCCGGCGCTGTCTTCAAGTCCTGGCGCACGATGATTTCGGCGTCGTTGAGTTGTCCCTTGTCCATCAGCGATTCTGCTTTTGCGAGGTTCTGGTCGGGCGATTTGGACAAGTCCGTGCCGCGAGATACGGTTTCACTATTGTTCGAAGCTGGCGGCGGAACTGATGGCAGCGAAGAAGACGATTGAGCTGTCGCGCGTCCGGCAGTTAAGAGGAAAGCAGCAGCAACTAAAACAAGGCGAGGGAAGGAGCCGCGGCGAGCGAAAGAAGTCCCCTTCGCGGAATGGCCCATGCGTTGTTGTTGGCGTAAGAGAAACACGTCGGTTCGGGGAGATTATATGGCTCTGCAACGCTGGTTTCCATCGCGGTTAAACGTTTGTACGTACGCGTTCAGCGCCCTGGCCTTCGGTCAGAGTAACGCTGCAGTCAACCTTTGGCGGGGGCCATTGCTCGATCAATCCGCTGGGCCAATGGATCTCGATGTTGTCAATCTTGTTCGATGATCCAAGTCCAAAGTGAGCCCGGGGGTCCGAACTGGAGCAATAGCTTCCTCCGCTGAAGATGTCCGCACGTTGGCGAACTCCCCCTGCGGTGACGAAAATCTTCGCCCCGATCGCATCGCGCGGACTCTTCGGCCCGCCAACCAATTTCAGAGTTATCCAGTGATTGGCGTTTTTCACTACATTCCGAAGTAAAGTTGGCTCGCGATCGATGTTGTTGATCACCACGTCGATTTTGCCGGTGTTGAAGAGGTCGCCGAACGCCGCACCACGCGCGGGAATAACAACCGCAAGTCCTGATCCTGTTGCTGGGGGGACCTCCTCGAAGTGCTGCCCATTCACGTTGCGAAAGAGCAGCGGCCGCTGGGCCCACGTAGTTCCCCAATCAACTGCGTCGGCCTGTACATAGACGTGGCCGTTAACAGAAAAGATGTCTAGTAAGCTGTCGTTGTCGAAATCGAGAAACCCGGTGCCCCATCCCAGGAATGGAATGGTCGGGTGCAAGAGGCCAGCTTTGGCTGTAACGTCGCTGAATTCCCCATCGCCTTCGTTTTGGTATAGGGGTTTGTAGTCGCTGGAGAATGTGGTGAGGTGAAAATCGACCTTGCCATCTCGATTGTAGTCGCCTACGGCAATTCCCATGCAGGCTTGGGCGCGACCGTCAGCGTTTAAAGCCAGGCCGGAGATATAACTGGCATCCTTAAATGTGCCGTCATGATTGTTCCGATAAAGAAAATTTGGGACAGAATCATTGGCTACCAGCAAATCGAGCCAACCGTCGTCGTCCACATCCACGAAAACGGAAGACCATCCGTACGCTCCATTCGAATCGGAAACGCCCGCCATCGTACTCACCTCTTTAAACGTGCCATCGCCGTTATTGTGAAATAGATGGTCCTTTTCACCAACTAACCCGAGGGGGCCGCAAAAAACATTCACCCCTCGAAATTCGCAGGAACTGGGTGGCACTCCATTTTTCCCCGCAAGCGCCGGATGATCGGGATCAAACTGCACGTAACCCGGCACAAACAAATCCAGGCGACCATCGCGGTCGTAATCGCCCCAGGTAGCGCCCGTTGACCAGCCTCCGACTGCTACTCCCGCCTGTTCAGCGATGTCGCTGAATGTGCCATCGTGATTGTTTCGATACAGGCGATTCTTGCCAAAGTTCGACACGTAGATATCAGGCCAACCATCGTTATCGAAATCTGCCACGGCTACTCCGAAGCCCCAGCGCTCGTTGGCGACTCCGGCCTTTTCAGTCACATCTGTGAAGGTACCGTCACGATTGTTGTGGAACAACATGGCCCTGGGCGCGGGCTCAGTTCCCTTGAGCGAAGCAAATGTGGACCCGTTCAGCAAATAGACATCCAACCAACCATCGTTGTCGTAGTCGATCAGTCCGACGCCAGAGCCGTCAACTTCGATGATCGTCGCCTTCTGCGGTGTCCCGCTACGATGTTTGAAGGCGGTCAGCCCCGATTGTCGTGTGCAATCTTCGTAGACAACCTCAGCCCCGTCCACGAAACCGCCTGCAGTGATTGGGCGATGCTGCGCGTCATACACAGCCGCGTAGTCTCCGCCGGTTACGACTCCGGACGGTTTGGCCACCTTTGGTTGCGGGTGTTGAAAGCCCAACGAAAATCTTCTGCCAAGAATTGGTGCAGCCACCATGGACAGCAACGTAAACATCATCGAGCGACGATCTACTCCCGCGCGACTCTGTTGCCCTGCGCGCCCACCTGCCGCACCGCGGCAGCGCGCGAAAAGCTCTCGCAGCATATCCGCGGACGTTTTTGGTATCTCAGTCATTGACGCATCATTTCCTATTCGAATCTGGCGATTCATGCGCCGCAGGTTCATCGATCTGCATTATGCGATCACTATGGACGTTCTTCAGAGTCTGAATGATCCCACTTGGCCAGCGGATTTCCACGCTCTCGACTACCTCATCCGTGCCAACGCCGAAGTGCAGGCGCTTGTCGCTTGAGGAAAGATAACTGCTCGTGGTCGTAACGATGGCAAGCTGAGATCCGTGTTGCGTCTTGACCGTCACCTCCGCACCAATCGCGTCGCGATTGCTCTTGTGCCCCACGAGCTTCAAGCCGAGCCAGTGATTCGCAGTCTGAGTCTCATTGTGCAGAACGTGAGCCAGGCCATCGTTCGTAGTAACCACCGCGTCCAGACGGCCGTCATTATCGATGTCTCCGATGGCCAGCCCACGCGCGACCCAGGGAGCCTGAAAGACACTGCCTGACTGCGAGGAAACATCTACGAACTCCTTGCCCATGTTTCGGACGAGAAGCATCGGCTCGCGATAGCGCAGACTGGGCGTGGTCAACTCCACGTTGTCCAAATCGTGCCCCTGCGCGACCATAAGATCTTTCCATCCGTCGTTATCGTAGTCCATAAAGCGAACGCCCCAACCAGATTGGCGTTGAGTAATGGTGCCGAGTCCGGACGAAAAACTCTCATAGGTAAAAGTGCCGTCACCATTGTTCTTATACAGTGCGTATCTTTGATTTCCCAAGTCGGTGACGATCAAGTCTGGCAGGCCGTCGTTATCATGGTCCGCGAAATCGACACCCATACCCGCGTATGTGTTGCCGTCTCCATCGACGGCAACACCCGCAGGCAAAGCGACCTCTTCAAACGTACCATTGCCCTTATTGTGATACAGGTACTCAACCATGGAATCGTTGGCGACAAAAACATCGACATGCCCGTCGCGATCGTAATCCGCGATGCCGATCCCTAATCCACGCCCGGGTTTCGATATAGCGATCTTCTGCGAAACTTCCACAAAGCGCCCATTCCCTTCATTGTGATAAACCAGTGGCGTAATGGGCTTGAAAATGTCGGGCGTGCAGTAGGAACGATAACCTTCCTGATGTGTGCCACACCAGTTATCGCTGAAATCCCAGACCAAGTAGCGGAGAACGACTAAATCCAGCAGACCATCATTGTCGAGGTCGACCCAAGCAGCGCTTGTGGACCATCCTTCGCCAGCTACACCCGCTTTTTCGGTTACATCTGTGAAGGTGCCGTCGCCATTGTTATGGTAAAGCCGATTGCCTCCGTAGGCGGTCACGTATAGATCTTCGAATCCATCGTTATCGTAATCTCCGACGGCAACGCCCATTCCATATCCGACGCCTTGAAGCCCCGCTTTTTCGGTAACGTCTTCAAATGTGCCGTCAGGTTTTTGGTGGTACAAACGATTCCAGTATTGAGGGCCGATCTTTTGGGGGATAGCTGTTTTGGGTGTGGGATCGGTCAACGGTGCCCCGTTCACCAGAAAAATATCCAGGCGTCCGTCATTATCAAAGTCGAAAAGCGCCACTCCCGTTCCCATGGTTTCGATAAGGTATTTCTTCGTTGTATGAGAAGAAAGGTAGCGAAAATCGATGCCGACTTCAGAACTTATATCCCTGAATTTTCCAGGTACTACCTTTGTGGGCGGTGCCGGTTCGTGAATCGAGCCTTGAGATTGAACCTGTAATGGGCGGCCGGCACCGATCGCAAAGGGTGTCGCTGCCAGGCACGCGAACATGAGAAGCATGTAGCAGCCGTCGAGCAACCGCAATTGAGCATCAGCTTCGGTTCGCAGTCTAGGTGGCGAACCATGCGTGAAGTGGCGGGGGAACTGAGGGTGCCATAGGGAGCGCATGCAGAAGCATCGAACAATATAGCATCCATTCTCCCGATAACATCGCTTGTTCTTCAATTCGGGAGATTGGAAAAGATGCTCTCCGCGTTGTTGATAGCTTCTTTCAAAGGCACTTGGATGACTTTTATGCCATTGAATCGTTCGAGTCCCTCGATTTGAACGTCAACAGCGAAGATGGCGATCTCTGCTTGGCGAATGTCGCTTTCTGTGAGCTTGTTCTCGATCCCGATCGCGCCTTGCGTTTCCACTTTGATCTCGTGTCCGTGGCTCTTGGCTGTCTTCTCAAGACGCGCCGCGGCCATGTAGGTATGAGCGATTCCAGTTGGGCATGCGGTGACTGCGACAATTTTCATAGATCCGTCCCATCTCTTGACTGATGACAATTCATATACATACCCGATGCTAAGTAAGCACCGGAGACTCCCAAACTATTTCGCAAGAAACGTGAATCATCGCCGCAGATGCGAAACAGCACGCTCGTAGTATGTAGGATATTGTTTCTCCCAAAAATAGGAGAGATCAAACGTTTCTTGCACTACCGGAACGTTTCTTTCGCGATTGAGCGAATCTGCCTGGTTACGTCTGCAGCACGAGAGCCTGCAAAACCAGTACAGCGCCGCAATAACGTTCTTCTCGCGTGTTTCGAGTTTTACTAGAAGGGCGCTTCATTTTTGCGCGCTGTTCATTCATGCACTCAAACGACAGAACGTTACGTTAGTACAAGTAATGTTAAACAACTACTATTTCAATTTCCCATCAGTGGGACCATACTTCCCGACAAATTGATCGAGGGGTGGGGTCTCACACATTTGAACCATTCGATCGCTCAATTCGGAGCTAGACCAGAATCCTTGCATTACGGCGCTATGTAGCCTGATCGATCCCTGTTTTCCGAGGGCGAAAGCGGGCGCCGCTTTCTGGGGAATTGCCAGGAGAACACTATGCAATTCGCGTCGACTGTTGGCTGCGGTAGTGGGCGTCCATTCGGAGCGGTGGCTTATATCCCTAAAGTTCAAGCTTTCAAGGAGCTGGAGATGAACTCAAAGCGTGTCTGTCAAGATCTTTGGCAAGGAAATAAGCTCGGGGGATCACAAATGAACAATTTGACAGCTCTGGTCCACGCTATTGCCGGCAAGACCCGGACGAGGTGGGTGTCGGGCTTCATGGCAGCAGCTTTTTTGTTGTTCTTCGTGCCGCTCCATTTGCATGGCCAGGCGGTCAGCAGAATTAACGGCGTGGTGACAGACCAAGGGGGAGCCGTTGTTCCAGAGGCGAAAGTGACTGTCACGAATGTGGACACCAATGTGTCCCAGACGACAACTACCACATCCGCAGGGAACTACCTGATCATTGACGTTGTACCCGGCACATACGTCGTCAAGGTGGAGAAGGGTGGCTTTAGGAGCTCCGTTACCAACAACGTTGTCGTTGTGGGAGGTGCTACATCAACTGCCAATGCCATCTTGCAGCCGGGCACCGTATCGGAAACAATTGAAGTCAACGCTCCTTCCGTTGAATTGCAGACAGAGCAGCCGGAGATTGGCACAACGGTGCCCGAGCAGCTCGCGCAAGACCTGCCGCAATTGGTTAGTGGCAGTAACCGTCAGATCGACAATTTCATTTTTCTCGTACCTGGCGTTACGGGCAACGGATTTAGCCACCGGATCAATGGGGGTGTAGACCAGCAGACGGAAGTCATGTTTAACGGCATTCCTGAGGCCTTTTCGGAAACCGCAGGCTTCACATTCTGGAATCAGCCGCCGTACGACTCGATCAAGGACGTGGACATATTGACGGGCACGTTTTCCGCGCAGTACGGTCTGGGCCAAGGCGTAGAGCAGTACCACTCGAAATCCGGAACCAACGCGTTTCACGGAAATGCCATTTTCCTTTATCGGGATGACAAGTATCTTGGCGCGCCTGGCGCTTATTATGATACGAATCCGAACCCCAATGCCGGTGGAAAGATTGACGTGCCCAACCCGGACATCGAAACCAACTGGGCCTTTTCTCTCGGCGGGCCAGTACTCATTCCGAAGGTGTACAACGGGCGAAACAAGACCTTCTGGTACTTCGCCTATGACAGGTATAGAAAGTCCATCGCACAAAGCCCGATCACGCTGCCGACGCAAGCGGAAGTTGGGGGTGATTTCAGCGGCTTGGTCAACGCGCAGAGTGGCGTTCCTATACCTATTTACGTCCCGACCTCTTGGACGAATCCAGCCCTCATACCTGCGGGTTGTTCCGTGCCAGCCGGCGGGCCGGGAACCCCATGGCCCGGGAATAAAATTCCGACCAGCTGTTTCAGTCAGGTGTCGGCCGGGTTGTTGCAACAGTTCCCACTTCCCGCACCGAACGCCCCCGGTTCTAATGGAATAAACAACTTCGTCCCCACGGGCGTCCCGTTGAACGTCCAGACAGATTACAGCATCAATGTCGACCATAACTTAACATCCAGGCAAGCCATTCACGGCCTTTATTGGCGGCAGAGGTACCCACAACCGTCGGGGCCTCCCAATAATGAGGACTGGGTCAATAGCCCTTTAAGCAGCCAACAAATTACGACCATCTTGGGGCGAGGGGCTAATTTTACCTACTCGAACGCCATCAATTCCAGATTGGTGCTAACCGGCGGTTTTATGTACGTCTACCAGGGCAACGACTTCTTACCGACGCATCTGCTGAAGGGGCAGTTCGCTGGGGCTTTGCCGTCCGGTCTGTCGGGGCAGCCGAATGTGTTTCCAAGTATTAATTTTGGCGGCGGGGGGTGGGAGCCGCAAGCCTTTGGACCTGGAAACGGGCTGTCGTCTACCATCAATCACAAATCAGGGTACTCGTACCTGGCTAACTTGCTCTACATAAAGGGTCGGCACACCATGAACGCCGGCGTGGACATTCGAACCTCGCACCAGGACGATTTCGAATGCGGCGGATCCGGAGGCCAGCCGGGTTGCGCGGGATTGATCTCCTTTACGTCCGATATAACGGCAGCGCCAACTGATACCACTGGCTCGACTACCGGAAATGGCTTTGCGAGCTTCCTTCTCGGCGATGCAACGGTGGGCGCAAGAGGCGGTGCTGGCAACACCAACCTGAGCAACACCTACATTGCTCCGTATTTCCAGGATGATGTTCAACTGAGACCCAATCTTAAGGTGAACTGGGGAATTCGCTGGGACTTGGCATTTCCTTTCAAGAACGATTTTCACACCAACCAGCTCACATTCTTCGATCCCAATGCGGTGAACCCCGCTGAGATCAACCCAGCAACCGGGCAACCGCTTCTGGGCGCCATGGCGGAGCTGGGGACGTGCAATGGATGTAGCGGCTGGAGCCAGCAAACCATGGACTGGCATCATTTCAGCCCCCGAGCCGGGTTTACCTATCAGTTAAACCGCAAGACTGTGGTGCTCGGTGGCGCCTCGTTTTACTGGCTGGATACTGGTTCGTTTGAATACGGCGTTAACAAGGTCGCGGTAAACTACGGGAACAACCTGAATGGCGTTGTTTCGATTGGCCCTCCGCCTGGCAAACAACTTCCCGGCTTGGGTCAATGGGACACAAATCCGCTGCCAGGGTTGCCAGCGGTTGGGTTTAGTCCAACGTCTTTCAATGGCACGTCGATTCTCGGCTTTGCCCAGGTTCACGAGCTGCCGAAGACGGTCAACCAAGCCTACGATGAGCAATTTGTGGTGGGTGTTCAGCGCGAACTGCCCTGGAACACGTTCCTTTCAGTTCACTACGTCCACACGCATGATCTCCACTTGCCGGCTACACTCCAGTCCGCGAAGCAATCGCTTTCCTACAGCTTCGTTAAAACCGCTTGCCCGCAACCCCAACCCGTGGCCCCCCCCAATACGGCCGACTGCGTACTTGGGCAGGCGTGGACGTCAGCGGCTGCGCAGTCTTTTATGCAACAGCAAGGTACATTCGGTCAGGTTCCGGCGGGCAACTGCGGGACCGGGAACCTCTATGCCCCTTACACCAACTTCTGCCAGGAACAGGGTACCTCGGCTCCCCTTTTCACGGCAGAACTCCCTTATCCGCACATGCCCTTTGTCACAAACAACTTTGATACTTCTGGCGCGGATAAATATAACGCGCTCCAGGTCAGCCTGCAGAAGCGTACAGGGGCGGGTCTAACCTACCTTGTGTCTTACACGCTGTCGAAGTATTTAACAAATACCGATAGCGGTTTCTCGACCTTTAATTTTAGAGGCATCGATCCGAGTAATCCCAACCAGGAGTGGTCCGTAGGCGCTAATAATCAGAAGCATGTGCTCACTTTGGCTGGTGTCTATGAACTGCCGATCGGGCCCGGAAAGAAGTTCTTGAACAGCCCTGGTTTAGTGCGGAGGAACTTGCTCGGTGGCTGGAAAGTTACAATGACCAACTACTACGAGAGTGGGGTGCCGATTCAGTTTCACGCCTGCTACGACCAGTTCGACTGCGACCCCTTGATTGGCAGCATCTTTGTGGGCAACCGTCCGAATCTTTTGTCGCATAACTTCCACATCAACTGGAACAACTACTACAAAGGGCTGCCCGCGATCGATACCACGGCGTTCGGTGCGCCGGGGGACTGGACCATCGGAAACATGAGACCCACAGTTGATGGCCTATCCGCGCCGCCATATTTTGATGAGGATATCTCGTTCGGCAAGAAGTTCTACTTTGGCGAACGCTTCAGCGGCGACTTGACAATTCAATTCTTCAACGTTTTCAACCGCTTCTCGTTGAACAACAGCCCTGCCAATGGAGCCGGAATACAGTGTTTCGATAGCAATGTCTTGAATCAAACCCAGTTCGGTACTGTTAGCACGTCCACTTTTGGATTAGCGGGTTTCAATGGACAAAATTGTCAGGGGAACACACCGCGGAGAGGGCAGGCTCAGTTTCGGATATACTTCTAGTGCCCGGTCCGAGGGACTAGATTTTCGGTTTGTTGTCTTGACGTAGCGCATATTCGAACGCCGGGACCTTCGGGTCCCGGCTCTGTTTTTGGGGGCCACAATGAACGCTAAGACCTATCTTCTCTCCAATTCGAAGACTTTCTCAAAGCCACTCGCGTTGCTTCTAGGCCTGCTTCTGGGCACTACTCTGCTTTGGGCTGGTGATAAAGCCTGGAAGGCCAAACCATACCAGCAATGGAACGAGAAGGAGATTGAAGCTATTCTCACCGATTCACCTTGGGTGCGGGTGACTCCGATACAACGCTCGTGGCTTCCCGGAACCGAGACGGATAATGCACCTCAGGAGAGGGGTAGCGTCGGTGCGAAAGGGCAAACGTCGACTGCGGGCCCACCGAGTACTGCTCCGGTCGGCGCCGGCGAGGACACGCGAGACATGAACGTCCAGGTTTACTGGCAGTCGTCTCGGGTGATGCGCGCTGCCACGGCTCGCCAGGCCGTTTTGCACGGTGAAAACCTGGACGTTGACAAATACGTGAGTCAGCCTCAGGACGAGTATCAAATTATCGTGCGCATGCAGGACATGACTCCTTTCCGACAGCACGACGAAAAGTTTTTCCAGGGCAACGCGTTTCTTCAGATGAAAAAGGGCAAAGATAAAATTCCGCCCACTCATGTCGTCTATGAAAAAAATTCGACGGGATCGGTCCAGGACGCCATCTTTTTCTTTCCCAAAACTAACCCTTCGAGCGCTCCTACAATCTCGGCCGATGAGACCGAAGTCCAGTTCTCGTGCAAAATTGCGGACACGACGGTGCGCGTGGGATTCAAGCTTCGGGACATGGTAGACCAGTCTGGTCCTGCGCTGTGATCGGATGCTCTCGGATTCGATTCTACGGGCCACAAGGTCGGGCCGTTTTCCTTTGTGTGCCCTGCGTGCAAGCGTTCGCATGTGCCCTTGAGCCCGCCGGAGTCTTATAATTCGGAGCAATGCGTGTGTCTGCTGGGATAAAAGCGCAGTTTGCTGCGTCGGGGAACCGGCATCGCGACCAAGATTATGCCAGCCGCATTAAAGCATCGCGCGGTATCCCTACAAGCCTGTCCCACCGCACATCAACGGCTTACATCTGGGATTTCGCGGTTCTGATTTTTGCCGTCATGTATGTTCTCGCTCTTGTTGCGATGGCGCAAACTGGAACCGCTCCCTTGAATCAAAGCCAGTGTTCGGGGACCCAAACGCCCTGTGAGCGGTCCTCCGCTCCTGCCGTGAAAGGGGATAACCACGCCGAAACTGCGCCGCCTGACGTAGCACTAGCGGAAGCGAGATCCCTCATGCAAAAGGGGCTCGTCACACAGGCAGAAAAGGTCACGCGCCAATTCCTCCTTCAGCATGCAGATTCCGCTGAAGGGCATTTCCTGCTCGGCTTCATTCTATTTGACGAGGTGCGCGAAAAGTACGTCGGCGAAGAGGAGAAGGAAGGCGAGAATTTCCGGTATAAGGACAAGGTGAGCGCATCGTTAAGCGAGATGCGCGACGCGAAAGCGCGGGAGTCGCTTGTGGAACTCTCCGCAGGTGCGCGATACGGTTCCCCTAGCGCCTTCGATTTGAAGATTACCGCGCTCAACTATCTTCTGCTGAAGGATGAGCCCTCGGCCGAAAAGTGGCTCACCGCCTCGACGACATTGAACTCGCAGGACGCACAAGCTTGGTATTACTTGGGCCGGACGAAATACAGCGAGACCAAGTACGCTGGCGCAATCGAAGCGTTCGAGCACTGCTTGAAACTCGATCCAGAAAACGTCGTTGCGGAATACAACGTGGGGCTGTCGTACGAGGGCCTGAATCAAAACGACGAAGCGATTCAAGCTTATCAAAACGCGATCGCCTGGGAGTCGAAGCATCAACTGAAATCCCCTGACCCCTTTGTCGCTCTGGCAAGACTTTACCTGCACCAGAATCAGCCAGAGAAAGCTGTCTCCTATCTCGTCGAGGCAGTCACAGCCTTCCCGCAGTTATCTTTGCCGCACGAGGAATTGGGTAAAGCGTATTTGGTTCTGCACCGTCTGCCTGAAGCGCAAGAGCAGTTGGAGAAGGCGGTCGAACTCTCGTCACAAAATGCTTCTCTGCGATGCTTGCTAGGTCAGGTTTACCAGCAAGAGAAAATGACTGCAAAAGCGCAGAATGAATTTGAGCGCTGCACAATGCTCCGGAATAAGCAATCGCCCGCCACCGAGGGTAATCAGGCGCATTAGATAGTTCGTTTGCGCCAGAACAAATTTTACCTATCTCGAATGAGCCCGTGCAGAGAGGCGCGAATTTCACTTCGCCGCGGCCGGAGATTCTTTCTTCGTGTCTAGGGGAAACCCGAGTTGCTCTGACAGATACGTCGTTACCTCGTACGCGTTCCTCGCAGTCAGCAGATGCTGACGAAAGTCTTCATTGATTAACTTCCGCGCCAGCGAAGAGAAAACTTGCATGTGAGTGTTAGCGACCTCCGAATCGCGGAGCGCTAGCAGCACCACCATCTTCACCTGCTCTCCGTCGACCGAACCCCAATGCACCGGATGGTCCAGCCTTAGGACGCTGATGGAATCAGCACTGATTGCGCCGGTCTTACAGTGGGGAGTAGCAAAGCCATAGCCAAGGCCAGTGGAATACACAGCTTCGCGAGCCCACAGTGCCTCCTCTAGGAGCTGGCGATCCTGGGTCCGATTAGAGATGTAGAAGGCGTTGACCATCTCTTGAATCACCTCTTCCTTGCTCTGGCTCGTACTTTCCAGCAACACGAGGTCCTCGCTGATCAAAGGCTCCGGCTGGAGTTGCTGCGTGGTCACCAGATTATCGACATCGGCCGTCGTGCCGCAGGCGACGGCTCGATCAACCAATCGGACACACTCTGCAAACTCAAACTGCGAGATGGCCTGTTTGATATCGTTCACTTCGGAGGCTGGCACGCTGATTTCGTCGAGTCCAAGACCAATCAGAAGGGGAAGATTGCGCCTGTCCGCCGCCATCTCTCCACACATTCCGACCCATCTCTGATGTTTATGGATCTGCCGCACTATCTGCGCCAGAAACTGAAGGAACCCGGGATGACGGACACTGAAAAGTGCAGCGAGTTTCGAATTCCCGCGATCCGCGGCGAAGAAATACTGGCTCAAATCATTCGTGCCGATGCTGAAAAAATCTACCTCCGCGCAAAGCTGGTCCAGAATAAAGGCAACCGCGGGCACCTCGACCATGATTCCAGTCTTGAGATCGCTCTGGAATTCGACACCGTTCTCCGCCAAATGTTGTTTCGCCTGGGCTATCTCGGCCTTGAACTGCACGATTTCTTCCACGGAAGTGATCATCGGCGCCATGATCTGGACGGGACCCTCGGTTGATGCGCGAAGGATCGCTCGCAGTTGAGATTGCAGCCAGTCCGTATGATCCGGATACAGGCGCGCACCGCGGCATCCGAGGAAGGGATTCTCTTCGTGCGGAAGCGCAAGGTATGGAACCTTCTTATCGCCACCGATGTCGAAGGTACGAAAAATAACAGGTTTCCCGCCGGCGAGGCGGGCCGCTTCCGAGTAAATCGCGAACTGCTCTTCTTCGGACGGTGCTGTTTCCCGTCCTAAAAAGATCATCTCCGTACGGAACAGCCCAACACCGTCTGCCCCGTTGGCAAAGGCTAAGCCCACTTCCTCGCCGGAGGAAGCGTTCGCCGCGATCTCAATCGTCTTACCATCTGCAGTCCTCGCCGATTTGTTGGCGATGCGGTACCGCGCGTTTTGTCGCCGTTCCAAGGTCTTGCGCTCGCGATCATAGAATCCCTGAACCGCAGGTGCGTCGAAGGGAACGACAAAACCGCGGGTCGCATCGACCACAACTTCGCGGCCCGCCGTCAACACCAGGCGAGCATTTCGGACGCCCGCGAGCGTAGGGATGCCGAGGGAACGTGCCAGGATTACGCCGTGCGATGTAACTCCAGAATGCTCCAGCACCAGCGCCCGCAAGCAGCGGCGATCGAGTTCCAGCAATTGCTGCGGACCGATGGTCTCGGCCACCAGAACGGAGGGCTCTCTCAGTTCGACACTTGGAGTGGGGCTCGCCCCGCACACCTCCTCCAGCAATTGTGTGCAGATTTCCTCGATGTCGATAGAACGCTGCCGGATATAGTCATTTTCGGAATGCCCCAGAAGATCGGTGAAGAATTCGCCAGTTTCGATCACGGCCTGCGCGGCGGACTTTCCTCGCAGGACTTGTTCTGTGAGTTTTTCCAATAGCAATACATCACTGGCCATTGCCAGAGCCGCCTGGAGCACAGCGGCGCTAATCGGTGTACCGGCGTATTTAAGTCTCTCGCCGATGCGGTGACGGACGGCAGAGACAGCCTCTTTGATGCGCTCCAATTCCTGCTCTCCGTCGCCGGCGACTGCTGAATTCGCGGTGCTCGAAAGCGCCATCGTCCCAAGGACGACCACTTTGCCCTGGGCAATGCCGTTACCGACAGCAATCCCCGAAATGCAGCTTACGTTCGCCGCCTGCAATGATCTGGGTATCGAATTGCTGCGGCTCGAAACAGAAGTGCCGGCTAAAGGAACATCAAACGTTGCGAGTGTGTCTTCCACAAAGCGCCGGAGGGCGCTGTGGGCGGCCTGTGCATCGGGTCCACTCAGAAATAGCGAGCAGTGATCTGAATGACGGACATCGGTCGCAATGATGCCGAGCACACTCTTGCCGTTGCCCACCAGACCGTTGCGTAGATTCGTTACGGTACATTCGGCGGCGAACTGATTCGCCACCTCGGCGAAGTGACTGGCCGGACGGGCATGCAGTCCGCTGGACAGCGGACAGATGAATACGAAGCGCAATGCGGGATTCGACTTCAAAGTCATTTTCAGTGTTGAATCTTGTGAAAGATATCCTCTGGATTTTTAAGCGCCTCCTGGAGCGGCACCTGCATGACTTTCACGCCGTTAAATCGCTCGCGTCCTTCGATCTCGATATCGACAGCAAAAATAGCGATCTGCGCCTGCCGGATGTCGCGATCTGTCAGTTTGTTTTCAATCCCCATCGCACCTTGGGTCTCGACTTTGATCTCGTGGCCGAAGTTTTTGGCGATCTTCTCCAGGCGGGCGGCCGCCATATAGGTATGAGCGATGCCCGTCGGGCAGGCGGTGACTGCGACGATTTTCATGCGGACCCCTCCCTTGTTTCTGCCACGTCTTTGCCCTTCAGTTTCAACACTATGATCAAGACGGCTGTGAGTACGGTTCCGGCCGCGATCGCCGCAAGATAGACTGCCCTTTGATCGACGACCGGCAGCACGATCGGACCGCCGTGGGGAGCGTGGTCCCCGACCCGTCCGACCATTGCAATCACTGCCGCTACGGCCGAACCGACGATAATGCTTGGGATTACCCGAATGGGATCCGACGCGGCAAAGGGAATTGCCCCCTCGGTGATGCCGATCATTCCCATCGCAATGGCAGCGAGCCCCGCTTCCCGTTCCTCCAGACTCCAAAGGCTCTTGCGCAGGAGCGTAGCTAGCCCCATCCCCAGGGGCGGAGTGCATATGGCTGCCGCGCACGCCCCCATCACTAGATAGTTGCCCTCGCGGATCATCGCGGCCCCAAAAAAGAATGCTGCCTTATTCACTGGGCCACCCATGTCAAATGCGATCATGGAACCCAACACAAGCGCCAGGATCACATCATTTCCGGTACTCATTGACATCAACGCGTGATTCGCGTTGTCCATCATGAGCGCGATCGGCACCCCCAGAACCTTGATCATCAAGACGCCGACCACGCCGCCCGAAATGATGGGGATTACCAGAATCGGCATGATGGGCCGAAGATACTTGGAGACTGGGACTTTCTTTAGTGTTTCCACGATGTAGCCTGCGACCAGTCCGGCCAGAATTGCCCCCAGGAAGCCGGCTCGCACTTGGCCTGACAAGTAGCCGCCAAGAAAACCCGGAACCAAGCCGGGTTTCCCTCCGATGGAGTAGGCGATATAACCCGCGAGCACGGGGAGCATCAGGGCGAACGATGCCGTGCCGATATCAAGAATGAGCTTAAGACGCGGTGAACTTGAAAAATCAGGTCCGGAAGGAGTCATCGGAGCGAAGGCGATGGCACAAGCGATAAGGATCCCCCCGCAAGCGATGAATGGGATTGCGTAGGAAACCCCCGTCAACAGGTGCTGCCTTAGCTTTTGTAGCGATTCAAGCATTCGGGTCCGCCTGCCACAGAAGTACGGTAGAGAAGCGTGCTATCTTGCCGTTCACACACACTTTACTGTTCAGTCTTGCAGAAGGCCGAATCCCCAAGATCGCAGCGCGATCTAGGGCTTGTATTTCTCCACTGCCTGTTGAACCCCAGTCCGATCGGTGCAGAGATGCGCTTTCCCAGCTTCCCCGCGCACATCAACCGCGGAATTTAGTAAGTATGTGTGATCCGTCCAAGTCTGCAAACAGGAGAGATAGGACGTTTGTTGTACTTGAATAACATTTATGCATATAAAGGTTTTTGCGTGGGATGCTCCGACATCTTGATCGTATTGTCGGATCGGTATTCGGTGGGCGTGACCTTGCAGGCCTTTTTGAAGACCCGGCAGAAGTATGCCGGATCGCTGTAGCCACAGCTGGCGGCAATTTCCTTCAGGGTCAAGCTGTAGTTCTGCAGCATGAACTTCGCCCGGTTCACCCGAACCAGATTCAGGTAGTCATTGAAACGCATGAACCCCTCCCTGCGGAAGAGGCGAGAGACGTGATTCGGAGCAAGGCCAAAATGCCCCGCAACGCTTTCCCGCGTAAGCGGACAGTGGAAGTTCTCTTGCACGTACAGACAGATGGATTCGTAGGTTCGAACCGCCTTGCGCGGCCGCTGCTTTTGCGGCGACTTCAGCAGCCGCAGGCAGGCGTGCAGCAAGGATTCAGTCAACAGACGCGCCAGCGGACCTTTGGAGTGGTCAGCGGCCAGGACCATAAGAGCCGCCAGAATACTGTGCGTCGGCACGTCGTAGCCGCCATGAACGCTGGCTTTGACCGCCGTGGGCGGCACCTGAGAACCACCCTTGTGCCGCACCAGGCTGATACCGATCTGTTTCACTCCAAACAGAAAGGTCAACACATCCACATGCCCCGTCCAGTCAGGTTTGTTCCACGCGTGGTCAGGCACAAAAACGGTATGCCCGCGAACAGGCTTGATCGTTTCCGTGCGCCCGCCATGAGCCACCTCCATGGTGTGGCATCCCGCGAGAGGTAGCGAAAGACGGGGAAAATTTGTTACGTACGCGAGTGGCGGCGGGGCCGTGGTCCCGTCGCCAAAATGTATGCGGCGAACCCGGGTGTCTCGCAGATATTCCTCGAGTTCATGCACAATCAATCGCGCACCCGCGGACAGTCGCGGGCTCGGCTGCGTGGCATCGAGGCGCACGGAACGTTACGTTAGTGCAATCAATGTTAAATGTCTACTATTTCTTTTGCGGCTCGCCCCTTCCATACTTGCCAGCCGAGTTCAAGGTCCCTCGCGCGCGAAAACATTGGGGCGGGTGATCGTCGCCGATGTCCTTTGCGTACCAGCGAGAATCTCAAAGAATATCGTTATGGCCGGGTCGATGGGTGCCGGCGGCTGGATCGCCGACAGAAGAATAATTTGAGGAAATGAATCGAAAGTCCAGCGCAGTTCTGGGATGAGATCAGCTTGTTTCGCACCCGTCACTGAATTCACGTCGGACGTTGGAGAACGCTATGCAACGATCGCTCAATGCCTGGGCAGCCGTTCCGCTTACTTGCCTGATGATGATGTTCACCGCGCTCACTTCAGCCGACGCGCAAGATAGTGGGAAGCCTGACCTTAGCAAGCAGCCGACGCTATACGTCGTCGGTTATGCGCATCTCGACACCGAGTGGCGATGGGAGTACCCCCAGGTCATCGACGAATACCTCCGCAAAACCATGGAGGATAACTTCAAACTGTTCGAGAAGTATCCTCATTATGTTTTCAACTTCAGCGGCGCCAACCGCTACCGTCTCATGAAGGAGTACTACCCCGCTGATTTCGGCAGACTGAAAAACTATGTGAATGAGGGGAAATGGTTCCCGGCCGGCTCGTCGATGGAAGAAGGCGATGTCAATGCACCGAGCGCCGAGGCCATCATCCGACAAATTCTCTATGGCAACAAGTGGTTCCGCAACGAATTTGGCAAAGCGAGTGCGGAATACATGCTGCCGGACTGCTTTGGATTTCCAGCATCGCTGCCGACTATTCTTGCCCATTCGGGAGTGAAGGGCTTTTCCACGCAAAAACTGGTTTGGGGGTCCTCCGCTCCTGGGGGAGGGCAAGAATCACCGGAGAAGACGCCGGAGGGAACTCCGTTCAACGTTGGCGTATGGGTTGGACCCGACGGTCAGTCGATTCTTGCCGGTCTGAATCCAGGCAGCTATGGCGGAGGAATCGACACCGATCTCAGTAAGCCGCTGGCGCCGGGAGCGCCGAATCCAGGCCTTCAGGATTTGCAGAACAAGATCGGGGAGTTGCAACGGAAGCTGCAGCAGGTTGAGCAGAATCACCAACCGCTCGACCAAAACGAGGTTGGGGAGTATTTCAACCTGCGGCGTGAGCAGGACGCCCTCGTTCGGGCACAGCGCGATCATGAGTTTTCGCGCTATCAGGACGACTGGGCTGCTCGCGTTGCCCAGAATGGCAAAGTTAGTGGCTTGTTCACCGACTATCACTATTACGGCACGGGAGACATTGGCGGCACGCCAGATGAGGATTCTGTGAAGCGTCTGGAGGCCATCGTGACCAAGGGAAGCGTCGGGCTTCCCCCTGGAGGGCGGTACTACGGTGAGCAGCACCCCGAGTGGCCACCGGTGAAAGTGGGCGAGGGACCGGTGCATGTGATTTCCGCACGGGCCGACCAGATGTTCCTCGACATAACCCCCGACGAAATCGCTGGCTTGCCCCGCTACACCGGTGAGATGGAGCTCACAAATCACTCGGCTGGTTCACTTTCGTCACAGGCCTACCAGAAGCACTGGCTCCGAAAGGAAGAACTGCTTGCGGACGCGGCCGAGAGGGCATCGATTATGGCCGAATGGTTGGGTGCACGGCCGTATCCGCTCGAGAGATTGAATGACGCCTGGACCCTAGTTATGGGTGGACATTTTCATGACATCGCCGCAGGAACCGCCACACCGAAGTCCTACGAGTTTGCCTGGAATGATGATGTTATCGCGATGAACCAATTTTCCGGCGTATTGAGTAACGCAACGGAAGGCGTTGCTGCAGGGCTCAACACTGAGGCCAATGGAGTGCCGCTGGTCGTCTTCAATCAGCTTAACGTTGCACGGCAGGACGTCGTCACCGCGGCTGTCGCCTTTGCTGCCGGTATACCGAAGGCAGTGCACGTGACCGGTCCAGATGGAAAAGATGTGCCGGCACAAATTTCGGACGGCAAGGTGCTCTTTCTCGCCAATGTTCCATCGGTGGGCTATGCCGTTTACGACGTGCAGCCAGGAGCAGCGACTGCAGGAGCCTCTACGTCGCCGCTGCGAGTGACGAAAAACGAACTCGAGAATAAATACTACCGAGTCAAGCTGAATTCCGACGGCGATGTTTCCAGCATCTTCGACAAAGAGATAGGACGTGAGCTGCTCTCGGCGCCCGCGCGTCTTGCGATTTCCTACGACAATCCGCGGCAGTGGCCAGCGTGGAACATGGATTGGGATCAGGAGCAAGCTCCGCCAAAGACGTTCGTCTCGGGCCCGGTACAGGTCCGCGTCGTTGAAAGCGGTCCGGTCCGCGTGACACTGGAAGTCTCCCGGGAAACGGCGGGCTCGCGTTTCGTCCAGACGATCAGCCTTTCGGCGGGCGACGCAGGAAAGCGCGTCGAGTTCGGAAACGTGATCGACTGGAACACACGCGAATCGAATCTCAAAGCTACTTTCCCGTTGACCGCCTCAAATCATGTGGCCACTTACAACTGGGACATCGGCACGATCGAGCGCCCCACGGCAGAGCCACGCAAATTCGAGGTTCCGTCGCATCAGTGGATCGATTTGACTGACATGAGCGGCGAGTTCGGCGCCACCATTCTGACTGACTGCAAGAATGGATCAGACAAGCCCACCGATAACACCATCCGCCTCACTCTGCTTCGCACCCCCGGCACAGCAGGCGGCTACGCCGACCAAGGGACGCAGGATATTGGACATCACGAATTTGTGTACGGCATCGCCGGTCATGCCATGGGCTGGCGCGAGGCGGAAACCGACTGGCAGGCGCAACGATTGAACGCGCCGCTGATTGCTTTCGCAACGTCAAAACACCCGGGCGCGCTAGGCAGGAAGATGTCTCTCCTGACTGTCAGCAACTCCCGCATAAGGGTCCTGGCAGTAAAGAAAGCAGAACAAAGCGACGAAGTCGTCGTCCGGCTCGTGGAACTGGAGGGAGAGCCTCAATCGAACGTCCGGATCTCCTTCGCGGCGCCCATCACCGCTGCACGTGAGGTGAACGGACAAGAGCAGCCCGTAGGGCCAGCGAACGTGACCGCCGGTAGCTTGGTCACTTCCTTCAGTGCAAATCAGCCGCGTACGTTCGCGGTTCGGTTGGCTCCTTCCTCGACCAAAGTGGCAACCATCCATTCCACATCGGTTCTGTTGCAATACGACCTCGCGACCGCGAGCAATGACGGCGATCATTCCGAGCGCGGCTTCGACGGGAAGGGCAATTCGCTGCCAGCCGAGATGTTGCCAAGCCAGATACTGTTCAACGATGTGCAATTTCACCTAGCACCGGCAAAGACCGGCACCCCCAATGCGGTAGTGGCAAAAGGACAGGCCATCAAACTGCCTGAGGGAGCCTACAACCGCCTGTACCTGTTGGCGTCGTCAGTCGACGGCGATCAGAACGCAACGTTTGAGATAGCCCGCCGGAAAGTGCAGCTGAACATCCAGGAATGGGGCGGATTTGTCGGCCAGTGGGACGATCGCATCTGGACTTCGAAGGATACGTCGCATGACGACTACGGCGATATGGTGGGCCTCAAGTCCGCCTACATTAAGCGGGCGGATTTGGCCTGGTATTCCAGCCACCATCACAATGCAGCAGGCCAGAACGTCGCGTACTCCTATTCGTATGTTTTTGGGTACGCGATCGATCTGCCGCCGGGCACAAAAAGCGTCAAACTTCCCGACAACGATCGCATCCGTATTCTGGCGATGTCTGTAGCGAACGAGAATCCTGCAGTGCAGCCCGCCCAACCACTCTATGATGTGCTTCCGTCGCCTAGCGCCGGCCCAAGCGATTTCACACTCTCAACTTCTTCATCGAGCGTTTTGGTGCCTCAGGGACGCAGCGCCACGAGCCGCGTCATCGTAATGCCACGGGGTAGCTTTACCGGAAACGTCACGTTGAGCGCATCGGGACTGCCCGCAGGCGTGACTGCTTCGTTCGCTCCGGCCAGTGCGGCAGGATCAAGCACTCTCACCCTAACGGCAGACCGGTCTACCAATCCAACCACTGCTTCGTTCACAATCACGGGCACGGCCGGAGATGTATCTCGCAGCATCGCCGCGACAGCTTCCGTGACGCCCGTCCTTACTGGCACTGTGCCAGTCGATCTGGCATCGGCGTACAACGTCGCTGTCATCTATAACGACGGCACGACCTTTGCACCATCGGCGAGCCTGGATGGCGACGGCTTTGCGCTTTCAGCACAATTGTTGGGTCGGGAGCAGGTCGGTAGCGGCGTTGTGTTTGAAGTTGGCCCGGCCAACGCTCCAGACGCGCTTACGGGCAAGATGGTGACGCTCCCGGAAGGAAAGTTCGATAGTTTGAAAATCCTTGCCGTCGGCGTCAACGGCGACCAGGAGTTGCAGACCTTCACGGTCACATACGCCGATGGCACCTCCTCGACGTTCACACAGAGCTTAAGCGACTGGGCTTCACCCCGGAATTTCACCGGTGAGTCTGTGGCTGTCACTATGCCCTACCGGATCACTGCGGACGGTTCCAAAGACGGTCGAAACTTTTATCTGTTTGCATATTCTTTTGGCCTGGATAGCAACAAGGTAGTGCGCAGCCTCAGCCTACCCATGAATCGCGAAGCCTTGGTCTTTGCGGCGACTCTTGTGCCCGCTCGAAATTGATTCTGTGTTCCATGAGTCGATTTGAGATGGTTTCCTGAATCCGAAACAACAATGTGCCTAAGCGGTCGACAGCCGCCTCTAGCTAGACGAAGGCCAGGAACTAGGGGACATTAAGGGGACGATAAGAAGTATCGTACCGTGACTTACAGTATCAAACGATGTCCGCCGACACCGTTTGATTTCAGTTACTGTCACGGCAGAGGCCGCGGGTTCGAGTCCCGTCGTCCCCGCCACCATTCTAAAGAGTTTGTCGCAGAACGCAGTGGTTTCATTTTTGACTGCACCCGAACAAAGCACCTTCGCTGCACCCGCTTCGCGCTTAGCGGGCGTGACTGATTGAGTGTAGGTGTCCTCCGTCCCGAACTGTTGAGTGGTCCCGAGGACAATTCGGCGATAGACAGGCTTGCCGCTCGTCCGATCGCGCCAGCGAAACTCCCATACTGTCTGTCCGTTCTGGCGTTTGGATTTCATGAGGCTTCCTTTCTGCATGCTGCTCCTTTTTGCACCGGCACGGCGGATTTTCTGTGGCCGGTGCAGATTAACCAAATCTTTGGCGGAAGTAGTTTGGCGAAAGCCTGCATTAATCCAAAATCAGATGGATTGCTGCTTTCCGGCGGCAGAACGGTTGCATTAATAGAAGACCCAAATGGGGCCGGTCCAAGCCGGGTTGCTAGAAGTCGATTACAGGGGCTTCGAGGAATCCCATTTTCGGGTTCCAACTAAAGCAGGATACGAAGAATTTTGATTGGAAGGGGTGCTTCAAAGAAGCTTTGGCCTCACATCAAGCTGGGAAGAAGCCGCATATTCTTTTTGACTGGCCCCAGCCAACTAAAAAAAACGACAATGCCAGAGATCGCACGGCTTTTGAGATTTGGGTCTTACCGCAAGGAACCGTCTTAGTGCCTGATAAACGGGCATTGTCGCCATCAACTCCAGAATCGTCGGCAGTTACGAAGTTGACGCCCAACCCGCGCGGCTATTATGACTCAACCCTACTTTTCCGTTTTACTTGCGTAGTCGTTTTTCACCTGCTTCTCAAGATCCTGGAACCTTGGATCCGCGCGCAACGGGTCCACATGTGGACTGTCGAGATTGAAGAAGAAATCCCCATCCGTGTGAGCCCTTTCCAACCAGCGCATAGCTTCTTCCTTGCGGTCAAGGCCGATATTGAGCAAGCACACCCACCAAGGATGCCCAGCTTGCACAGCGCGAGTCTCAAGCGTCGGCAGCATTTTTTCTACTTCCGCTTTCCGTCCCTCAAGCCCGTAGGTGTACGCCAGGCCTACCTGGGAGCTCAGGGTTTCAGGCGAGATCTTCTCTGCTTCCTGAAACTCGCCCTCTGCCTCCCGATAACGATGCACGAGGTCGTAAGCGAACCCCAGGCGGACGCGCGAATTGTATTGGTGAGGGTCCAACTCGACGGTCTTTCGGAACTGCTCGATTGCCTTGTCGAACTGCCTCGTTTCCATGAGGAAGTCCGCGTACAGACCGTTAGTGTTGGGCGATACCGGGTCAAGCCTCAATGCTTCTTGTACCTGTTCGAGCCCTTCCTGGTTGCGCCAGCCGAGGAGCAACAGTGCGTAGTAATGATGCGCCAATGCGTAGTTTGGGTTAAGGCCGATTGCCTTTCGATATTCTTGCTCAACCGCCGATGCGGTGCCGTCATAACACTGCATGAACATACCGAGGGCCGTGTGTGCTTCGGCGCTAGTGTCATCTAATTCAACTGCCTTGAGCGCAGCAGCCTTCGCTTTTGGTGCAGCCTCTTTCGGTGAAAGGCCCGACGGTATGCCACAAGCGCTCATAAAGTAGGCGTCTGCCAAGCCCGCGTAGGCCGAGGCGTATCCGGGATCGATCCGGATCGCTTGGTTGAAGTACTCGACACTCTTACCGATTGCTTCTTTGTTCCGCTTATTCCAGAAGAAACGCCCCTCCAGGTATGCCTCGTATGCTTCGGGATTGACTTGATGGGGCTTCGTCAAGCGGGCTTCCTCGCTAGGAGATAACTGCACTCGAACTTCGGAGGCGATGGTCCGGGCAAGTTCGCCCTGCAATGCGAGGACATCCTTTATGTCACGCTCATAGCCTTTGGCCCAGAGGTGGCGATCGTCGGATGCCTGGATCAGCTGCGCGTCGATTCGAACGCGATTACCGGCACGTGCAACCGAGCCTTCCACCACGGCATCAACTCCCAGTTCTTTTGCGATCTCTGGAAGCGTTTTGTGCGAATCCCGGTAATGCATGGCCGAAGTGCGCGAGATAACACGCAAGGATCCGATCTCCGCTAAGTCGGTGATGATCGCGTCGGTCATTCCGTCGCTGAAGTATTGCTGATCGGGATCGCCGGTAAGATTTTCCAGCGGTAACACAGCGACTGACCGAATGGGTGCAGAAGTTGTTCTAGCCGAGTGCCGCCAGCGCATACCGAAGCCTAAAGCGAACAGCAGCACAATTCCTGCTACCACCAGTCCACCGACCCAAAGCTTCTTCCGGTGCTGCGAATTTCCGGCTGGAGCCTCTGCCGCTGCCCTTATCGAGGTGGCCCTCGGGACCGCTGCCTCCCCTCTTTCCATCCTCTGCTTGAGTTGTTGCACCTCGGAGCAAATGTCGGCAGCATGCTGATGGCGTTTTTCCCGGTCCTTCTGCAGCGCCATAGCGATGACGTCGTCCAGCCCCATTGGCAACTTGGGGTTTAGCCGGCTAGGGCAAGGCGGCGTCTCGTTCTGAATGGCATTCATGATCAACACGCGATTCTTCCCGTTAAAGGGCCGCTGCCCAGTAGCCATCTCGTACATCACGACGCCAAGCGAAAACAGATCACTGCGCGTGTCGATTTCTTCTCCGCGGACCTGCTCCGGAGACATGTATGCGGTGGTTCCGGGAAGAACGCCGTCGAGAGTCAGCGGCTCCTCCTGCAACTCGGCCTGATCCAGACCCGAAGGAATTACCTTGGCCAGTCCGAAATCGAGGATCTTCGTGCGACCTCCGCCGACAACGAAGATGTTTCCCGGCTTAATGTCGCGATGCATAATCCCCTTGGTGTGCGCTGTTTGCAGCGCGTCAGATACCTGAACGCTTACGTCCAGGCATTCTTTGACCGTGATTAATCTTTTGCGAATGCGATCTTTGAGACTCTCGCCTTCCAGCAACTCCATCACGATGATCGGCTGGTGCTCCTGCTCCTCGACTTCATAGATTGTGCAGATGCCCGGGTGGTTCAAGGAGGAGGCGGCTCGCGCCTCGCGTTCAAATCGTTGCAGTGCTTTCGGGTCTCGGACAAGGTGCTCGGGAAGGAGTTTCAGAGCGACGCGGCGTCCCAGGCGAACGTCTTCCGCCTCGTAGACAACGCCCATACCACCGCTGCCGAGCTTCGACAGGATCCGATAGTGCGAGATGGTCTGGCCGACAAGGTCCGCGGGCAGAGGCTCTGTCTTGGGGGCAGTTCTCGGCTGATCCGATATTACCTCCGTGATCGAAGCTATGAAGCGATAGCCCCGACCAGTTACGGTCTGTATGAAACGCGGCTGCTCAGGGTCGTCCTTCAGAACCTGCCGAATCTTGCGTACGGCTGAATTGATACTGGTATCGGCATCCAGGAAGACATCCTTCCCCCAAATCTTTTCAATAATCTGTTCTCGGGTGACTAGCTGCCCACGCTGTTCAACCAGCAGCAGAAGCAACTCCATGGGAATGCGCTCAAGTTTGAGCGACCGGCCGCCACGACGAAGTTCATAAGCACGTGGGTCAAGCTCAAAGTCGTCACCGAGTTTTACACGGTTCGGAAATGGGACCTGCTCTATCGGCATGATTGGTTACAACGAGGAAGCGAAGGACATTGTATCGCCAGCCTGCGACTGCAAGACAACTATCGAAGTTTGTGTGACTTGCGGCGTCACACAAAGTCATGAAATCTCCAGAACTGCGCCATTGTCAAGCATCTGCTCCGGAAGCAGTATGCGTGGGAGATAAGCAAAAGGAGTTCTGGTTATGACATTGACGAGACGTTTTCAGTTCGCGCGCCTCCCGCTTGTGTTGCTTTTTCTTCTGTCCTGCTTGGTTATGGTCTCTCCTGGTCAGACGATACCAAACATCAAAAGGAGGGTCCACGTCCTCTCAGTAGGAGAAAGTCCAGACAGAGGAATATTCCCGAGCGACGTCTTTACCGTGCGCGATCCCCTTCAAAGGACGGGCGTACGGGTGAACCTTCCACTACCCGACTGCAACGTGCGTCCCTCGGATTGCAATGACATCGGGCTTATCAACCAACTGGACGGTTTCAATCTGCAGACCCGACTGACCGTTCCGTTTGACGGTGACATTGATCCGGCCAGTGTAAACAGCAGCGATGTGTTCCTCGTGCAACTGGGGGATGGCGACGACCCAATGACCGATGGAGGTCAACACAACTGGCGCCCAAAGATTATCGGTGTAAATCAGCTCGTTTGGGATCCTCCGACCCGGGTTCTTGCAGTCGAATCCGACGAGCAACTCGAACAGCACGCACGGTATGCCTTCGTTGTGACCACGGGCGTTCGCGATGTCTCAGGCGCCTCAATCGCACCGGCAGGAATCCTGCTTGGCGTAGATTTCCACGTAAATCGGGGCAGTACCAGCCTAAAGGTGCGTCATGACGAAATGGCGAAAGCATTAGCTGCGGTACACGAGCTCGGTGTTTCTGCAGAACGCATCGCCGGACTGAGCGTCTTCACGACTCAGAGCGCAACCGCCGTGCTCGAACACATTCGCGATCAAATTAAGGCGCACACTCCGAAACCGGCGAGCTTTCAGTTGGGACCGGGCGGGAGTCGCACAGTGTTTTCGGCAAGCAATATCCAAAACATCGATTGGCAGCAGCAGATTCACGTCACCCCTCCGGCTTTTCAATCGTTCAAACCGCAGTATCCCGGGGAAACCAGTCCTCTGTTGTTACTCGATCAGTACAAACCCGGAGCCGTGGGGAGTATTGCTTATGGCAAGTTCGAGTCTCCGCGCTACATCGGCGACGAGCCGATCATGCCTCCGGTAGGCACCAGGTCCGGCGTTCCGCCTGTGCAGCAAATGGACACGCTGTACCTGAACGTCTTCCTGCCCGCCGGCACCCCACCACCTGGAGGTTGGCCGGTGGTCGTATTCGGCCTTGGCGGCGGGGACTACAAAGAAGAAATGCCATATTTCTATGCCGCCGCTTTTGCCGGCCATGGGATTGCGACGGCTTGCATCAACGTGGTCGGCCAGGCTTACGGCCCTTTAAGCTTCCTTACCGTCACGATGAAGGATGGCTCCTCCTTGCAGTTTCCTGCCGGAGGACGCGGCAGGGATATTAATGGCGACGGCGTCATCGCGAACAACGAGGGTGTCTCTACAATCTCGCCAACCGCGCTAAGCCTCGGGGCGCGGGATGCAATTCGACAACATGTTGTTGACTTGATGCAACTGGTGCGTGTCATCCAAGTGGGCGTCGATGTGGATGGCGATGGCATCGCAGATCTGAATTCGTCACAAATTTCCTATTTCGGTATTTCTTTCGGCGCAGGCGCTTTCGGACAACTATTTCTGGCAATCGAGCCGGATGTAAAAGTGGGTGCGGTAGCATCGCCCGCCGGACTGAATTCCCGCTTCGATCTCCTGAGAATGCGACCTTCCGCTCGTTCGCAGGTGGGCAATGTCCTTGACTCGCGTGTTCCGTTGCTGCTCAATTCTCCCGGCCTCACCGAATGGGGCGGCATTCCAGTAAGCCCGCCCTACTTCAATGAGAACATTCCTCTCCGCAATCAGTCGATCGTCACGGATCATGTCGATGGCGCGATGGATATCCAGAAATATTTCGACAATCTCGCGTGGATCTCCAACTCAGGAGATGGAGCTGCGTATGCGCCGCACATTCGGAAGGAACCCCTCCGTGGCGTCGCACCCAAAGCCTTTCTCGTCAACTTCGGAAAAGGGGACCAGTCGGCTCCGAACCCAAGAACCACACAGCTGCTGAGGGCCGGCGGCTATGCCGATGTAGCGACCTTTTATCGCAATGACCTCGCCTACGCAGAAGACAATACTGTCTCCAAAAACCCCCACACATACACGATGAGATGGATGCTGCCGGGTCTCTCAGGGCCGATTGGGCAAAGTGGACTTGAGCAGATCGCCATTTTCCTTGGGTCGAGTGGCCAGACGGTCGAGCATCCCGAACCCTTTAGGTTCTTCGAGGTCCCGATCTCTCCTCCGTTGCCGGAGGATTTCTCTTACATCCCATAGCGCATTCCGGCGCAGAGTGTGTACTCTGCGCCGGGCATGTTGATGGGAAAGGACGTGAGAACACTGAAGACCGACTAACTACACACCGTGGGTACCGGGGAATGCGTTACCACGGTAGAGACAGCAGCTCCGTCCCGGTAAGTGGTCGTCACAATTTCTGACCAGGAGGTCAAATCATGAAGATATTTGGAAAAGTCATCGCTTTCACGGGTATCGCGATCCTGCTGTCAGGATTGACAGCACAAGCGCAGATGATCGACAACACGCAGGCCCCAAACACTGCCGGTGCCAGCATCAACAAGTCCCTTTCGGACGAGATCGGGGCCGGCCGGCAAGTGCTGACGCCTAACTCGTCGATCTACATCATTAGCCGCGATCCATTCCGGTCGATTCGGCGCGGTCGCCAATTGTTCCAGAGGAAGAGGAATGAGTGATGCTGCGAGCAATGCAACATGCGTTTTCGTTTCTGGTTTTGGTCTTAGCCTGTTGCGCAATCGTGCCCGCCGCGGACGGCGTAGCACCGGATGCATCTCGGGACACCGGAGCCAGCGTCAACCCCATTCGCGGCGAAGATCACTACGTAATGAGAGATGGCCTTCGAATTTACCTGTGGGAGAAACACAAAGCTGGCCTGGAAGGCACCTTCGCGAACAACGGCAAGGTTGTACTCCTCGTCCATGGAGGCACGTGGTCGGGTCGCCCACTCTTCGACCTGCAGATTCGCGACTATTCGCTGATGGATTTTCTTGCCGAGAATGGCTATGACGGCTGGGCCATTGACCTCCACGGCTACGGCCGTTCCGACAAGACTGACAAAGATTGGACGGATTCGCACTCCGCAGCGGCCGATATCGCGGCAGCCGTAGGCTATATAACCCGGCTACGAGGCGTGACCAAGGTCAACTTGCTCGGCTGCTCCGCGGGTACCCAGAGAGCGGGTGTGTACACGATGGAGAACCCCGACAAGGTTGCGAAGTTGGTCCTTTACGCGCCCTGGTGGAAAGGAAATGCTGAGTTAAATGAGTTCCGAAGAAAGAGGATGGAAAACGGCGGGAAGCCTCTTGGGCAGTATCGCGACGTGACGGAGGAATCCATCCGCAGCGACTTCGTAAGAGGCGACTTGGCGCAGCACCCCCAGGCTGAAGCGGACGTGGTCGATGAAATCGTAAAGGAGGTCTTACAGGCCAACCCGCAAGCTCCGAATACGTTCGTCGAAAATGCGCATCTTCCCATTCTGGATCCGGCACGGATCACCGTACCCACCATGATCATTCATGGAGAGCGAGATTATGCGGCGAAAGAGGAAGACCTGCTGCCCTTTTACTCGCAACTTAGGACGCACGACAAGAAATACGTCTTGCTTCCGGATGGGGGACACGCTCTGATGCTCGAAAAAGATCATCGGCGGTTTCAGCACGAGGTGTTGAGTTTCTTTGATCGACCTTAAGAGTGAACCTCCCGGTCTGCAAACACGACTTTAGGAGGCTAAATAAGAGTTACCTGGCGTTTTGTCGGCGATTGGAAACTTGACTTCTGGATTGCCCGTCACTCGCCAATAAGAGCTAACGTAGAATTCGAATCTCGCCTCTGAAAAAGGGTCGGATATAGTGCCACCATGCCTGTAGACATTTTCATTCGTCGCATGAGGCCAATCGAGAATGGTGCGATCCATGAACTCGTTCAGAACATTGCAGACGAGACGTTTGCGTATCTATTCAACGGACAAGTGCCAATAGGAGAGGCAAACTGGGATTCGGCTTGGGTCGCAATCTTGGGCGAGAAGATCGTCGGCGTGACAATGACAAGCGAAGAATGGGTCCGTGATCTGTGGGTGAGAAAGGATGCTCGCAGGATTGGAATCGGCGGAAAGTTGCTGGCAGAAGCGGAACGCGAGATACGCAGTCGAGGGCACAATACATTTCGCCTTCGTGTGGTCAAGTCGAATACTCGGGCCGTTCACTTCTATGAAAGCCAAGGATGGCGGGTTCGCCGTGAATTTCCGCATGAAAAGTTCGGCCATGCGATGTTTGAAATGACCAAGTCGGATCAGAAGATTCTTACGTGTTGAGGTCGTGAACCCGAAGCGAGTTGGCACCTGGATGCCGATGGACAACGCATCTGGTGTTGCCGACGTAGTCGAAATCGCTCGAGCCTACACGAAATTGCCCAAGCCACCCCGACGGTCGATCATCTTCTTTTTTCCCACCGGCGAGGAAGGCAACTCAGAGGGAGCCGACTATTACGTTCACTTCCCGACGGTCCCGAAACAAAGCCTCGTTGCCGACATCAATACCGATGTCGCTCCCGGATTGCGCTATCCCAGCAAGGACCTTAACGCGATTGGCGGAGAACATTCGAGCCTGAATCAGAATGCGCTCTGGGCAGCACAGCTCACGGGGCATTCCATCACGCCCGACCCGATGCCTGAGATGAACCTGTTCATTCGCTCCGACCACTATTTTTTCGTACTGCAGGGGATTCCCTCCATCCTGATTCGCAATGGCTCGGACGGCGGGGAAGTGATCAAGAAATGGATCGAGACGCGGTACCACACACCGCTGGACAACATGGAACAGCCACTCGACTACGACGCGGGAGTCAATGCGGCGGGGATGCTGTTTCTGTTGGGTTACAGCGTGGCGCAGCAAGACCAACGCCCTGCATGGAATAAAGACGACTTCTTCGGCACGAGATTCGGCTCACCAGCCGCAAGTCTGGGTAGCCAGAAACAATGAGCACGCAAAATCAAACGTACCCGCCATTTCCCCGTTGTGACGCCCAACACGCCGTACGCTACGATTCTCAGTCGGGCGGTAGTACTCGGCCGCAGCCATCATGACAATCGACGATATTCGGCTGCTCTACCAGTACGACCGCTGGGCCAATAACAGAGTTTTGCAAGCCGCGTCCGGGCTTAGCTCTGAGGAGTTCACGCGTGACCTTGGCGGCAGCTTTCGTTCCGTGCGCGACACGCTTGTGCACATCATCGGGGGTGAGTGGATTTGGCTTAGGTATTGGGAAGAGTAGAAGTGACGCGCGACTCCTTCTTGTATCAAACGACGTCCGCCGACACCGTTTGATTTCAATTAGTTACATTGGCCAGATTCTCTGTCACGGCACGGCCAAACGGTACAGGAGGGAATGTGAGGGTGCCGGAGGGAACCGGACGGTATCAGACGATCTTTAATATGCGGGGGCGGAGTTCAGTTGGTTAGAACGCTGCCTGTCACGCAGGAGGCTGCGGGTTCGAGTCCCGTCGCTCCCGCCAATATTTCAACTGAAATGTCTCTCAGGGACGGAACGTCCATCGAAGCTTCACAGCAACGAGATCGCTTTCTGGAACGAGGCTAACGTGAGGACCGGTGACAATCCTTTGCCAGCCCCGGTTCCATACGATAAAGAGATCGTTGCCCGGTCGGATTGTCCAACGGAGGCGGGTATTTGTGCCCACATTTTGTGAAGCTGTGTCGTACTGGATGAAGCTGGACAATACGAGATTCGGATTCCAAGCATAGGCGGCGCGCACCGACCACAGGCGTTGTACGAAATTTCCAGTCGGCAAGTGGCCGAAGTCGTTTTCCATGTCGAGATCCAACTGGATTTTTCCTTTCGGTGACGTCCATCGGAGGTACTCTTCCCATTGCGTCAGATGGCCGTTGTAGAACGTTCCGAACCAAGTCGTGGTGCCGAATTGCAGAGGGCGATGTTCGCTCGTTTGTGCTTCTAGACGCCAGCGGGTGAAGTCGTAAGAGCCGCGCGGGATTATGACGCCGGGTGCAACCTCGAAGGGTGCAAGCAGCGTTTCCCCGTGGGGGTCCCAGTTGAACTCAAAACGGTCGCCCGTTTCGAAGCTGACATTGACAGGAGCCATGAAATACTCCCAAGACTCCACGATGCCTTTGCTGTCGGTGTAACGCGAGTACTGGTTTTCGAAGAATTCTTGTCGAATCCAGTTGAACGGGCCGTCTTTTGAAGGGCGCGGCTGGTAATTGCAACCCGCGGCAGTGTGACGTACTCCGGGGCGGGGGAGAAATCCTAATAGCGGTTCGAGCGCTCTTCCATATTCATTAATGCTGAGATTGCAATCTAGCAAGTCATTGGGATAGTCAATCTTGAATCCCCATCCCAACTTGCTGCCCGGACCAACGTCGCCTTGCGTTGTCGCACTCCAGGCACCAAGAAGCAGATTCTTATTGCCCCGAAACGTGGACGTATGCCAGATGGCGTCGATGCCAGCCAAAGTGTTCTGGCGCAGCGCGGCGGGGTCTCCGTTCGTAAAAATCGTGCCGACGCGGAGCTTCTCGTTGAAGTCATACGACACCCGGCCGGCGAGCAGATTGGTGCCGGGAACGCGGGAAGAGGGCAACGAAAGATCCGCCACCACTCGGGGAGACACAATAGTCTCGCGAGTCTGCACATCTAGCAATGCCAGATTCCAGTTGCCGACCCGTCCGTTTAGTTTGATGCCCGCGTTGATTGGAATCTGTTCACCATCCAAGAGTCCAATTTGGCGACTAAAGAATGGAATGAACTGCGGCGATTCGCCTCCGAGCCCGAGTCCAAAGTCGTACTGATTGGCACCTTCAAGAAAGAAGGCTCGCTTCTCCGGGAAGAAAAGTGGAAAGCGGGTGAGATTGATTTGCCGGGTGTCTACCTCGGTTTCGGCGAAGTCAGTGTTCAGCGTAAACACCGTGGCAAGCTGCGGAGTCGCTTTCCATGTTATCTCGCCGCCGGCAGTTGCTTGCCAGGTGCGCGGGCTTTGTCCGTAGAACTCTTTCGCCTTTCCAATGCCATAGGGCGAAATTTCCACTCCACGTCCTTGGTGTAAATCGCCGACACCCGACAAAGTTCCCGTGCGGCTGAGATCGTAGAGGAAGGAGTCGAGAGTGGGGGAAGACCAGCGTAAGGCGAGTCGTTCGCGTGGGAAGACCAGCGTAAGGCGAGTCGTTCGCGTGGGACGAATCGCTCAAGGTTGAGGCCCCATTCCCCCAACCCACGCGTAAAACTCAAAGTTCTCGACGGGATCACGATCTCAGCAGACCATCCATCCTTGGTCCTCGCGGTTCGTGCGTCCCAGATGCCGTCCCAATCGAGAGACACACTCTCCGGATTCGAGATCAGACCATCCGTACGGGTGCCCGCCGCATTGATCTGAAAGAAATAACCGGTGCGGCGATCTCCGTAGGTGTCGAGCACGATGCTGACTGTATCGTCGGTAAGCGTTTGCCCATCCTGGCCCATTGTTTCGTCCCGCCGCATGGAATGGATCGAGAGTCGAGTTGGATACGGATCTTTGCAATCGAAACCGAAGAAGATTCGATCGCCGCTCACGATGATGCGTACTTCCGTTTCGTATGGAGTGGTCGCACCTGGTTTCGGAGATTGCTGTACAAGCCTGAGTACGGGGGCATCCCGCCATTCAGGTTCATCCAGTCGTCCGTCGAGCACGATCGACGACGGATTGCGGATCAATGCTGCCGCACTGGGACCATCTTTAGCTGAGGCTCGATGCGCGGCTATTGCCAGAAACATGACTACCAGCAGGCGAGGCCCTTTGATCCGTCGTTCACCGGAAAAGAATCGTCTGCAATTTTTTGTCATTCGGCGCTAGCTTCCTCCGGTGGGCGAAGTTGCCGAAAGGAGAAATAGAGAAGCAGGTCGTAGACGGCCTTTAGCGTCCCGGCGATATAGAAGGGCAGGTTGATGAGGCCAGGGCGAGCGAACAGAAAGCCTGCGAGTAATGGACTGATCGCGGCACCCGTGGTGCGCGCAACTCCTGTGAATCCTCCGGCAGCAGACCGCTCTCTGGCTTCCACGACCGCCATGGTATAGGACTGCCTCGTCGGAACATCCATCTGGCTGATGCTAAAACGGAGAAGCAGGACCAAGACTGCGAGTGAAAGCGTAGGCATCAGCGGCACGGCGATCAGAAGAAGATTGGAAGGCAGGTGAGTGACCACCATAGTGCGCACCAGTCCAATGCGAGTCGCGAGACGCGAAGCAAGTAACGCTGAGATTCCTGCAAAAACGTTCGCCCAGAAAAAGATTCCACCCAGCGTTTTTGGCTGTGTTCCGAATCTTAGGTAGAACCAATATGCCGCGAAGCTCTGGATCACGAAACCGCCCGCGAATGAGTCTAGCGCGAAGAGCCCTGACAGCTTCAACACGATGTTCCGAGATCTGCCCAGTCCCATGAAACTTCCAAGACGCGAGGCCTCAGCTCCGCTCTCCGGATGATTGTTGACCTCGATAAGCGAGGAGATTCGCGTAAAAAGGCAAGCCAGGACAATCCCGAGAAAGGCATAGAGAATCACGATGGCTCGATAACTCCCCGCGGGCGTCATGGACCTCTGCTGCAAGGTTTGGGTCACGACGCCACCAAACAGAGCACCAAGCGCGGTGGCCATCGATCCAGTTAGCGTGTACCAGGCGAAGACTTCTGTGCGAGAAGAGGCCGGCGTTAAGTGGGACAGTGACGCTTGTTCGATCGAGAGAAACGGGCCAACCTCATGGCCACTGGGGCTAATGACCCCAATCGTTCCCGCAATGATGAGGTAGATCAGATTGCTAGTGAGAGCGAATGCTATGCCGGCCAGCGCCATCAGGATGGCTCCTACCAACAGCATTCGGCGCCGTCCAAGCCGGTCTGCGCGTGTCGTCAGGTACAGCGACACCGCAATATCTCCAGCAAGCGTCAGTGTGAGAACGAGTCCACTTTGCGATTCGCTGAGTCCCAGACTTACCAGATAGAAAACTAGAATTACCGAGAGCGAGCCATAGGCAAACAGACGAGTGAAACGCGTGAGGAAAAGCAGCCGGGCATCGGACGTGAGCGCCCGGAGAGCCGCCGGAAATAGGTTTGTTGCAGACATTCAAATCACGATTCGCAATGGCTCAACTGGACGACTAGTGATTCACTGCCTCATAGACAACCATCCGTGCGACTGCCTTTCCGTCCTCCTCTTGTTCCGGAGCGTACACGCGATGCGTAGCCGGGTCGACCGCGAGGCTATGAACCGCATGCTGAACATGAAAGTCCTCAAGCTTCCTGTAATGATCAGGATCGTCCTCGTGAAAAACCGCAATCGCCCCGCTGTAGCAAGCTACATAGATTCGTCGCAAGCCAGGATCAAACTTGATGACGTCCGGGCCGCGCGGTATCGGTAGTGAAGCAATTGCCGTGTGTTTATCCAAATCGAAAGCGGTCATCAACTCGTTCTCCTCGCAGGAGAGAAATGCACGGTGGTGCTCCGGATCCAGCGCCATGCCGTGGTTTCCCTTGCATCGTCCTACGGGATACCGGCCGATCACCTGGTCAGTCGCCGGGTCAATCACAGCGAAAATGTTCTGGTCCTGAAGGTTGACGTACACCTCGCGTGCGACCGGATCGTATTGGGGCATTCCAATCTCGCTGTCGAAGTGCAACGTGCGCACAATCTCATCTTTCTGGACATCGACCACCGCTTCCGCCTTGCCCCGTTCATCGGAGACATACAACTTGTGGAAGGGAGCGGCATACGCACTTCCGTCCGGCTTGGCTTCGGTCTTGAGTTTCTTGATGACCTTCATTTGCTTGAGATCGACAACCCCGATGGTGTTGTCGTGAGCATTCGAGGTATAAAACTTCTTCAACTCGGGAACGTATTCCACACCCTCCGCTCCGGGTGTGTCCTTCACCGTGGCCACCACCTTGTTTGTCCGAAGATCAATCACGTAGGTCTGATCCGCCCCAAGGTGCGCTGAAATGAGGTAATGATCGTCCGTATCCACCGTCAAGTAATCGAATCGTTTTCCGACCGGTCCTGGCAAGTCAAACTTCGCCGCTTCCTTCAGCGTGGGGCCGGCTGTCTGTGCTTTCGAGCTGAAACTCAGCAGAAAGGTCATTGCCATCATGAAGAACCCGAGTGCCATTTTCATAATCTCTCCTCCCCGATCTCGTGCCTGTCAGGATTGCAAACAAATCCTAGCCAATCGACATGAACATTGGCTGAATTCTTGGTGTCGGGCATCTTCCCAGACAGAACAGACGCTCGACTGCTCTAAAAGGCGCTGAGGCTCGCTTGCAATAAGATGCGTTATATATATAACATTGTATGACATGCCTGTTACAGCGCCTAGCGCCAACACGGCTTGGATTGTATTGATGTTCAACCTGCCTACAACACAGGCCAGCCAGCGTGTGGAGGTTTGGAGAAAGCTCAAGCGTTATGGAGCACTGCCGCTTGATAGTGGAGGTTATTTGCTCCCGAACAACCCGCAAACGTTAGAGCACTTCGAGTGGTTGGCGGTCACGATCCGAAAGTTCAAGGGCCAAGCCTCGGTGCTCAGGGTCCAGTCGTTTGATGACAGTCCTGACGACGAGCTTCGACGAAACTTTGTGGACGCCCGTTCGAAGGATTACGAGCAATTGCAGTCCGAACTGAAGAAGATTCTGAAGTCCTCGAAACGAACAGTGGGGGCTTTGGGGCGAATACGAAAGCGCTTTTCCGAGATCTCAGCCATCGATTTCTTCAACAGTCCGGCTCAAAGCCGATTGGAAGCAATGCTCGACCGCACGGAAGAAGTCAAGTCGCCGCTGTCCAAGTCGCAGGGGAATGCACAACGTGCCAGGAAGGAATATCTGAACCGAACGTGGATCACGCGGCCGCGCCCTGGCATCGATCGCGTCTCATCGGCTTGGTTGATCACTCATTTCATCGACAAGAACGCGAAGTTCGTTTTTGACAACGATCCATCCCGGCATCCCAAAGCCGTTCCCTTTGACATGTTCCATGGTGGCGGTTTTGGACATCGGGGCGATGATTGCACCTTCGAAACATTATGCAAAGAGTTCCAGATTCGTGATCCGAAGGTTCAGGCTATCGCTCAGATTGTTCATGACGCAGATCTGGAAGATGAGAAGTTCGGCCGCAATGAAGGCGCAGGACTAGATCGAGTGCTGGTCGGATGGGCGAAGCAGAATGTCAGCGATGAAGAGTTGCTTAGGCGAGGTATGCAGTTGATTGAAGGTTTGTACAACGGTCAGGGATGAACCGGCGAGAGGATTTGATGTCACGACTCCTGTTGACTAACGACCGTCTGAAAAAGCCATTCGCGAACAGGCTGGAACGTCATTGAAACTCGCAGTTGAAATATGGAGGATCGTATGTTTGGAACACAGTCCGGCAAGTCTCTAGGCACGCTGGTAGTTCTTTTTCTGGCGACAACACTCGCAACTGCTCAAACGCCATCTTCGACGACCGACTGGAAGCCTGTTGAGGACGCCATGGGCCGAACGGGCCAAGTCTCGGGAGATGCAATTCGCTTCGGGATGCCACGAAAGGACCTTCATGTAACGCTCGATGGCGTGGAAATCAAACCTGCGCTGGCGCTCGGTTCCTGGGCGGCATTCAAGAAAGATGGAAATGCAGCCATGGTGATGGGCGATCTAGTCTTGACCGAAAGCGAGATCCAACCCGTCATGGCCAAGCTTCAGGAAGGCGGTATTCAGGAATCCGCTGTCCACAATCACTTGATTGGAGAGTCTCCACGGATTCTTTATATGCACATTGCGAGTCATGGTGATCCTCTACAGATGGCGAAGGCCATCAAAGATGCTCTAGCGTTGACTCATACGCCACCTGCAGAAGCCGCGGCAGCCACGCCTCCAACATCAGAATTGGGATTCGATCAGAAGCAAGTTGAGCAGGCTTTGGGTCATAGCGGAAAAGTCAACGGCGGAGTTCTGCAGGTCGGCGTACCTCGCGCTGAAACAATTACTGATTCGGGGATGAGCGTTCCTCCAAGCATGGGTGTTGCGACTGCTCTTAACTTCCAGCCGACGGGCAATGGTAAGGCCGCAATCACCGGAGACTTTGTCCTCTTGAACAAGGAAGTGAATCCCGTGATGAAAGCCCTGCGTCAGAATGGAATCGCCGTCACAGCAGTACACAGCCATATGTTGATGGAGGAACCGCGCCTGTTCTTCATGCACTTCTGGGCAAACGATGACGCCGTCAAGCTGGCAAAAGGTCTTCGAGCAGCTCTGGATCAGACAAATTCCGCGAAATGATAACCGTTGCCATCACGGTGGAAACTCAGCAAGAGCGCGTCTCATTGACGCGTTTTGCTGGGTATTTCCTGTGGCTCGGCACCGTCGGGTTTGGAGGGCCCATAGCGCTCGCGGGTCACATGCAACAGGACTTGGTCGACGATCGCCGATGGGTTCGGAAGGAAGACTATATAGAGGGGCTTGCGCTTGCCCAGCTTGCTCCTGGTCCGCTGGCGGCGCAACTTGCCATTTACCTGGGATACATTCACTCCGGATTGGTTGGTGCGACTGCAATCGCAATCGCCTTCATCCTGCCGTCATTCTTGATGGTGCTTGCCTTATCTGCGGCATACGTTCGGTTTGGCGGACTTCCCTGGATGCAGGGAATGTTCTATGGGATTGGCGCTTCAGTGATCGGCATCATCGCACGCTCCACTTTCAAATTGGCGAAGCTGACTCTAGGCAAAGACAGATTACTGTGGGCCATCTTCATCGTTCTCGGAGTCTCCACCGCATGGACTTCAAGAGAAATCATTTGGCTATTCTTCCTCAGTGGGTTCGTGGCGATGCTGGTCAAAGCGATGCCGGCACGCTTGCCCGTACGCAAAACCGCGAGCTCTCTGCTGGTACCCGGAACGATCAGTCTTGCTGGCAAGGGAGGAACACTACTGCAGATATTCTTCTACTTCGCCAAGGCCGGGTTATTCGTCTTCGGTAGCGGTCTCGCCGTTGTGCCGTTTCTCTACGGCGGAGTTGTTCAGGGCCACCATTGGCTTAATGAGCACCAATTCGTGGATGCCGTGGCAGTGGCGATGATTACGCCGGGGCCGGTCGTCATTACGGTGGCGTTCATTGGGTATCTTGTTGGGGGTATCTCTGGAGCGTCGGCGGCTGCTTTAGGGATTTTCTTACCGGTCTACCTTGTCGTCGTGGTGCTGGCGCCGTCGTACAAGCGCTGGGCCAAGAACCCGCAAATCAATGCCTTCGTTCGTGGCGTCACCGCGGCTGCTACCGGCGCGATTGCCGGCGCAGTCGTCGTGCTCGCGAGACGCTCTGTCTTCGACGTGTACACTGCCCTGATTTGCCTGATCACATTGGTCGTGCTATTTCGGTGGAAAGTACCGGAACCGCTTGTAATCGCGTGCGCTGCAGTTGCAGGTCTGTTGCTTCACCGTCTATGAAACAAACTGTCACCGCTCCGCGCTTCTCTGCCGGGAGGCGCTGGCTCCATACTTGAGACGATCTGGGTACATTAAGGGGACGATAACATGTGACTCAACAGTTTCGCGACGGAACACGAAGCGCGGGGACGCAGTCGCCAACAATGAGGTGTAACTAGTTGATATCAAAGTACCAAGTGGTACCTTACGCCAGGATCGAGGGCACTGGCACTCGCAGTTTCTCGACTCCCCAGCAGGACATACGAGCCACAAGTGCGCACAGCTGACCTCGTCGTGGTCTTGGTCACATCTTGCTTTGTGACCGAAACACAATTTCCGTTGTTCAGAATTCCACACTGCCGCGGTCGAATTGGGCGTGGTGACCACCGACATCCATGGCAATGGATCATTCAAGGTCGTAGTCGGCCCGATTGCGTCGGGAACCTATGAGCTCGAATTCGACGTGCAAGATGGTGCAGGCTGCTTCTTGATCGGCGGCAACAACATTTGCGCTGCGGCCGACTTCCAATCGCCCGGTCCCAAGTTTGGAGATGCAACAACGATCACGATTCCGTGATCGAGTTCACCAGAGTAAACAATGTTTCTGCGCCCGTAAAGGAATTACCGCGTGATGAAAATCCATCATAAAGATGAGATCACGCGACGAGGGTTTTTCGAACGCAGTGGGACGGTTCCGATTCTTTCAGTCGTGGTTGGTCAGCCGGCGCAAGTTCAAGCTGCACCGCCAACTGGGATGGGCAACACTGCTCATCCTGGCGCCCGTTTTGGTCGTGAGCGGACTACACATGGTGCAATTGATGGTGCTCAGATATCAGCAGACTCACGCGATCCGGCTGCTGAAGTTCACCTTTCTTACTGCACATACCTATTTAGAGAATAGTATTAAGGAACATATCATCCTGTTCTACAACTCGGGTCTCTGGGCCGCTCAGCCCTTTTCGTCGCCTATCTTTATCATGAGCACAAGCGGTGGGCGCGGGGCCGAGTCTCGTCGTTCCCGCAAATTTCTAAGGTTCTTCGATGCGATGGATTTTATTAGCGGGTAGATCTTTCAATACTTGACGTGCGCCGCTTGGCCAGCGGATTTCCAACTGCTTGACAGTCTTGAATGCTCCCAGACCGAAGTGCGGGCGTGGATCGCGCGATGCCCCGTATCCCGCGCTCGTCGATACGATGTCGTACTGGCTGTTGCCGTCCTCGGTAGTCAATTTGAGTTGTGCCCCGATCGCCATGCGGTTACTGTGCGTGCCGACCAGTTTGAAGGCGATCCAGCTATTGTTGTTCGCTGATACGTTACGCAGAATCCTGGCTTTGCCGTTCAACACTGTGACGACCATGTCCAGGCGCCCGTCGTTGTCTAGATCGCCGATAGCGGCTCCGCGGTACGGTTCGGAGATCTGCATGTCGGGGCCCGCCTGTGCTGTCACGTCTTGGAACGTCATCTTGCCCAAGTTGCGGAAGATCGTATTCGGCTCCCCGTATGTGCGGCTCGAGAACTCGGCGATGTTGTCCAGCACGTTGCCACGCGCGACGAACAGATCTTTCAAGCCGTCGTTGTCGAAATCGGCAACCCCATTAGACCACCCTGACATTTGCAGAGTCGGCCGCGCCAGACCACTCCGGCCTGTGACATCAATGAAGATACCGTTGCCGCGATTCCGAAAAAGGGGAAAGGTTTCCAGTTCTGTTGCCGTGTGCCAGATGTCCGGCAAGCCATCATTATCCAGATCGCGAAACTCGGCACCCATGCCTGAGACAGCCTTGCCATTCTCCGAGTACGCCACGCCCGCATCCATGGCCACTTCTTCAAACGTCTTACCTTTGAGATTGTGGAAGAGCGCGTTCGGCATGTTGTCATTGGCGACGAAAATGTCGGTGAAACCGTCGCCATCATAATCGTTGAATCCTATCCCCATTCCCTTGCTGAGGTGCTTCGAGATACCGGTTTCTTCTGATACGTCGGTAAAGGTGCCGTCGCCGTTATTTCGATAGAGCGTGGACGGCAGAGGCTCATAAAATTTTGGATGACAATAGGCTCTCAGCCGGCCGCCACTCAAGCACACCGGGTCTTTGTTCACTTCCCATTTGCAATAGTTAGAAACAAAAAGGTCCAGTTTGCCATCATTGTTATAGTCGACCCAACCAGCGGCAGCGCTCCACATCTTTTGGCCCTTATAAGTTGGCGCGCCGACTCCGGCTTTGTCGGTCACATCCGTAAAAGTGCCGTTACCGTTATTCCGATAGAGATGATTCTTGGTCACGCTGGCGACGTAAATGTCTTCCCATCCATCATTGTCAAAATCACCGACAGCAACGCCCATGTCGTAGCCGTCACCTGCCAATCCGGCCTTTTCCGTGACATCGGTGAAAGTTCCGTCGTGGTTGTTGTGGAACAGCCGGTTGTAGTACTTCGAGGATTCTTTCTTGAGAGACGGCAGCGCCGCGCCGTTAATGAAGAAGATGTCTAGATATCCGTCATTATCGTAATCGATGAGCCCGACGCCCGAGATCATCGTCTCCGGTTGATTCTTGTTCGGGGTCGGACAACTATCTGCCACGAACTGCACACCTGACCGGCTGGTGACATCTTCGAAGCGGATGGTGCTGATGACTGCGTCTGCCCAGATCTCAATCGTGAGTGCGAGAGCGAGGATTCCAACTATAAAGATGAAGAGCCGAAGCATTGATCAGCGTCAGTCTAGCATAGGGGTGAGCCTTCGAGGCCGTCTGTCAGCGGTTCGCTGCGTCGCTCAAGGCCTTCAGGCGTGTGAACTCCGCCCGTTCGCGTGAAGCCTCATTATTGCGTCCTGCCCGAGATAAAGCCTGAGAGAGAGCGAAGTGCGCGTCCGGACTGCGGGGAGCCAGCTTGACAGCGGTTCGCAACTCTGGCATAGCTCGATCCGTTTTATCCAACGCCAGCCACAACCTGCCGCATGCCACATGAGCCACAAAGTTGTCCGGCGCCAATGCCACCGCCTCCCGGGCATACTTCAGGCCCTCCTCGTAGTCCGCTGTACGCAGAAATTCAAGAGCGAGCTGAATTCGCGCCCCGTCGTGAGAGGGGGAAATTTCGATCTCGCGCCGGAATTCATCAACGGCAAGCGGAGGATGCTCCTTGAGCAGAAACACACCATACACGTAGTGCACACCGGGGTCGGAACCATAAGTGGTGAGGACTTGCTTTAGCTCTTCTTCGGCCGCGACTCGATCCTGCAGCGCGACTTGCGCCTGCGCATGTCCGACCTTGCGAACCAATGGCAGTTGTGTCGCGGGAAGTTCGGTCGGCAGCTTCCGAATTTGTAACGCGGCGGTCCCGAAGGCGTCGAGCAGTTCGACGTCGGAGAGCACTGCGTCTTTCGGAGCGTCGGGGTGCGCGGCGGCTTCCAGATTTGCGATCAAGGTCAAGCGTTGAAGTGCAATTTCGGGATGGTGCGAGAGGGTGTTTACGACCGCATCGCGATACAACACAGTTCGAGTGAATTCCGGGTTGGTTCCCAAGCCCAACTGTATACCGCGTTCCAGATCTGATAGTGCGCGGGTATAATGCCGCAACTGGAATTCGCTCAGGCCAAGCATTCCGAAGCCGGGACCCGGCTGTTTCCGCTCGGTCCTCACAAAGTCTGCGAAGGCAGCGCGTGCTTCCCCGAAGTGCCCTGCATCAAACAGAAGAGTCCCGATGTGCCACCATCCCTCGCTCCAGTCTGGCCGGAGTTTGGTCGCCTGGATATACAGGCGGATTGCTTCCTGAACACGGTCGGCCTCCATTGCCGCTTGGGCACCCCTCGCCAACTCCTCAAACGATTCTGGCTTCCCCTCGCCGGGCGCCTGCTTGTGATCGTCATTGCCTGTAGCCGGGTAGCTGGCGGTCGCATCCGCCAAATTTGTGATTTCGTCACGAGAATTGACAGCCATTCCCGGGGCCGCGTTCAGCCGAATCAGGTTGCCGGAAATGTCAGCGTATCCTTTTTTATTCCCGCTTAACGACAGGGCGCCACAGAGCAGAATCATGGAAGTTCGGACGATTCTCTGACGGACGGCATTCATGCGCCAGGGTATCCATGGGTCTGTTCGGAAGAAGACACGGGGTACAGCGTCGCCATCCAATCTGCTCATATGACAAGAACGATCTTAAGGCTATCACCGCCCGACACGATATTGGTTTCCAATCGTTGGCAAACGAAGCACATTGGACACGGGGACATTGGACGCCTGTTTTCCGGTCCTTAAATTGCGTTCGTCACGCGGCAGAATCTCGGAACTGGAGTAGCACTCTGCCAGTTTGAGCTGCAATTTGCAGCCGGGTAGCCAACTGATGGTTGCGTCGTCCTCAATGGATTTCGCCGGAACGAACTTAGTGCTGAAGTGCCCTTTTCGTGGGATAATCCCCATTTTGGGGACCGAGCTTTGGCTTTTGAAGTACATATCCCGACGACCGGAAAAGGCGATACGGTCTTGAGTCCCGAAGACCCAATGGTCGACGCCACAGATTCGCGCGAGGATTTGGTGCGCCGCGTGGTGGCAAGCAGCACCTTTGAGAAGTCTCCCAAACTTCGGGCCTTCCTGGTTTATGTCTGCCGATGCGCAATTGACAACCAACGGGCGGCCGCCACCGAGCAGCAAATCGGGATTCATGTCTTCGGCCGACCGCCTGGGTATAACCCCAACGAAGACAATATTGTTCGTTCGCAAGCCCGCCTTTTGCGGCTCAAGCTGGAGCATCATTTCGCTAACGACGGCAAGTGTGAGCCGGTGATCATTACCATCCCAAAGGGCCGCTATTTACCGTCCTTTGAGACTCGGCCAGAGCCGTTAGGTTTGCAGCAAGTGCCGTCTCCCCCAGAGTTTCAAGGAGGGTCTCGTCGCAGACCCCACATCGTGCTGCTGTTCGCGTTGACGGTCCTGGCGGTCGCCGCGGCGGTGTGGCTCATAGTCGGGCCGCGGTCGAAGAAATCCCAAGCCTCGACCATTGCGACTACCAACGCGAACGCGGACCTAGCCAAGGTCAATCCGCCAAGTGGTGGGAACGCCCCCCGTGCGGTGGCGGTCGCCGGGGAGATCCGCATCGCTGCTGGAAAAGCCGGAGATCCCTACGTCGATATTTGGGGCCGACGCTGGGAGTCCGACGAGTTCTATGAAGGAGGCGTTTTCAATTCCGGTCCACAAGATCTGTTTCCACCCGTGCCTGATCCCAACCTCTTCAAAACAGTCAGGGAGGGGGCTTCGATGGAATCTGTGCTGGCCCAGAGCGGGTTCCGATACGATATTCCTGTCCCCAACGGTGTATACGAGCTCCGACTTTACTTTGCAGATCCTATACGACATAAGATGGTGGCGGAGGGGCAAGATGCTCAGAACGTCCGCCATTTTCAGGTCGATGTCAACGGACGCCGGATCCTGTCGGGCTTCGACGCTATTGCAGACGCGGGTTCGGCCGCAGTCGATGTTCGAGCATTCAAAGATATTTCCCCTGCGGCGGATGGCAAAGTGCATCTGGAGTTTATCCCGTCAGCCGAGAGGCCCTTCGTCAGTGCGCTGGAGTTGACTCCGGGAATCCGGGGAAAGTTGAAGCCGATCCGACTTTCTGCTCACAAGTCCGATTTCGTTGACGGCGACGGTACACGATGGAGTGGCGACACCTATTACATTGGTGGACGGGATGGCGCATTTACCAACCCGGGTGCGGGACCGAATGTTCCAGAACTTTACGCCGCCGAGCGCTTTGGCAACTTCAGTTATGCGGTCCCTGTCCCAGTCGGCAGCTATACGGTGAAATTGCACTTCATGGAATCATTTTTCGGTCCGCTGGTGCCTACCGGTCTCTGCCGGGGTCCCGGGTGCAGAGTTTTCGATGTAAGCTGCAATGGCTTGATGCTCCTGAAGGATTTCGACATCTTCCAGGCTGCCGGTGGTGCGTTCCGTCCGGTGGTTCGCACGTTCAATCATCTGCATCCGAATGGACAAGGGAAGCTCCTGATTTCGTTCTCGCCCAAGGTCAACTACGCCGAAGTGAGGGCGATTGAAGTAATTGATGAAGGACAATGAGCGGCCAGGATGGCGCAGAGGAAGCATAATCCGTTGGACGATCTACTAAAATCGAGAGATTCCCAAATCACGTAATGGTCGCGTCTTTCCCATGATCGCCGCCAACGTGGATTTCGGCCTTGGGCACCGTCTATACACTGTGAAATCCCTGAAAAACTATCGCTGGTTGTACTAGACTCTGCTTGGTTCTCAGATTGGTTCGCAGACTGGATCTCTTTGTCCAGCAACCGTCAAGGAGGCTGAACCATGAATCGTTTGTCAGCTCCGCTCGCGGGATTCCTGCTTTTGGCACCCGCTCTGTTGGCTCAGGGCCCAACGCAACAAAGCACGCAGGATCAAACCCCCACGACGACCGTTCGAACGTCAGCTCAAGAAGTCCTGCTCGACATGGTCTTCCGCGATAAGAAAGGTAAAGCGGTTCGTGATGTCAGGCCAGAAGAGATACATGTTTTTGAAGATGGCGTGGAGCAGAAGCTGACCTCATTTCGCCTGCTTGAGGGCACCAGCGCCCACGACCTCAGCCCCACGGCTCCTGCGAGCGGTCCCCTGCGACTAGATCCCATGCGCGAGATCCGCCTGGTTACACTTGTCTTTCAGGGGCTGGATGTAGACGGTAAACGATTTTTCCGTCAAGCCGTGAAAGACATTCTGGATACCTCTCCGGAGCAGAACTTGTATTACTCGATCCTGACGATCGACCAGAAGCTGCACTGTATCCAGCCTTTTACCCAGGATCATGCAGAACTGCTGAAGAGCCTGGATAAGTCGTCAATGTGGTCCTTTGTCCAATACTCGAATCAGTCGGCGTCCATAAAGGAGTCTCTTCAGCAGACTGTAGCGCAGGGCGAGCCTTCGCTGTCGTCAGCCTCGGGCCCTGGAGGAGGCGGTCCAAGTTCGAGCCAGATTCAAGGTGCGGTTACGTGGAGAATGGCCAAACTGCAGTACGATATGCTCCAGCAGGCCGATGCCGCTGACCGCGAGTACCACGCCCGCGCCGATCTGGATGCCTTGATGGCGCTAGTGATGGCGCAATCACAACTGCCCGGCCGCAAGGTGGTCTTGTACTTCAATCCCGCTTTGTCCATACCGGAGGCAGTGAAGGAGCAGTACGCGAATCTGATCAGCATGGCAAATCGCAGCAACGTTACGTTCTACACGGTTGACCCAAAGGGCCTCGTGGCTCTAGGTTCTGCTACTGATCGGAAAACCAACGGGGCATGGAGCGAAGGCAGTGAAGGACGCACGCAGTTGAACGATGCTCTGAGTGAAGTACGCAATCAGCAGTTGAAGGGAGGTGTGGGCGAGGTCTCCACGGCTCAAGCCCGTGCCTCAGAGAATGCCGAAACCGCTCTACGCTCCAATCCGCTACTCTGGTTGCGTGATCTCTCACAGCAAACCGGTGGAACAACGATCGCTGAAACCAATGACTTGCGGGCCCCCCTCCGGGTGGCTATGGACGAAGTGCGGTCTTACTACGAATCCGCTTATAACCCTCACATCTCCGTATTCGACGGCAAATTCCGGAAGATAACGGTCCGCGTGGATCGCCCGGATGTCATCGTGCACACTCGCAGCGGCTATTTTGCGCTACCCCAGCTTAAAGGTGGGCAACAGATGTACGCTTACGAGTTGCCTCTGTTGAATGCATTGGATGCCACGCCAGGGCCCACGGATGTGACTTTCCAGGCTGCCGCTGAGCGGTTCAATGATCACGGTCCAAAAGTCGAGTACATGGTTACATTAGAAGCGCCGCTCAAGGAAATGGCTTTCTCTCCTCAGCCCGACAAGAAAACCGCCGCGGTCGATGCGGCGATTTTGGCTGTGTTCAAGGACTCCCATGGCGAAATTGTCGAAAAGTTCAGCAAAGACTTCGCGGTACAGGTCGATCTGGACAAAGTCGATGCTTATAAGGCGGGGAATTTGCTTCAGACCTTCCGAACCGAGCTGGCTCCGGGCACTTATACGTTCGAGGCAGCATTGATGGATCGCAACGGCAACAAGATCGGGGTGAAGAAGACGACAGTCACTGTGCCGGCATCTTCTGACAAGTTGTCCATCAGCAACGTGGTGGTGATTCGCCGAACAGACCCTCTGAAAGACAATCAGATTCTCGATGCATTCTATTTTCCCGGCGGCAAGATTGTCCCGACTCTCTCCGATAGGCTCAAAGGAGGTCCCGGGAACGTTCTCCCGTTCTATTTCTCGATCTACCCGGACCGCGCCGTTGCCGATCATCCCAAGCTCAGCATGGCGTTCTATAAGGAGGGCCAGTATCTTGGAGCCGCCGAGGCGCCTCTGCCCGACGCTCAAAAAGATGGACGAATTCCCTACATCGCGAATCTGCCGGCTGATAAATTTACTCCCGGCGCCTATGAAATCCGCATCGGCGTTGCGCAGGGCGAGTCCAAAGCGGAAGAGAAAGTCGATTTCCGGGTGGAGTAGTGGGCTCGAGGGTTGGGCACTTGGATATACTCAGTCCTGGGTGGGGAAATTTCGTGGTATGGCGATGGATCCTGGTCGGCGTGCTAGGGATGGCTTCAGCCTCAGCCCAGAACAGCTCCGGCCAGGAATTGCTCAGTCGCGCCGTCGAACTGCACCAATCCGGCCATTATGCAGAGGCAATCACAGCCTATCAGTCTTACCTGAAATCTCATCCTGAAGCGGCTGCGGTTCGCTCCAATTTAGGTGCGGCTCTGGCTCATGAGTCGCGCTACTCCGAAGCGATTCGTGAATATACCCTCGCCCTCAAAGCGCAGCCCTCGAATTACGGCATCCGCTTCAATCTCGCTTTGGCCTACTACAAAACTGGCAATCTGGATGGAGCGGTAAAAGACTTCGAGGCCGTCTACGCAGTCGTGCCCGCCAACGATCCACAAAGGCGCCAGGTGTCATTACTGCTGGCAGAGTGTTACCTGCGCCAGGGAGAAGACGAGCGGGTCGTCGCGATGCTGACTCCAATAGCAGACGCCGACCCGAGCGATCTCACGGCGGCCTATCTGCTGGGTACCGCGTTGCTACATCGTGGGGAGGACGAGCGCGGTGCGCTCATGATCCAGCGCATCCTCGGCAAAGGCGACACAGCTGAAGCGCACATGCTGATGGCATACACAAGAACCAAAGCCAACGATCACAAGGGCGCGATGGAAGAGTTGGATCGTGCCATTGCACTGAATCCGCGGCTTCCGGAGGCTTTCAGTTTACGGGGTCGGCTGGAATTCATCGATTCCAACCTTCCCGCAGCCGAGACCGCATTGCGCGCGGCTTTGAACCTGGATCCCAATTACTTCGAGTCCCTTTTACTCCTAGGTACTCTCCTCCGCCAGCAAGGCCGACTCAAGGAATCGCACTCGCTGCTGGAACACGCATTCCATCTGCAGCCGAAAGAGATCAGGATCCGTTATCAGTTAGCGATTCAGTACTCGACCGAAGGCAACGACGAGCGCTCTGCGGCGCTGCTTGAATCACTCATCAGGGATGCTCCGGAATACATCGAGGCACATCGCAGTTTATCGGCCATTTACTTTCGGCTGGGACGCCCGGCAGATGGCCGAAAAGAGCGCAAAGCTGCCGAGGAATTGGACCAGGCCCTGCAAGGACACGATCAGGAACTGGGGCGGAGTTTGAAAAAAAAGTGAAGCGACAAATCGCCATCCTGCTGGTGCTCGCCTCGGCCGCCGCAGCGCACCAAGCCCCTAATTCGAGCTTTGAAAACCTTGCCACAAAGGCGCAGCAGGCGTATGAAGCCAACCACCCGGAAGCGGCTGTAGATCTCTATCGGCAGGCGGTCAAGTTAAAGCCCGAATGGGCTCAGGGCTGGTGGGATCTCGGTATGATCGAATACCAACGCGATCACTATTCCGCATGCCGCGACGCCTTAGTTCGCATGGTGGCGCTGGACGCTTCCGCGGCACCCGGTTGGGCCCTGCTCGGCCTCTGTGAGTTCCGTGTTAAACAATTTGATGCCTCTTTCGATCATCTGAAGAAGGCTCATATGCTGGTGTCGGTCCGGCAAGCGGGCGGGGAATTGCTCGACATCGCCGACTACCATCTGGCCATGTTGCTGACGCGCCAAGGCGCCTTCGAAGTGGCGCAGGAGGTTCTTGTGCGCGTCGCGCTGAAAGTTCGGAGCAATCCCGACATGATGTTTGCCGCGGGCCTGACTGGGCTGCGCATGCCGATCCTACCGACAGATGTGCCGGTGAACCAGCGTGAGGTCGTAACCATGGCGGGCAAGGCCTTCTGGGACTTGGCCACTCAACCCCCTGCCGAGGCAGAAGAAGATTTTCGCACCCTCCTCTCGAAGTATCCAAAGTTTCCGAACGTGCACTATTTTTATGGTACCTACCTGGCAGCACGTCATCCCGAACAGTGCGCCCCCGAGTTTTTGGAAGAACTGAAGGTGACGCCTGACAGTGTTCCGGCTCGAGTCCAGTTGGCTCTTCGTTACATAGTCGAAGGAAAACTGGAAGACGCTGTGAAAATGTCACGCGAAGCTGTGGCGCTAAGCCCAGATTCTGTTGGCGCCCAGTTGGCATTGGCGGACACCCTTCGGGCCCAAGGCAATGACGAAGCGGCCTTAGCAGCCTTCCTCCAGGCCGAGAAGCTCGACCCAATCAGCCCAAAGATCCGCCTGTTTCTCGTAAACGTTTACCGTGCTCTTGGTCGAGTTGAGGATATGCGTCACGAGCAAGCCCAGTATGACCGCCTAAAATCCGAGCAATCGAACTGGCCTTAAGCTAATTCCGCCAGAAAATACTATTGATGGTATGTAACATACTGATATACGTATTTCACGGTGGCTTTACGCAATCATGCACCGTGAAAACTGCGTGAAACACCTTGTTGTTTTGTACTAGGTCTGCTCTCATTGTCCGCGAAATAACGTTTTTGTGTTTGGAAACGTTTACGTAACGTCGTCCCTGTACGACGCGAACATAGCAGAGTGTGCGACGGAACGGGCTTTGAAGCCCGTCCGATTTGAGTGAAACGGCAGCTAATTCAGTCAAAAGAGAGGCTCAGATCCATGTACACCAACCGACGCCCTGTTGCGCGGATCTTCATCATCGCGTTTGCCGCCGCCCTAACCCTCCTGATCTCGCAGGCAAATGCGCAAACCACCACCGCCGCCCTAACCGGAACGGTGTACGACGCATCGGGCGCAGTCATCCCCAAAGCCAATGTGTCTTTGAAGAACGAATCAAGCGGCGATGTGAGACGGACAGTCAGCAACGGGGAAGGCTACTTCACCTTTGCTGCAGTCCCTCCCGGCCAATATACCGTAAAGGTGGAGATGGACGGTTTTTCCGCTTGGGAAGCGAAGGCGGTAGTGTTGAGTGCGGGTGACAAACGGAACGTCACAGGGATCTCCCTCGCCCCGGGCGGAAAGCAGGAAACAGTCGTCGTGGAAGCCTCGAATGGCCAGCTCACGCCAGTGGATTCGGGCGAGAAATCGACCCTCATTACTCAGAAGATTATTGAGAACGTTGCCATCGTGGGGCAGAACGCCGCAGAGTTTGTGAAGATCATGCCGGGGATGGCGTTCACCGGCGGGGCGCTGAACCAAAGTTCCTACGGTGCCCAGGATGAGCGCACCGGCAACGGTCCGGTTGGCAGTTTCTCAGCCAACGGCCAGCGTACTGCTGCTCTCGATATCACCTCGGATGGCGCACACATCATTGATCCGGGCTGCAACTGCGGCCAGGCGATGAATACCAATGCCGACATGACCCAAGAAGTGAAAGTCATGACCTCGAACTTCGGGGCTGACCAGTCTAAGGGCCCAGTGGTAATCAGCGCCATTGGCAAGTCAGGTGGTCAGCAATTTCACGGTGAAGCGTACACCTACAATCGTTACTTTTCTGCCAACGCTAACGACTGGTTGAATGGGGCATTTGGAAAGCTGCCGAACGGCCAAGCAGTCGCGCCAAAACCCAAAACAAAGTACTTCTATCCTGGCTTCAATATCGGCGGCCCGGTGATCATTCCGGGAACGAGCTTTAACAAGAATCGTGACAAGATGTTTTTCTTTTTCGGATTCGAGTATTACAAGCAGGACGTGGACAATGGGGTGTACCTCGCGGATGTTCCGGACCAGGCGATGCGGAACGGCGATTTCACCGAGCAATTGAATGGCAAGGACTATATCAGTTACCTCAACGGTTACGCCATTACAGGCCGGCCGACCCAAAATGGAGCGGTCAATGGCGTCATCCCCTCGAACCTCATCGACCTAAACGGGCAGAGGCTGATGAATACTTACCCAATGCCCAATGTAGATCCGAGTCTCCAAGTAAGTGGCAAAGCCATAGGATGGAACTATGCCAACGCCCAGACCCGATTCTCGAACATGAAACAGTACCGCGGACGTGTGGACTATTCATTCAGTGACTCGACCAAATTGTACGTCTCTTACAACCATCAGCATGACAATGCCCAAGAGAGTCTGGACACCCTGTGGACCGGCAACGGTCAAAGCTGGGCTTCGCCAACGACACCTTATCCCAGCCCTCTAGTCGAGAGCACAACATCGGATGTGGTAAGCGCGAACCTCACTAAGGTGTTCAGCCCTACCCTGACGAACGAACTTGTTTTCAGTTACACGTACCTGAATTTGCCAAATTCTTTCCAGAACCCGAATAAAGTCAGCCGTGACGGACTCGGCCTCAACTACCAGACAATCTTCAGCCATCCGGATCCGGGAAAAATGATCTTCCCGCAGATGACTGGCTGGGGCGACGGTATTTCCAACGTGCTTAATGGGGGTTTTGAGCTTAACGGTACGGTTTATGCCAAAAAGACGCTTCCGTCGGTCGCGGACAACGTTGTGAAGGTATGGGGAACCCATACCACTAAGTTCGGCTTCTATTGGGAGCGCACCTGGAACGAGCAGCCCGGGAATGGCGACGTGAACGGGCAAATGCAGTTCGCAAATTGGGGCGGAAACAGCACCGGCAATGCCTACGCGGATATGCTTGCCGGCAACATCACCACTTATGAGGAAACGAATTACGACGTTGTTCCCGCATTTCGGTACCTGTCAGAGGAATTCTACGGTCAAGACTCGTGGAAGCTGTCGCGTCGTTTGACCTTGGAATACGGCCTACGTGTCTCCCATTTGGGGCCTTGGGTTGACAGCACGGGTTATGGCTTCGCGGCATGGTATCCGAACCTGTTCAAGAGCACTCAGGGCGCTACAGCGAACGGGGTGTTCTTTCCGGGCATCGAGTGGAATAAAGCTCATTCCTCCACACCGCTCTCGGGTTCGTCGAGCCGAATCTTCTTTTATAACCCGCGGGTAGGCTTTGCATGGGACATCTTGGGAACTGGGCGAACCGTCTTACGGGGCGGTTACGGCATGTATCACTACCACGATGAGCAGAATGTCCAGAATGGTGCGTACGGCGTTGTGCGGGGATCCTTTGCCTTAGACTTGAGCTCCGTAACCATAGCGGGCCTGAACCCGGGTTTAGCAAAGCAATTCAGTGCACCTGCCAACATCACAACATTGGATCCAACGGATACCCAAGAGCCGAGAACTCAGAGCTACAGCCTGACCGTGGCTCAGCGGCTCCCTTGGAAAAGCGTTTTGGAAGTGGCCTACGTTGGCAGCAAATCTGATTACCTCAGCAACTACAACAACAACTTCGAAAAGATTAATGATCTCCCTGTGGGAGCGATGTTCAACGCCAACACTTGTGGACCCAATGGCACCAACACTGGTCAGCCATGTGGCTGGAATACGGGCACGTATGGGACTGCGCAACTTAACGCTGCTCGCCCATATGCCGCAACGCCTGGGGATTGCCCCGTCAGCGACCCCTCCCAAACCCCCGCACCTTGCGGTTATGGTACGGGGCTGAAGATCATTAACCACCAGATGTATTCCAACTACAACAGTTTGCAGGTGTCATGGAACAAGCAGTCAGGTCCACTTACCTTCATGACCAACTACACGTTCTCCAAAGCGCTCGGTATTCGCGGCGAAAATGGTGCAGGTACGGGCGACCCAACGAACCTGAGGAATAACTATGGGACGCTACCAAACAATCGCACCCAGATCTTCAATATCGCTTATGTGTATGAACTGCCCAAAGTGCACAGCGCCAATATGTTCTTGAAGGGGGCAGCGAATGGTTGGCAAATCTCCGGCATCGCGCAATATCAGACCGGTGCTGATCTACAAGAGTCGATTGCCAATAGCTATAACTTCAACTACTCAGCTTACATCCCGGCCAACACGACGTTTATGGGGGTCAACAGCGGAAGTGCGCCCATTCAGGCAAGCGCCTCGAACATCCTTGGCACTCCGGATGTCACCCTCATGCCTGTTGTGACTTGCAACCCAAGGAGTGGGCTCAAGAGCAACCAATTCTTGAATCCGAACTGCTTCGCGCAGTTCGCTACCCCCGGTCAGCAAGGGAGCTACATCATCCCGGCGGGATCCGGGCCAGGGTTCTTTGACACCGATCTATCGGTTTTCAAGAACTTCACTTGGGGAGCTTCCGAGACGAAGAAGCTGCAATTCCGTTTCTCGGGGTATAACTTTATCAACCATCCGCTCAATACGTTCATTAAGGGAGATCCAAACCTGAACATTGGTTTCGCGAAAGACGGTACTCTGAGCAATCCTCAGTTCGGATACGCTACGAACAAAACTGGCCACCGGATTCTTCAGGGGGCAGTTAAGTTCACATTCTAGTTGTGCCAGTTCGGTTGGGGTAACTTGAAAAGGGGCGGCTTGGCAGCCGCCCCTTTTTCATGATTTCATGCATAGTGCCAAATGTGATGACTCGCCGCGAATTCCTCGCCGTTCTTGCCGCAGGAACCGCGGCAGTTCGCGTGTCCCATGCCCAGGAGTCAGGTGGCATGGCATCGCGCGGCGTTAAGCCGCAGCCGCGCGGGAAGCCCTCAGGGCTACCGTTTCATGCGCGCTTCATCGACGTCGCCGCCCGTGCGGGCCTGCGCGCCCCGGTCATCTACGGTCCCCCGGACCGCATGGATTACATCCTGGAATCGATGGGCTGCGGCGTTGCCTTCCTCGACTACGACAACGATGGCTGGCTCGATATTTTCCTCCTCTCGGGGACGCGTCGCGAAGGCCCTGTCGAGGGCGCGAGCAATCGGCTTTACAAGAACAACCGCGATGGCACCTTCACCGACGTCACCGCGAAGGCGGGCCTGCTGCGCCAAGGCTGGGCCTGCGGCGTCACCGTCGGAGACTACAACAACGACGGGCACGACGATCTGTTCATCACCGGTTGGCCTCAGAACATTCTGTACCGCAACAACGGCGACGGCACGTTTACCGACGTAACGGAGGCGGCGGGCCTGTTGCACCCCGGCCACCGCTGGGGCACAGGCTGCACTTGGGTGGACTACGATCGCGACGGCCGCCTCGATCTCTTCATCTCCAACTACCTGGTTTTCGATTTCGAAAAAATCCCACCAACGGGAAAAGACCCTCGCTGCAATTTCAAAGGCGTACCAGTGAATTGCGGCCCGCGTGGGTTAGTTCCTGAGCGCCCCATGCTCTATCACAACAACGGAGACGGAACGTTCAGCGACGTCACCGCGCGTTCCGGCATCGATGCCGCGCCGCCGGGGTTCGGTCTGACCGCAGTAGCCGCGGATCTGGACGGCGACGGCTGGCAGGATATCTACGTTGCCTGCGACTCGACTCCGAGCCTGCTGTTTCACAACCGCGGAGACGGCACGTTCGCCGAGCAAGGGATGCAATCAGGCTTGGCCGTGAATGAGGACGGGAACGAACAGGCTGGCATGGGCATCGCCATTGGCGATTTCGACCTTGACGGCCGGCTGGATGTGCTTAAGACCCATTTCTCCGAAGACACGGTGGCTCTGTACCGGAACGCGGGCCGCCTCTTCGACGACGTCACCTTGCGCTCGGGATTGGGCGTCGAGACACGCTATGTGAGCTGGGGCAACGGCATTGTCGATCTGGACAACGACGGCCTGCCGGACTTGTTCTGGGTGACCGGGAGCACCTTCCCAGAGGTGGAGCGCAAGCATCCGGAATTTCCGCACAAAACGCCACGAGTGTTGTTTCGCAATCTGGGCGGTGGACGGTTCGAAGAACTTCTGGACGCGGCCGGTCCGGCGATCCCCGAAGCCCATGCCAGCCGTGGCGTGGCTTTCGGCGACTTTGATAACGACGGCGACCTCGATATTCTGATCATGAACATCAACGAGCCCCCGTCACTGCTGCGTAACGATATCACTGGCTCTGGGCACTGGCTGAAAGTGAAACTGGTGGGCACGCGCTCGAACGCCAGCGCTATCGGCGCAGTGGTTACAGCCGTGTATGGCGGGCGTCGACAGGCGCAGGCAGTCATGGCATCGTCCGGCTATCTCTCCTCAGGAGACCGGCGCCTTCACTTTGGCCTCGGAGAAGCTTCCACTGCAGACCTGGAGATCGCTTGGCCCAGCGGTGCCCGTGAGCAGATGAAGGGTGTGCAATCCGATTACCTCGTCACGGTGAAAGAAGGCGCTGGAGTAATCGACCGGAAGCGATTTTCCCCATGATTCGGAGCCTGGCAGCTTTGCTGTTGATCGCCGCGGGAATGTGCTTGGCGCAGAGTCAGCAGCCCAGCGTCGAAGCTCACCTCGGCCGGGGCACACAACTTCTGCAGGATCACCTGTTCGAGGCGGCCGCAAACGAATTCGAACAAGCGCTGACAGTCAATCCAGCCGATCCCCGCGTCCACTTTCAGTTTGCAGTCTGCCTGCTGGCATTGGGCCGCAACGACCAGGCGCGCAGCCAATTCGAACAGGTGCGCAAACTTGCCGGAGAATCGCGGTACATCACTTACTACCTCGGGCGGCTCGACCTACTGTCCAACGATTACCCATCGGCCATCAAACGCCTCGGGTCGGTGGCCGAGGACCCACCGTCTCCCGATACCGCGTTCTATCTGGGTGTTGCGAGCATTTCGTCCGGCGACGTGCCCGCGGGAATCAAGTGGCTGGAGCGCGCTGCCAAGCTCTTGCCGCGCGACTATCGTGTCCATTACCGCCTGGCGCGGGCGTACGCTACCGCCGGGCGCGATCAGGATGCCAATCGCGAGTTTACTCTCTACACTCAGTTTCGCGACGCACACAAGACTACGGAAAAGGACGCGCGTGACTGCACCGCTGCCCTGCAGACCGGGCCGCCGGCCTCGGCACGCGACGTTTGCCACCGAGTGTTCGACCCCAACGACCCAGAAAAGCTCACCCTGCTCGGTCAACTATTCGGCGACGCGGGCGCGTTCGAGGAGGCAGTCGATCCGCTGAAGCGCGCCGTGCAACTCGACTCGAAATCGTTTGAAGCCTGGCACAACCTGGGACTCACCTACTTCCGCTTGCAGCGATACGCAGAGGCGCGCGCGCCACTCGAGACGGCGGTGTCGTTGCGTCCCGAATTCTACGGTTCGGTAGTGCTGTTGGGTGCGACGCTCTATATGTTGGGTGAAGACGACAAGGCGTTGCCGGTGCTGGAGCACGCCCACCGCCTCAACCCGGCCGATGCTCAGACGGCGGACGTGCTGGAGAAGCTACGCGCCGGGAGCCAGAAAAAATGAATGTTCACGCCACAATTTGTAATGCTTCGCCTTCCCGAGTAAGATTCCGAGTTTCTCGCACTCAAAACTGCATTCCCGGAGGTTTATCAGATGAGGGCGCTTTTCGCACTCGCAGTTCTCCTAACTCTAAGCAGTCTTTTCATTCAAGGCGGAGTTGCCCAGTCGAGTCACGATCTGCGCTCGCCGGATGGGCGAATCGAGTTCAGAATTCGAACCGCGGACCGGATTCGCTACGACCTGATTCTGAAGGGCAGGGCGGTGCTGGAGAATGCCACGATTTCGCTGGACGTTGAACATAACAAGCTGGGCGTGCAACCCAAAGTCATCGATGCTAAAACGCACTCCACAGATCAAGTGGTCGAACCCGTAGTCCGTCAGAAGTTCGCCAAGATTCGGGACCATTACAACGAGTTACGGCTGAATATGGATGGCGGATACTCCGTCGTGTTCCGCGCTTACAACGAAGGGGTGGCCTACCGCTTCGAAACCTCGCTGTCGCAGGAGAAAGTGAAAATTTACGGCGAAGAGTCTGCGTTTAATTTCCCCGCGAATTTCGTTGTTTATTATCCCCAGGAAGACAGCTTCTATTCGCACAACGAACGCAAATATCTGCCACAGCACCTAAGCGAGATTGCTCCGGAATTCATCGCTACGCTGCCCGCGATTGTCGACGTCGGACAGGGAGCGAAGCTTGCGATCGCCGAGTCTGACCTCGAGGACTATCCCGGCCTTTGGCTCCGTGGAACAGGCGGAAACGGACTGGCGGCGACCTTTCCGCCGTATCCGCTGAAAGAAGTGCAAACCAGCGATCGCGATTACAAGCCTGTGGAAACCGCTGACTATATCGCTGTGACATCGGGAAAAAGGACATTTCCCTGGCGCGTGATCGGGATCGCCGACCACGATGGCGATCTACTCACGAACCAGATCGTGTATTTGCTCCAGCGGCCATTGCAATTCCAGGACACATCGTGGATCAAGCCCGGCAAAGTCGCGTGGGATTGGTGGAATGACTGGAACATCTACGGTGTCGATTTTCTTGCCGGAATTAATACGAAAACTTACGAGTATTACGTCGATTTCGCGTCGAAATATGGAATTCCCTACATCATTCTTGATGATGGCTGGTACAAGCTCGGCAACTTGCTCGAGGTGACGCCTAATCTCGACATGGAAGAGTTGATCTCCTATGCCAAGCAAAAGAATGTCGGAATCATTCTCTGGGCATCGTGGAAGACACTCGACGATCAGCTCATCCCAGCGCTCGATCAATTTGAAAAATGGGGAGTGAAGGGAATCAAGGTTGATTTCATGCAGCGCAGCGATCAGATCATGATCAATTATTTTTATCGTGTGTGCCGCGAGGCCGCGAAACGCCATATGCTGGTGGATTTTCACGGAGACCAGAAGCCTGCCTCTATGACTCGCACATGGCCCAACCTGATTAACGCCGAAGGTGTGCGCGGGATGGAATGGAGCAAGTGGAGCAGGGAATCGGAACCGGAGCACAACGTGACGCTGCCGTTTACCAGAATGTTCCTCGGTCCGATGGATTACACGCCAGGTGCAATGCGCAATGCGACCAAAGCTACGTTCGCTGCCATCAATAGTCAGCCCATGGCGATGGGTACGCGCTGCCATCAGTTGGCGATGTACGTTGTCTATGACGCTCCGTTGCAGATGTTGTCCGACAGTCCGTCAAACTATCTGCGAGAACCCGAGACCATGGAATTTCTGGGGCCTGTTCCAACCGAGTGGGACGAAACCAAGGTGCTGGACGCGCACATTGCAGACTACGTAGTCGTGGCACGAAGGAATGGGAAGGATTGGTACATCGGTGCGATGAACGACTGGACTGCGCGCAGCCTAGATATAGATCTTTCTTTCCTGTCAGACGGGAACTTCACGATGGATGCCTATCAGGACGGAGTGAATGCAGATCGAAACGCGAGTGACTATCGCAAGACCACGACCCAGGTGAGTCATGCCACGAAGTTGAAGCTGCAACTCGCGAGCGGCGGAGGCTGGGCAGCAAGGATCCACCAATAGATCAGCGAGTTTTAGGCAGTGCTCGCACGGCGCCGGTCGAAATGCCGCCATCAACGAGCAGAGTCTGGCCAGTCACGTAACGGCTCGACTCGGCCGCGAGAAATACGACCGCCGATTCCAAGTCATCAGACCGTCCGGGACGCTTCACCGGAATGCGATCGGAAAGATATTCGACCCATTCCTTGTCCTCGTAGAGAATCTTGTTCTGGTCGGTGCGAAACCATCCTGGCGCCAGGCAGTTCACTGTGATTCCGTGCTTGCCCCAGTCATCGGCGAGGCTCATCGTGAGTTGCCGGATGCCACCGCGGCTTGCGCCGTACGGAGCGAGACCCGCGTAGCCCGCTACACTAGTCACCGAACCGATATTGATAATGCGCCCATATCCGCGCGGAATCATGCGGCGCGCCACCGCTTGTGCCACAAAAAAGCTGCCGCGAAGATTCGTGTCGAGGATTTGATTCCAGTCTTCCCAAGTGACATCGATCGCAGGTTTACGAATGTTGCACCCTGCATTGTTCACCAGGATGTCGAGATGCCCGAAAGCATCTTCAGCGGATGCCACCATGCGCTCGATGCTCGCGTGGTCGCGAACATCCAGTTCAAGTGACAACACACGACGCCCCAGTGCTTCTATCTCGGCCTCAAACTCCTTGAGGGAAGCGCCATTGCGGCTGCTGAGGACGAGATCGGCACCGGCCCGGGCAAGGGCACGTGCAAAGGTTTGCCCGAGTCCGCGGCTGGTACCGGTCACGATCGCGACGCGACCACTCAGATCGAAGAGTCCGCGGTCCGTCGAGGAGTGGTTCACGACGGATTCCCCGGTGTGAGCACGACTTTCATCAGGTTAGGTTCGCGGGCATAAAGGCGCTCGAACCACTGTGGGCCTTCAGCGAGCGGTGCGACCGCAGTGATAAGGGGTTTTACTTGAATCTCTCCCCGGGACATGAGTTCGATCGCCCGCGGATATTCACCGGCGGAAGCGCACGACCCTTGCAGACGCAATTGCCGCGAGACCACTTTCTGCAGCGGAAGCTTGATCTCAGGCACGATGTTGCCCACGAGAACGACTGTGCCACCTTTGCGAGCAGAGTCGATCGCCGTCCCGATGGACTCTGTCTTTCCCACGGCCTCGACAGCTAGGTCCACACCGCTCCCATTCGTGAGTTGTCGAATCCGTTCCACGACGTTCTCAGAGATTGTATTGGTTGCGCCGAGCCTTTGGCTGAGAGCGAGGCGTGTGCTATCTGGGTCGGCTACAAAAACACGCGAGCAGCCCGCCACCCTCAATGCCTGTTGTAGTAAAAGCCCGATCGTGCCGGCACCCACCACTAAGGCCGTGCTGTCGGGCGGGATCGTCGCCAGCGAAACAGCATGCAATGCCACTGCAACCGCCTCGAGTAGCGCTGCTTCTTGAAACGACAAATTTTCGGGAAGGCGATGAATGATGCGGGCCGGCACCGATACGAACTCGGCGAACGCTCCAGCGCGTCGGTAATCACCGCAGGAGACGCCCAGAACTTCCCGACGGTCGCAGAGATTGATCTCCCCACGCAGGCAGTTCGCGCATCGGCCACAATACACGGTCGAGTCGAAGGTTACGCGATCGCCTTCCGAGAAGCCGCTGACGCCTTCGCCGATCCCGGCGACAACGCCTGCCGCCTCGTGCCCCATGATGATCGGCGGAATCCGGCGTCCCGATGATCCGTCGTAGCCGTGCACATCGCTGCCGCAAATTCCGCATGCTGCTACGCGGACCACGACTTCTCCGCGCTGCGGCTCCGGCGTCGCTACGTCCGTGAGTTCCAACCGGCGATATTCCGAGAGCAATAGAGCTTTCATTTTGCAGACTTCGTTGGCGAAGCAGTCGGAACGATCCCGCTACTCTCGTGGATCGTAAGAATCTGATTGGCTTTCACCTGCGTGAATCGCTCGATCTTCTGAGTGGTGGGCCATTTTACTTCAACCAGGTCGACGGTTTGCGCTTTGCCCAGTCCGAAGTGGAGACGCAAGTCGCTTTGCGACATAACGCTCGATCCACTTCGAACCTCATCGATCTGCGCATGGTTGCCGGTGACAACGTGTACCCGGGCGCCAATCGCGGTGCGATTGCACTTGGTCCCCACCAATTTGATCTTGATCCAGTTCTGCTTGTTTCCTCCATCATTCCGCAGAAGAGATGGAACATCGTTCATGTTCAACACCAGCACGTCTATATCGCCATCATTGTCGAAGTCGCCGAAAGCCGCGCCCCGGCTGGAATAGCGCTCGTTGATTCCCGGACCCATGCCGGAGGAAACATCCCTAAATTGCCCGTTGCCAAGATTCTTGTACACGAGCCGTGGATTCTTAAACTGTTGCCCGATGGCGTGTCCAGCAATTTCGGGATATACGTGACCGTTCACCTGGATGATGTCCGCCCAGCCGTCGTTATCGTAATCAACGAATCCACAGCCCCAGGCCACGTACTGATTGTTGATGCCGATGCCTGAAGCAAAGGTCACATCGCTGAACGTGCCATCACCGTTATTGTGATAGAGATTGCAGGTGTCGTCGGCGAAATTAGTCTTGAAGATGTCGAACCAGCCATCACAGTCGTAGTCAGCGACGCCGACACCCATTCCGGCCTGCTCGTGGCCATTTTCGCTATATGCGCATCCGGCCATCACGGCGATATCCGTGAACGTGCCGTCATGGTTGTTGCGGAAGAGAATGCTGGGCTCGGAGTCCACCGCGACATAAATATCTGGCCAGCCGTCGTTATCGAAATCCGTGCTTGCCGCGGTGATGGAGTATCGGGGACCGGGCTTAAGAATGCCGGCTTTCTGCGAGACATCCGTAAACGTGCCGTCACCGTTGTTACGGTAAAGGACGTTCGTGTCGCCCGTGAGGCCGCGCGGGCCGCACATCACCGGAATCCCCTTCCACTGGCACGAAGGTGATTCTCCGGGCGATCCTGTTGTTTTCGGATCGAGCTGAATGTAGTTGCAGACGAAGAGGTCCAGGTGCCCATCTCGATCGTAGTCCAGAAATGTGCACCCTGAGCCCCAGCGTACACGTTCGTCGTACACACCGGCCTTGCGGGTCACGTCGGTGAAAGTGCCGTCTCCGTTGTTATGAAAGAGAATGTTGTGTCCCCAGAAGCAGCAGAACAAGTCGTCCCACCCGTCGTTGTCGTAGTCGCCGACGCAGACTCCGGTCTGCCAGCCGGTGCGCGCCAGCCCGGATTTTGCCGTGACGTCGGTGAAGGTCCCGTCGCGATTGTTCTTGTAGAGATGTGACGTTGGTTCCTGACCGGGCGCCCATTTCTCATCGAAGCGCGTTCCGTTCGTCAGGTAGATGTCGAGCCAGCCATCCTGGTCGTAGTCGAAGAATGCGAGGCCGCTGCCTTTGGCTTCGATGATGTAGCGCTTGTGATCGGCGCCTCCCCAGACATTGGGGGTCGTCAGTCCAGCTTCACGGGCGACATCGACGAATTGCACTGGAGATTCCGGCGGGGCAGTTTGTGTTGACGAAAGACAAAGGCTGCGGTTCCACTTCCACGATGGCGTGACGAGGGCATCGAGGAATGAGCTGCCGAGAACGACCAGTGACGAGCCAAGAAAGCGGCGCCGGGGAAAGTTCATTTCGAGCTCGGAATCTTCGGAAACTGGTGCGGGACAAGGCCTGCGCCCTCTTTTGCTGTGATGATCTGGTTGATCGGCACGTTTGTCAATCGATCGACCTGCCCACTGGGCCACGTGATTTCGAGCGATGCGATTTTCGCGCGCTTTCCGAGTCCAAAATGAATCCGCGGATCGCTGGCCGACATGTAGCTCATCCCACCCTTGGCCTGTTCGACCTCCACAAAGCCTCCGGAAGTGAGTTTCAGCGACGCGCCGATGCCGTCGCGATTCGATTTCGTGCCGACCAATTGCACGGTAAGCCAATTGTTCGCATTGCCGCCGTCGTTGCGCAGCAGGGAAGGGAAGTCGCCGCGATTGTTGGTGACGATGTCGATATCGCCATCATTGTCGTAGTCGGCAGTCGCAAGCCCACGGCCGACAATCGGACGCATGAAGTCCGATCCGAGCGAATCCGAGACTTTGTCGAACTCGCCTTTACCCAAATTGCGGTACATCAGCAGAGGTTCTTTGTAGGAGACCTCGCCATGATAGAGCGCGACATTATCGAGCATAGCGCCATTCAATTGTAGGATGTCGTTCCAGCCGTCGTTGTCATAGTCGAGGAACTTGGCAGCAACACCGCTCAGCAGAACGGCTTTGTTTCCGATACGCGAGCGGAACGTTTCGTCCGTAAAGGTACCGTCCTGACTGTTTCGATACAGGCGATTGAGTTCGAAGTCGAGATGCGTGATGTAGACATCCATCCACCCGTCGCCGTCAACGTCGGCGGCATCGATGCCCATGCCCGCTTCGTAGCGTCCGTCTTCGCTGGCCGCCAAACCCGAGACGAGCGAGACGTCTTCGAAAGTTCCATTATGTTTGTTGATGAAGAGAAAATTCGGCCAGGAATCGTTGGCGATGGCAATGTCGGTCCAACCATCGTTGTTGAAATCGGCCAGAACCACGCCCATTCCTTTCGCCTCGGGTTTGCCCACTCCCGACGCATCGCTCACGTCAGTGAAGGTTCCGTCGTGGTTGTTGTGATACAGCTTGATGCGCTGTCCCTTGTAGTTTCCCGGATGGCAGTAGGACCGATATCCCGGCCGCCGTTCACCGCACCAGAGATTATTCTTGGGACTCCACTCAATGTAGTTGGTGACGACCAGATCAAGCCACCCATCTTTGTCGTAATCGAACCATCCGGCGCTGGTCGACCAACCTCCTTCATCAGCAACGCCCGCCTTTGCCGTCACGTCGGTGAAAGTACCGTTGCCATTGTTGTGGTAGAGGATCGCGCGTCCGTATCCCGTGACGTAAAGATCGGGATAGCCGTCATTGTCGAAATCGCCCACGGCAACGCCCTGACCGTAGTGGCCTTCACCGCCGACGCCGGCTCTTTCCGTGACATCCGTGAAGGTTCCATCGCCGTTATTGTGATACAGCGCACTGCGAATCGGATGCGGCGGCTTGTAGAGATCCGTTGCGGCCGACTGAACGAAGTAAAGATCCATCAGGCCGTCCTGGTCGTAATCGATCCAGGCGACACCGGTTCCCATGGTTTCCAGATAATACTTTTCCTCCGTTTGCGTGGAGTCCTGCTGGAAAGTGATCTTGGCGCTCTCACGAACGTCGGTGTAGTGCACCGGAATGGCCGGTTCGGACGCCTTCGAAGATTGGGCAGCAAAAACGCGGCTGTGCAGTGCTGAGCCGCTTGAAAAAGCGAGGAGAAGGATCGCGCCCAGAGGCCCGATCAGCCCGCGAAAAGTTTGTTGGTATGTAGCTCTATGGCCCATTCTCACAAGCTGCGGTCCGCAATCAGCAACGCAAATTGAAGCATCTGCTGGCGGGCTACGATTGGCATTAGTTGTTCGGCTGTCGACGCTTTTGCTGGAGCCTTGGACAACGCCTCTTCGATACGGTCGATGTCCAACCCTCCGGCATTGCTGCCTTTAAAACGGTTGAGTACTTCACGAGCTTTTTCAATCTGTCCCGTCTGGTAGTAGAAAACGCCAAGCGTGGAATAACTCCCGGCCCATTCCGGCAACAAATCGACAGCGCGTTCCAACCGTTCCGCAGCCTGCTTCGTATTGCCTTTCATGACTGAGATCAGGCCTTGTCCCCAAATTAGTTTTCCCGAGCCTGGAACCCGGGCCAGCCCTTTCTGCAGAGTTTGCTCCGCGCTGGTGAGATCGTTGTTGCGAAGCTGAACCAGAATCAGCGACAGATAGTACTGGTCGTTGTCGGGATTTCGTGCGATGGCGGAGCGGAAAATTTCCGTTGCTTTAGGAGCGTTGTCCAGATGGGCTTCGATGTCCCCGAGCAGCGCGAGAAAAGCATCGTCCTGTTGGCCAGGGGTAGAAATGTTCTGAGTGGCAGCGAGGGCATCCTTGTACTGGCCCTTGCGAAAATACGCATTCGCTAAATCAAACTTGACATCGTCGGAGTCAGGATTTGCGTGCAGCGCATTCTGAAAGTGCTGTATCGCATCGTCGTATAAACGGTATCGCGCCAGCAGCACTCCCATCCCGGTTTCCGTGCGATAGTCCTCCATGCTTGCCTGATCGAGCTGTGCGATCACCTCGCGCGCCTTACTGACATCGCCCAACTTGAGATAGGTTTCCGCAAGCAGGTAAAGATCCTGCGTCTGCCCAGGATGTTTCTTGATCTGCTCGTTCAGTTCAGCGGCGTCGAGTTCGGTGCGAGCCTGTGGCGAAAGTTGCGACCGGTTGTTCAGATAGTCAAAGAGATGCTGATAGGGCATGGGCCCGGTCGAGGAATTCTTCGAGAGCGTCTGAAAGACATTTAAATCGCGCTGCGCGGCTGCTGTCTGATGAAGATTCCTTTCCACCATGGCGAGCTTGTAGTAGCCGGTGGCCACATCTGGGCCGACCTTCACATAGTGGCGAAGAAGGTCCGCAGCCTCAGCATATTTTTTGTCCTTCACCCGCAAGTTCGCCAACTCAAGCAGTGCGTCAGAGAAATCGGGGTTAGCGCGAAGTGCTTGCTGAAATAATTCATCGGCTCGCGCCGAGTTGCCTTGGCGCTCTTCAATGAAACCGAGATTGTAAAGGCATGAGGCGTTGTGCGGATCCAGCTTCAGGCCTTCGTTGAAATACTTTGTGGCTTCTTCGAAACGCCCCAGGTGCCGGTATGAGAGTCCCATGAATGCGTAAGAGCGTGCGGACGGATCGAGAGCAATCAGCGCTTTGAATTCATCGATAGCTTTTTCCGCTTTGCCCGACATGAAATAACTCTCGCCCAGGGCGGCATGCAGGTCGGCACGTTGCGGAGCGATCTTCAGACCTGACTCGAGCAGCGGGATCGCGTCTTCGAAATAGTTCTGCGTCATGCTGACCCGTGCCATCAAAAAGATGACGTCCGTATTCTCAGGCGCTGCTTTGCGCGCCCGTGCCAGCAGTTCAAGAGCATCGACTGGGCGGTTCTGCTCAGAATAAACTTGCGCCAACAGGTAAAGTGTCTCGACCGAATCAGGCTTCAGCTTCAGCGCGCGGTTCAATGCGAGATCCGCCTTGGCATATTCATGTCCGCGCAAGTATGCCTGCCCGAGATTGTGAACGATCTCAAACGTCTCCGGATGCAGCGCATTGGCCTGCTCCAACTCAAGTTGCGCCGCCTTGTATTGCTTAGCCGCCGCGAGCACTACGCCGAGGGTAAAATGCAATTGCACATCTTTCTTGTGCATGACAGAAAGTTCACGCGCCTGCGCTAGTGCCTCCGCATTTTTCCCCGCGGCAAAATATGCGCGGACGATATTGAATCGCGTTTCCACAGTCTGCGGATGGATTCGCTGAAAATGCGATACCGCCGGAAGTGGTGAACCTTTGACCATCAAGAGGAGCCCGAGATTGTAATTGGCGTCACGATTGCCAGGAGAAGCCTTCAGCACGGCGTTGAATTCCTTCTCCGCCAAATCGAGTTTCTGCTGGGCTACATAAAAATTGCCGAGATTGTTGCGAGTTGTCTTTGATGCGGGATCGAGCCGCAACGCCTGTTGGAAGGCTTCTTCGGCCTGGTTGTAGTTCTTCTGGTCCGTATTGACAATTCCTAGCAGGTTGTATGCCTCGACATCGCCGGGGTCCAGTTTGAGCTGATCGTCGATGAGATTCGTGGCCTCCTCAAACTGTCCATGCTCGATCAGTTCTCGGGCTTGAATCAGGTTGGAATCGGCTTCGGACCGTTGGGCGTTCTTATTTTCGGAAGGTTTCTGTTGGGCGTAGCCCGAAATGCAAATCAGCAACGCGACGAATACAACAAGCCACGGAGTTCTGCGACGTAGGCTTGGTGGTTGCATGGAAGCGGTCCCCGACATCCCCAGAATGCTACCTCTGCAACCACCAATATAGCAGTTGTGGCAACTACCGAGCGATCTGGTGCAAGGCACGCTTGCTAGCGGCTTCACCGGTTTTCGATCATTGCGGCGAAGGCCCGGACGACTCTCCAACTACCAATTCCGACGAGATTCGATACTCTTTTCCCTGCGGACTCAGTGTGCTCGACAGTTCATGCAAAGCGTCAGCGGCAAGGCGGCCCAGCGTCTCGCGATGGATGTCCACGGTGGTGATTGAGGGGTTGCAATATTCGGCCAGGCGCGTCTTGTCGAATCCAGTCACAGAAATATCCTGAGGCACGCGGCACCCGGCGTTGAGCAAACCCTTGATCACTCCAACTGCGGTCAGGTCGTTCACGGCCACGACAGCCGTCGGGCGGGGTGACAATTTGGCAATTGCAGCTCCTGCCGCAAATCCGCCCTCGAAACGCAAGTCACCTCGGAGAACCGGCCCCGGCTCCAATCCTAACTTTCGCATGCTTCGCTCATAGGCCTGCAAGCGCTCCACGTTGGACTTAAGCCCAGGGCGGCCAGCTACGAATGCGATGTGACGATGGCCGTTCTCGTGCAAATAATTCACAATCTGTTCCACGCCAGACAAGTAATCGATCCGCAAATTACTCATGTAGCCCTGGACCGGAGCCAAGTCAAGAAACGTCACCGCAATTTTTCGGCGAGCCAGTTCGTGCACAAGCCGAAGGCTGATCTCCGACGTCATAATCGCAACGCCTCGGACCTTGTGCTCCATCATGCGTTCGGCCGCCTCGCGCGTTCTTCGCGGATCGTAGTTTGTATCGCTCATGATCGCGTCGTATCCAAGCTGGCGCGCGCGAATCTCGAAACTCTTGATCACCTCGGGAAAAAATGGATTCTCGATGTCGGAGACGATGATGCCTAGGGTCCGTCGATCATGGGAAGCCAGATGGCGGGCGTGAACATCGCGTATGTATCCCAGTTTTCGGACGGTCGAGAGCACCAGCCGCCGCGTCTCACGTCCCACCTTGCCAGTACTGTTCAGCACGTTCGAGACGGTTGCCGTAGACACTTTTGCGGCTTTCGCAACGTCGTGAATCGTTACGCTCATCGCAAGTTTTCCAGCTTTGCGCTACCCAGAGTACCGAAACCGTTACGACTGCGCGGAGTATAGATGACAAGAAAATTCTTGACAACGAAACGAACGCCGTGATATTTCCCCACACACGGCAATAATGCGTTTGTACTAGTGTCAGGGTAGGTTAAGCGGTTAATCCGAAAAACGCAATTGATCGGGTAAGCCGCAAAACTGGGGTCCTTCAACAGTTTCGGTCGCCGCCAGTGGCTTTTTGCTCCGGCGATCTTGTGGCCGTATGTGTCACTTGGCTCGCTTGGTTGCGAGCTTGGGGTAGCTCAAAGGAGAGCTCATGAATCGACCGGCGTACTCCTGGATTCTGTGCAGTTCACTCGTTCTGGCAGTTGGCATCGTTCTCAGCGTTCTCCCACTCCAAGCCCAGGTAGACACTGGTTCCATCACCGGCACGGTCACCGACCCCTCTGGCGCAGTGGTCAGCGGTGCGAGAGTAACCCTGACTAACGAGGGCACGGCTGCCAGCCTGTCTATGACCACAGGCAGCGACGGGAGCTATACGTTCAGCCCGGTCAAGATTGGCAGCTATAAGATCGAGGGCACTGCCCAAGGGTTTAAGACCATCACCCAGTCCAATATCGTCGTGGATGTCAGCGCGAGCGTATTGGTGAATCTCAAACTGCAGACAGGGAGCGTGAGCGAGACGGTCGAAGTCACCAGCTCCGTTCCGGTTCTTCAAACTCAGGACGCCTCTGTCGGCCAAGTGATGGACAGTCGCAACGTCAACAACCTGCCTCTGAATGGGAGAAACTTTACTTTTCTCGCACAACTCTCCGCCGGAGTGAACTCCCCTCAGGCGGATACTCGAGGCAATGCTGCCAGCGGTGCCTTTGCAGCTAATGGCAATCGCCCGGCGCAGAACAACTACATGCTCGACGGCATCGATAACAATTCCGACACCGTGGATTTCCTCAACGGTACGAATTTTGTGGTTCTTCCTCCGGTGGATGCTATCCAGGAGTTCAAGGTTCAGACGTCCGACTTTAGTGCCGAGTATGGTCGCTCCGGAGCCGCCGTGCTCAACGCGACCATCAAGTCCGGAACCAACGAGTTTCACGGCTCCGCATGGGAATTTTTCCGCAACGATAAGCTGGACGCTGCCGACTATTTTGAGCGTGTGGGCAACACAACCCGAAAAGGTGAGCTACGCCTGAACCAGTTCGGGGTATCGGGGGGTGGGCCGGTCATCAAGAACAAGGTCTTCTTCTTCGGTGACTTCGAAGGACTGCGTCGGCGGCAAGGGTCGCCTCACCAAGGAACCGTCCCAACCGCCCTGGAGCGAAGCAGCGGGTACACGAATTTTCAAGAGATCATCACGGGCCAGGCAAAGAATGGCGTAATAACGATGCAGAAGCCCGATCTTCTGGGACGTATCATGCCAACCGGGACGATTCTGGATCCCGCGACAACGCGAGCAGTGTCGGGAGGATTCGTACGCGATCCTTTCATGGGCCCGGCAAGCACTTGCTCGGCAAGTACCACGACCTTCGATCTCAATACCTGCGATCTAAACATCCTTCCGGCAGGTCGACTCGATTCGAATGCAATTGCGCTCTTGAACTTGTATCCCGCACCGAACAGCGGGGGCTTGACCTCGAACTTCCAGTCGTCGCCCGCTCTCAGTGAAAACCGCAACGCGTTTGATACGCGCTTGGATCTGAATCTGAGTGACAAGAATCAGCTCTTCTATCGGTTCAGCTATGTGGACGATCCGCAGTTCATCCCGGCAATTTTCGGGGGCGTAGCGGACGGCGGCGGTTTCCAGGAAGGACCCCAGACCGCGTTGGCTCAACAGAGTGCGTTGGCATGGACTCATGTGTTCTCTCCGACCACGGTTAACGTTGCGCGTGCCGGCCTGAACTATCTTCACACCACCCGCGTTTCACCAGAGGCTAACAATTTGAAGGGCACGGGAGGAAATGGGTTTCCGGCGGATTTTGGCATTCAGGGCATTCCCCAACTGCACGAAAATGGTGGGCTTCCCGCCTTCGGCATCCAAGGTTTGCAGACCCTGGGCAGCAATGCCTTCCTGCCTTCCGATGAAGTCAGTTCCACCTTTCAGGTGACCGATGACTTCACCAAGATTTATGGCAAGCACACTTTCAAGATGGGTTTCGAGTGGCAGCACGTCAAGTTTTCGACCCTGCAACCGCCGTGGTCCCGCGGACAATTCAACTTTGACGGTGTATACACCAACATCCCTGGCGCCAGCCCTTCGTCCGAGAACACGGGCATCGCGCAATTCCTCTTGACTCCGATTGCCTCGACGGTGGGTGGGCCGAACTACGTTGGCGGCCCCGGTGTGCAGAACTCTGGCACCAGCGTATTCGTGTCTAACATCTCCTTGACGGACAATGGCAAGAACTACTACGGCACCTATATCAACGACGACTGGAAGGTAACTCCCAAGCTAACCGTGAATCTCGGCTTGCGCTGGGACTTCTTCGGGCTCGTCTTTGAACACCACGGTGCCCAGGCCAACTTCGTTCCTGGTGGTGCGCCCACTGGGGGTGCCATGTACTTGCTCCCACCTGGGGCAAGCACCTCCAATCTCTCCTCCAGTTTTAACGCGTTGCTGGCGGCCGATAATATCGCTCTTAAGGTTGGCGGCTACGGAAAGGGCTTAGGCAACTCGCAGAAGTCGAATTTCGCGCCCCGTATGGGCTTTGCCTACCAAGTCACTCCCAAGTTGGTGGCTCGCGGCGGCTTCGGGATGTTCTACAACGGGTTTGAGAACCGAGGTTTTTCGCCGAACCTTGGAGAAAATTATCCCTTCCAGTTCAACTTCTCCTTCGCGCCGGCCAATGACAATACTCCTGTCACCTATGGCGCTTCTTCGGGATGTGCCCCTCCCAACGCTACGCTGATAGGCAGCGCGACTCTAGAGACTGGTTTTACCTGCACGCCGCTCGACCCCACAAAGGTCCTAGCCAACGGCTTGGGGTTGCGCGGAATTCAGTTTAACTACTCCACGCCTTACTCAATGGCTGGCAACTTCACCGTTCAGTATCAGCTTCGGCCGACTCTGAGCGTGCAGGCTGGCTATGTAACTTCGCTGGCGCGGCATTTGGAAACGTTCCCCAACTCGAACCACGTTACGCAAATCCAGCCGACGGGCACACAACTGACCAATGGCGCCGGCACCAACGGCCTTCCTGGCTGCCTGAATGGCGTGGAGATCAATGGCAACACCGGAGGTTGCGGCATCGCCGCGTCGTTGGGCGGCCTGCCCTTCCCGGATTTCGGGCAAGGATCAAGCTATGCGACGACGAACGGTAATAGTTACTATCATGCCTTCCAGAGCAAGGTGGAAAAACAATTCGGCGGTGGCCTGAATTTCCTGGCTACCTATACCTATTCCAAGGCGCGCACCGATGCGGGCGACTTGCTGAATGGCGGGAGTTTGCAAGGCTTCCGGGCTCCGGACGTTGTGGGAGCCGGGATCAAGTACGACTACGGCCTGGCTTCGTTCGATATTCGGAACGTCTTTCACCTGAGCGGAGGCTACGAACTCCCCTTTGGGAAGGGCAAGCGCTTCCTGGCGAACAGCGGCGCGATGGCAAGCCGAATCTTCGGAGGCTGGAGCATCAATGCCAGCGCGGTTCTTCAGGGAGGCCAACCGATTACCCTGAGTTGCCCCGACGGCACAGCCGCAGGAACTGGCTGCTATGACCTGATTGTCCCTGGTCAAAGTCAGAAGAGAGGACTGCACACCGACTCGAATGGGCGCTTAAGCTTCTTCGGGAACCCGGCGGCGTTCAGTGAGCCGGCTAAATGTACGGCCGCACCCTGTCCTCTGTCTACGTTGGGTGGTCCGCCAACACAAATCATAGGGGTACCGTTTAAGCGCTTGGACTTCTCGACCTTCAAGGACATGAAACTCAGCGAGCGTTTCACGCTGCAGTTCCGTGCCGAATTCTTTAATATTCTCAACCACCCGAACTTCAACAATCCCGGATTTGGGGGCAACGGTGTTGTTGCAATTTCGGGTTCCACCAATTACACCAATTCCAATTTCGGCGAAATCGGATCCACGCGCGACGAACCCTACGATCCACGGCAGATCCAGTTCGCTTTGAAGCTGTATTACTGAGGACGGTTTTCAGACACATCGAAGGCGCTCCCTGTGGAGCGCCTTCCCTTGCTTGGCATCGGGCTTGATGGGTGTACGTTACACGCGTGGTGCTACCATAAGGACGCTGTGACCTGGCAACGTCGGCTCTGCTGCATCGTATTCACTGCTTTCCTTGGGGATGCCTTGGTCGCAACCCACTTAGTCGCGCAAAATCCTTCCGCTGCGTCGAGTCGCGATCAGGAGCTCAACCGTCAATTCCAGGCCGCCGTCGCGCAATACGACGCTGGCCGTCTCCCAGAGGCTGCAGCACAACTGGAGAAACTGCTGCACGAGGTTCCCGACAGCTTCGAAGCCCAGGAACTCCTGGGCATGGTCTACGCCGGGCAGTCACAAGATGAGCCTGCAAAGCAGCATCTCGAGACCGCCGTTCGGCTGAAACCCGCGTCGGCGGCGGCGCGTACCAACCTTGCCGCCAACCTGATTCGTTTAGGAGACGTGGAAGGCGCCCGGCAGCAGCTCAAGAAGGCTGTGGTCCTGGAGCCCAAAAATTATGACGCCAACCACAATCTAGGCGAAATTTACATCAAGCTTGGTGAACTTCCCGACGCGATCCCGTTTCTCAAGGAAGCGCAGCAGATCCACCCTTCGTCCTATGACAACGGCTACGACTTAGCTTTGGCCTATCTGCTCACGGATCATAACGATCCCGCCCGCCAAGTCGTCCGCGCTCTCTTAAAAAGCAAGGACACCGCGGAACTGCACAATCTTCTTGGCCAGATCGAGGAAAAGGAAGGCAACTTCGTGGTTGCGGCCAATGAATTCGAGACTGCAGCCCACAAGGAACCGAGTGAATCGAATCTTTTCGACTGGGCCAGTGAACTCCTTCTGCATCGCACCCTGGAGCCCGCGATTGAAGTCTTCCGCAGCGCCGCAGAACGCTACCCGGCTTCCGCTCGGCTGGCCATCGGTCTGGGAATTGCATATTACTCGCGCGGCATCTACGACGAAGCAGTCAAATCTCTGCTGCGCGCTGCCGATCTCAATCCGTCGGATCCTCGCTGCTATCTCTTCTTGTCGAAAGCGTACGACAGTTCGCCGAGCCAGGCCGACGAGGTGATCCAGAGGTTCCGGCGATTTTCGGAGTTGCAACCCAACGACGCCCGCCCGCAATACTACTACGCCATCAGCCTCTGGAAGGGCAAACGAGCACAAGATCCCGCCGCCGATTTCACGCAAATCGAGGCTTTACTGAGAAAAGCCATTGCACTCGATCCGAAACTTTCTGAAGCGCATTTCCAGTTGGGCAATCTCCTCTCGGATCAAACTCATTACGCCGAAGCCATTCCGGAGTATCTGATGGCGTTGGATCGTGACTCCAAAATTACCGACGCTCACTACCGGCTGGGTCAAGCCTACGTGCACACCGGGCAAAAGGAAAAAGCGCAGGTTGAGTTAGCGCTCTACCAGCAGCAGCGCACTCAACATCTGGCAGATCTTGATAAGCAGAGAGCGGAAATTCGCCAATTCGTGTATTCGGAGGAGGACCGGACATCAGCGAAGCAGTAGCCCGGATCGACCCAAAATGCGAAACCTTATCAGTCCTCGTGAAGTCAGCCGGTGCGTCGCTCGCACCCGCCGCGACTTCTTGCGTGATGCTGCGGGGGTAGCTCTGGGGAGCGCTCTTTTTCGCCCGGCCTGGGCACGGGCTGCGTCGTCCGTGCGCAAGCGAAAAGTAGTGGTCGTCACCTTCGGCGGCGGTGCTCGTGATCAGGAAACTTTCATGCTGGAGGGGCAGGAAAATATCCCTCACCTGATGAGCGAACTGATACCGCAGGCGAGTTTCTTTACGCAGGTGGTCAATCACGGAATCCTGGGCCACTACGTAGCGACTGCCAGCTTGGCGACCGGCGTTTATGAAACGTTCAACAACTTCGCCGCCGTTTCCCCCGAGTCTCCCACGGTGTTTGAATATTTCCGCAAAGACTTGAAACGGCCGTCTTCCGATGCATGGGTTGTCGCGCCCAGCAACGGCTTTAACCGGATCGGAGAGAGCAGTCACCGCTCGTACGGCCCGGGTTTAGGCGCACGGGTGATTCTGCCCAAGCGCCTTCTATCCGCAGCCACTTCCGAAGGCAGCCGCGACTATCAGCATCTGTTGCGCGATAACTACGAAACTCCTTATTTCACGCCGGAACTGGTGGGGAACGAGTTTGAACTGCAGCAACTCGAGACGATCCTGAAGCTTTCAGTCGATGACTTCAAGACTCACGCCCAAACACTTTCGAGCCCAGATGAGCTCTCTGTCTACATCGCGCGCCAGTTGATGCGCCAGGTCGCCCCAACCCTTTTATGGATCACGCTGCATGATATTGACGTCGCCCATGCCGGCGCGTACTCGTTGTATATCGATGGAATCCGCCGCTCCGATCGCTTGTGTGCCGAACTTTGGAAGGCCATCCAGACCGAGCCGGAATACGCTGGAAACACCACTCTTTTTATATTGCCCGATTTCGGTCGCGACTCCGACGACGACGCCGGAGGCAACGGATTTCAGCACCATCGCACCGGCGACACTCTCTCTCGCACAACGTGGATGCTGGTCGCGGGTGCCGGAGTTCACCAAGGCGTGGTGTTTGACCGAGCCGTCGATTCCATGGATTTGGTGCCTACGGTGGGCGCGATGCTGGGCTTCAATCCCTCGCTCGCGCAGGGAAAGCCGATTCACGAAGTCTTGTAGCCGCCATGCTGCCGACCGATCTCAAACCCGAGAAGTTCGATGGCTATTCGCCAGAAGCGCGCAAAATCGTCGTCCACTACATGACGATTCTGCGGCAATTGCCCTTGAGCTTTGTGCCGGGACTGCTGCGCGAACTCATCAACTATGATTTCAAGTTTCCCGCGGAGCGCAAAGCGCACGACAGGGAACTCGAGTATCTCGCCTCGCTCTCTGAGGGCGAGCTGAAGGAATGGTTTCAGGGCTTCGCGCAAATCCATCTCTCGTCGCAACTGGAAGACTTCGATTGGGTAAAATCGCCGGCTCAGTTTGTGGAGCGGCTGTCAGCTCACCTCTGGAGCACGCATCAGCTCGACACATTCCGCCAGGTCTCGAACGATTATGCCGATCGTTTACGTGCCGCCGTGCCGCCCGAGGCGCTTCCTGTTTCTCGATTGGGGATTAGCGTCATCGGCCAGGGCCTCACCGGCTACAGCGATCCCCTGTTCCGCAAACTGCGCGCACATGGCGCATATTATGCGCATATCAATCCCGAGAACGGGCTTCGCTACCTGCTGGATGCGGTTGCGGCGAGGGCCAAGGCCCATCCTGAGCCGTACGGACACTGGTATATCGACGGCGGTGAATCAGCAGAGTGTGATCCGGCCATGACCTGCGTCTCTTACAAGGCGCTTGATCTGGCCCGCACCGCGCTTCTGCGAAAAATGCAAGAACAAATTGACCGTCCCGGCATGGGTCCCGAAGCATTGCGCACCATTCTGGCGCAAATGCATCCTTCAGATCTGGGAATGGACCGCGGCGCCGGCCCTCTGCACGATGAAATACTGGAACGATTCGAAGTCAGCGTGCTCACCGAAGGGTCCGGCACTCAGATTTTCAGTACCGTTTTTGCCCAGTGGGCTGCAAGGGAAGCGTTGCGCCGCGCCCAGCCACTCACCCTTCTTGTGCGATTCGCTCCACGCCAGCGCCAACGCCCGATGAATGAAATGCTTTCTGCCGACTCCAAGGTTCCCGCCGAACCCGATTTAGTCGGTTCGCTCGTCGATGGCGATTTCGCCGCCTATTACAACTGGCTGAATCAACAACGCCTTCCGGGAGCGGAGAAATCATCTTTCCTGGTGTGGTTCGAAGGTCACAACCAGGCGTTGGCAATTAGTCCCTCCACGCCACGTGGCACAGAATCCGCGTCAGTCGCGGATCTGCGGCAGGTGCTTGCCTGGACGCTGTGAGCCTTTCGGCGGTTTTCGCAGTCATTGTGTGCAATCGAGAATCGGGGGCATAAATACAGATGGATCGACGCACGTTCCTGCAGCAATCCGGCACCCTCATCGCCGGCGCAGCTCTTACACCTTACGCGATTTCTGCAGATGCCATGCAGTCTGATGCGAGCGCGGCCGGACGCCTCGTCCTGCCTATTAACCGCAAATGGCGATATAGCCGTACTCAGGTGGAAGGCGGCCACGAGAAGACCTTCGATGACTCCAGGTTTGACCAGGTCGTCGTCCCGCACACGAATGCTCCGCTCCCGTGGCACGGCTTCGATGAGAAAACCTATGAATTCGTTTCTCTCTATCGTCGCCGCTTCAAGCTTCCTCCCGCGGCCAAGGGCAAGCACGTGTTCGTTGACTTCGAGGGGGCAATGACCGCTTCTACCGTTTGGATCAACGGTACACGCCTCGGTGAATACAAGGGCGGATACACGCCGTTTTCTTTTGATCTGACTCCGCACCTCGATTTCGACGGAGAGAACGTCCTCGCCGTCGATGTCGATTCCACCGAGCGCCCTGACATTCCTCCCTTTGGATACGAAATCGATTACCTCACCTTCGGTGGCATCTATCGCGAGGTGTCCTTGCGTGTGGTTCCTTCGACCTTCATCGACAACGTTTTCGCTCATCCGAAAGATGTCCTCACACCCACCCCAACCGTGGACGTCGATTGTTTCATTCAGCATTTGAATTCTGGCCGGGAATCGTTGCTGCTAGAGGTGGAGCTTCGCGACGGCGCTCGCGTCATTGCGAAGAACAAGCAAGCCCTCCCCGCCAATGCGACCACGGGCCCGGAGCCTGTGAAATCGACCATCCATTTTGAGAAGTTGGGCGACATCAAGCTCTGGAGCCTCGAGCAAAGAAACCTTTACACCGTTCATGTTCGTCTGCTGAGAAATAATCAGGTCGTCGACGAAGACTCGCGCCGTTTCGGCTTCCGCGAAGCACAGTTCACCGACCATGGCTTCGAACTCAATGGCAAGGTCATCAAGCTGCGCGGACTCGATCGTCATCAAACCTTCCCGTGGGTTGGTCAGGCAATGCCTGGGCGTGCGCAGCGCCGGGACGCCGATATCCTGCGCAACAAGCTTAAGTGCAACATCGTTCGCACCTCGCATTATCCGCAATCGCGCCACTTTCTCGATGCCTGCGATGAGATCGGCCTGCTGGTCCTGGAAGAGATTCCCGGCTGGCAGCACATTGGCGATAAGGACTGGCAGGACATCTCTGTCGACAATGTAAGCCGCATGATCCGCCGCGACTGGAATCATCCCTCCATCATTTTGTGGGGCGTGCGCATCAACGAGTCGCGCGACAATCACGATTTCTATAGCCGCACCAACGCGCTGGCGCATCAACTAGACCCTACCCGGCAGACCGGCGGCATCCGCTATTTCCAGGAGTCCGAATTTCTCGAAGACGTTTTTACCATGAACGATTTCGGCTTTCCGCTGAAGCCGCCGAATCATCCCCGCTATCTGAATACCGAATTCGTCGGACACACCTATCCGACCAAGACCATCGACCAGGTCGAGCGCCTCACCGAACACACGATCCGGCATGCCCGCGTTCACGACCAGCTTGCGTCGAATCCGCAATATGCCGGCGGAATCGGCTGGTGCGCCTTCGACTACAACACCCATGGAAATTTCGGCTCCGGAGATCGCATCTGCTACCACGGCGTTACCGACATCTTCCGCGAACCCAAGCCAGCCGCGGGATTCTACAAATCGCAGTGCGAGCCTTCGGAGGAGATCGTTCTAGAGCCTGCGTTCCACTGGGCGCGCGGCGACGCCTCGGTCGGATTTTCCAAGGCCGTTGTGTGTTCGAATTGCGATCATCTGAAGTTCTACGTCGACAATAAGATGGTCGCCGATGTCGACCCCGACCGAAAGCAATTCGCACATCTGCGCTATGCCCCGTTTGTCCTCGAGATGGGAGAGCTGTTTCACAAATGGGGAGACCTTAAGATCGAGGGCTTTATCCAGGGAAAGCTGGTAATCACGAAACAGATGTCGGGAACGGGTGTAGACACGAAGTTCCTGCTTCTTCCCGATGACACACGATTGCTCGCCGATGGAGCCGATTCAACTCGCGTGGTGCTGCGTGTGACGGACGAATTCGGCTGCGTACGCCCGTTTGCGAATGAATCGATCAAGTTTGAACTGCAGGGCCCGGCACAACTCGTCGGCGACAATCCCTTTTCTCTGGTGGGCGGAACGGGGGCGGTCTGGATTCGCGCTCAGGAACATCCCGGCAAGGCGATCTTGAAAGCAGTTCATCCCTACCTCGGCGTTCAGCAAGTCGAGATCGAGATCGCTGCCGAGCCCGACGAAGTGGCATGAGGCCGCCACGACAGTGCATTTCGTCAGCATCGCCATAATCGATTCCCGCCTCTAATGCAGGATGGGAATCGCCAACTGGCGCAGCTTCGACGCAGTCCTTCTAACGAGTGCGGTCTGGAAGTGGCTGCTGCGGCTCGGCGGTCCAGGACTGATTGTTGTCGGTCTGATCGATAGTTCCGTGATTCCCACTCCCGGAAGCATGGATGTCTTTGTCGTTCTTTTGACCGCGCATCATCCCCAGTGGTGGCCTTACTATGGCGCGATGGCCACCGTTGGCTCAGTGCTCGGGGCCTATCTCACCTATCGACTCGCGAAAAAGGGAGGCAAAGCTGGTCTGGAGAAAAAGTTCGGCAAGAAGCGATCCCCAAAAGTCTATAAGAAGTTCGAAAAAGGTGGCTTCTCGAGCGTGTTGATCGGATCAGTTCTTCCGCCGCCCTTCCCGCTTGCTCCGGTGCTGATGGCCGCTGGCGTCATGCAATACTCGCGCAACAAATTCCTTGCAGCTCTAACTCTTGGTCGAGCGATCCGCTTCTTTTTGCTTGCCTTCCTCGGCCGGCTTTACGGAACCGCAATCGCTGGCTGGCTTGGCCGTTATTACAAACCTTTTCTCTACGTCCTCATCTCAGTGGGAATCGCTGGTGGGATCGGAACGCTACTGTATTTCAAGTGGTATCGGCCCAGGCATCAGCCAATGCACCGGAATCAGAATCGGAAGGCGGCCTGATATTCGGCCGCCTTTCGTTCTGACGAATCCCTTTACCGGGCCGGCGCCGGTTGTGGGCTGGTTTGCGGCGACGAAGTGCCCGGGCTCGAGAAGTTTACCTTAGGCACTGCGCGTGATCCTTCGGAAGCCTGGAAATAGGCGTCGTTTGCCTTGAATCCAGCCCATCCCGCAAACACGCTGTTCGGGAACTGCTGAACGTAGGTGTTGTAATCCTGCAGCGTGTCGTTGTAGCGCTTACGCTCGACGGAGATTCGGTTCTCGGTGCCCGCAAGCTCATCCTGCAGGCGCAGGAAGTTCTCATTCGATTTCAACTGCGGATAGTTTTCCACGATGAGCAGCAGTCGGCCCAGGGCTCCGTCCAGTTGCCCGTTGGCAGCGATCTTCTGTTGGGGCGTTCCAGCCGAAAGAAGTGCTGAGCGCGCCTTTGCGATGTCTCCGAATACAGTCTGCTCCTGCTTCGCGTATCCCTTCACTGTTTCGACGAGATTCGGGATCAAGTCGGCGCGGCGCTGCAAGACAACGTCCACTTGCGACCATGCCGATTTCACGGCTTCGTTCTTTTGGACGAGCGTGTTTTTCGTGCTCACGTACATCCCGAAGAATGCCAGTACAATCAGCCCCAAAATGACCACGACAGCGATCAGCGCGATCAATGCTTTACCCATAAAGCCTCCTTCGAGTCTTATTTATTGCGTTCTGATGCGTTTCGATCGAGCGCCCGATCGACAAGCGTAGTGACCCGTTCGACGTCGTCAAGATACCGCGCGACCAGGTTGCGGATGTCGACTTTCTTACGATCAATCTTCTTTTCGCGCACGTCCAACACTTGTAGCACAGCCGAACCGTCGAAAGCCTTCACCGCCTCCCGCCTGGTGGTATGGGACGCGTCCCCGAGTGCGATCCGCGCGTGCCGAAACAGGGTACTGAACGAGGGAGCCGAGCGTAACAGAATATCCCACAGCCGCGATTCCTTCTCAGCGGCCAGCAGCAAATGCTGCCGCAATAGAATCAGTTTTTCGCGCAGTTCGTATTCCACCTGCACGCGATGCAGGTCCATCGGAATGTGTAGACCGCTGAGCACATCCTCTCCGTAGACAACACGATGATGCTGTTGCATATCGAGAAGTTCGATGGTGAAGACGTCCGTCGAGCGCTCGATTTCCTGGCGCGTCATGCAGAGGGGCGGTGGCTGCTTCTGCTTGTCCCACCACTTCGCCACCAGCGCTAGAGCCTTCAGTGCCTCGAAAGAGCTGACTCGCAAAATACAAAGCAAGTTCAGGTTCGAGAGCTCGGGATGAAAGTCGCCGGCGACCGCCGATCCAAAAAGTATGACGCTCTCAAGGTTCGTCCCGCAGGCTTCGCGGGCCCGTTTTGCAAATTCGTCAACGATATCCATGGGAATCATCGCATCCTCGCCACTACCAACTGCTGCTCGCTCCCCCGCCCCCGGAACTGCCTCCACCAAATCCGCCAAAGCTGCCACCACCGCCGAACCCGCCGCCTCCTCCACCGCCACCCCAGCCTCCACCGCCGAATCCGCCGCGTCCACCAAAGATGTTCGAGAACAGAAGCCAAAACAGGATGCCGCGGAGAGGAGTGGCAAGGATGATGATGAAGATGATGACCAGCAATACAACTCCGCCGAGCGAAATTCCTGGTTGCGGTCGACGCACCGGTCGCGTCGGTGCGCGGGGTTGAGCATGCGTAAGTTGAACGCCCGCGTCCGAAGCGATGACATCCGCCACTCGGATAGTGACCAGGAACAACGCCTGGCTATAATCCCCGCTGCGCATCAGCGGGATGGCCTCGCGCTGAAAACCTCCTACTTTGCCGTCGGGAAGGATCGGCTCTAATCCGTATCCCACCTCAATCCGAGCCTTATGATCCTGAATCGCGTAGAGAATCAGAACTCCCCGGTCGGTTTTCTTCCCGCCGATGCCCCACTTCTTGAACAGGTCAACCGCGTAGCTCTCGATATCCTGGCCGTCCAGAGTATTAACTGTTACGAGGGCGATTTGCGCGTTCGCTTTTTCGTCCAGTTGGCGGCCAATGTCCTCGATCTGGGCCTTGGTCGCTGGGTCCAGGACGTGAGCAAAGTCGTTGACGTAACCGGTAGGCTGAAGCTGAGAGACGGATTCTGCCTTGGCGAAAATGCCCGTGATCAACAAAAGGGCGGCCAGGCAGGCTCTTGCGCGAGCACTCACAGTCGAATTGTACAGGACCGTCGGAGCCGCTACCGCGATCCTTCTTTGGCATCAATGGCTTCGCCAAGTCTTCGAGTCTCGGTCAGGCAGCCGGCACCTTTCACTTTGGTAATTTGCAGTCCGGTGGGTACAAAGATAATGATGAGCAACGATGACGGATTCTAATAAAACCCGCCGTTGGGATCGCCTGCCCGTCGATCTGCCCGTTCGCGTCGTCACGTCGAAAGGCTTTTCGACCACTGTGGTCGAAGGCCGTGGCACCGAGATGAGTGAAGGTGGCATGACGCTGTACGCGGGCATCCTGCTTAATCCGGGCGACCTTCTGGAAATTGAATTCGATACCCCAACGCACTCGCGAATGCCCGCCATTGTGCGGTCCAAGAGCGGTTTCTGCTTCGGCTTGGAGTTCATCACACCCTTACCCTCCTGATTTTTCTGCGCTCACCTTCCGGATAGCATTGGGTTGCGATTTGGTCTAGCATCTTAGGCGCGCTTGGAGCATCAGGTGTCGCCTATGTATTTCGAACAGTTCTATCTAGGATGTCTCGCCCATGCTTCCTACCTGCTTGCGTCGGATGGTGAAGCAGTGGTGGTGGATCCGCAACGCGATGTGGACTTGTACGTGAAGGCCTCCGCTGAACATGGCCTTGCGATCCGACATATCTTCGAAACGCATCTTCATGCCGATTTCGTCTCGGGGCACAAGGAGCTTGCAGCCCGTACAGGAGCGAAGATCTATATGGGTGCGCAAGCCGGAGCCAAATTTGTACACGTACCCGTCACCGATGGCTTCGAATTAAAATTTGGCAAGGCCTCGATTCGCGTCCTTGAAACACCGGGACACACTCCGGAAAGCATCTGCCTGGTGATTACCGATAAGGAGAAGTCGATTTCGCCGTGGGCTGTTCTTACAGGAGACACTCTGTTCATCGGCGATGTTGGGCGGCCTGATCTCTCGCCGAGGCATACGCCAGCGCAGCTTGCGGGCCTGCTCTACGACAGCCTGCACACCAGGGTTCTCACCTTGCCCGACAATGTGGTGGTCTACCCGGCGCACGGGGCGGGCTCTCTCTGCGGCAAGAACATGCGAGCCGAGCGCTCCTCGACGATCGGCACAGAACGGCTGACCAACTATGCGCTGCAGATCAAGAGCAGGGAAGAGTTCATCGCGCAGTTGACGAGCAATCTTCCGTCGCGGCCTGAATATTTCCTCAAAGATGCTGAGATCAACCGCACTGGTGCAGCGGCGTTGTCAGAGTTGCCCGCGCTGCGAGCGATCACGCCGCCGGAATTGGAGCGCATGTTGCGGGATGGTGACCTCGCTCTCGATGTGCGATCCGGAGACGAGTTCGCCGCGGGGCACGTGCCTGGGTCCATCAACATCGCGCTGTCTGGCCAATTCGCCTCATGGGCAGGAACGGTGCTCGGATTGACCGCACATCCCGTACTGATTACGGACACAGATCAGCAATTGGAAGAGGCTCGCGTGCGGCTGGCTCGCGTGGGTATGGAAGCGTTTGACGGCTATCTTGCCGGCGGCGTTGCCGCGTGGAAACAGGCGGGCCTTCCTGTGGCGCAGACCCATCAGATCACAGCGGAAGAGCTGCATTTGCGATTGCAGGCGCGGGGCGTGCAGGTGCTCGACGTGCGCCGACAATCGGAATGGGATGCGGGGCACATCGAAGGGGCGACTTGGTGGCCGCTCGACAACTTCAAGGTGGCGCCACCAGAGATTGATCGGGACGGTCCGCTGGCCGTGCACTGCAAGAGCGGATATCGCAGTATAATCGCCAGCAGCCTGCTTGAGCGCGCGGGCTTTCATCACGTACTTAACGTGGTGGGTGGATTGGATGCGTGGCAGCAGGCGAAGCTGCCCGTTGTGACTGCAATCACAGCCTAGACCTGTTTTTGACCTGTGGAAGAAGTGTTCCTGAAGGAACACTTGTCGTACAGATTTGTACGTACAGTCTATTCAAGCCTGTAACCCCTGTATTTACAGTTGGTTAGGAGTCGGTTTTTCAAGGTGCGCAATCTCGCCCCTGGCTGCTGATGAGTTCGATCAGCTTATCCATATCTGCTTCCGTCGTCGTCGGGTTCATGCAGGTTAGTTTCAAACAGTGCCGGCCGTGCACGCGAGTACGACCGATTACGGCCACTCCGCGATCGAAAAGCTTCTGTGGAATTTCCCTGTTGATTCGATCAGTGTCCGATTCAAGTCCGGATGAAATATAGCGAAACACGATTGTGCTGAGTTGCGGTTCGCAAACAAGTTCGACGTCGCGGGAGGCACGCACTACGGTGGCGGCGTGGTTGGCTAACGCTATCGCGCGGTCGATCATGGCGGCTAATTTTTCTCGGCCAAGCGTCTGAAACGAGATCCACAGCTTCAACGCATCGAAGCGGCGGCTGGTGAGCAGGGAAGAGGTGACCAGATTCGGGATCCCGTCGTCTTCGTGGAACTCTGGATTCAGATAGTCGGCATAGAGCTTCATCGCGTCGAAATGGCGCGCATCGCGGACCAAGAATGCGCTGCACGGGATCGGCTGCCAGAAGAGCTTGTGAAAGTCGATGGCGATCGAATGGGCGTGTTCGATTCCTGCCAGCCGACTGCGATGCCGGGCCGAGAAGAGTAACGCGCCACCGTAAGCGGCATCCACATGGAGCCAGGCACTCGCTTCACTGGAAACGGCGGCGATCTCAGGCAACGGGTCGATCGACCCAAAGTCGGTGGTTCCGGCCGTGGCAACAATGGCCATGGGAAACAACCCCTGGGTCTTGAGGGCCTCCAGACTGCTCCGTAGAGAACTGGTCTTCATCCGGAAGTGATCGTCGACAGGGACCCGTACGACAGCGTCGGTTCCAAGTCCCAGTTGGGAGGCTGATTTCTCCACTGTGAAATGTGCCGCCTCAGAGCAGAGAATGCGAATTCGGCGAGCCTCCGATGGAAGGCCGGATTTCTGCGCCGACCAGTTCCAGTGCCTCTGCAGAAAGGCATCGCGCGCCAGCAATAGGCCCATGTAGTTAGATTGCGAACCCCCGGTGGTGAAAGTGCCGGCTGCGGCTGCGGGCAGCCGAGCTTCGGTGCATAACCAGCGAATCGTTTTCTGCTCGACCACGGTGGCGATGGGAGCCTGATCAAAGGAATCCATCGATTGATTGAGGGCGCTGATCACGACTTCAGCCGCGAGGGCAGCCAGCAATGGCGGGCAGTGCAGGTGGGCGGCAGTCATGGGATTGCTGACAGCTATGGAATAGGAGACGACGGTGCGCAGGGTGTTCGCGATTTCTTCCAGAGAACGTTGGCGCTGCGGGAGAAAATCATTGCCCACCGCCTCTGCTAGCGCGGCCGGGGTTTTGCCGGAATAGGGCTGGTCGGGGAATGACTCGCAAACGATCTCCGCCACCCGGGCGATAAGCCCGCGGTATGCCTGTTTGCTGTCCTCAGTCGATGTCAGGAACTCGGATTCGAACAAGAAAGCCTCAATCGGCGCGATCTGGAGCGATCAAGCTCTGCGCAATCCGAGAATCAGGGCAACCACGCCGCCGCCGATGAGAATGACTCCCACGGCAGGCGGGAGCTTCTCGCTACTTTCAGTTTGGACGCTGAACTTGGCATCACCCACCTTGATGCCGTGCTTCTCCTGATGGGGCACAGGCACAACGAAAGACAGCACGCCCAGAACTATTAGCAGAACACCCGCAAGAGGAAGAGCCTTCATCGAAACTCCTTTTCGGAAGAGCGAACAACCGCCACTGATCATACAAAACATTCCCCGCGCCGCGATCGTTTTCCGAGATAAGTTTGTGAAAAATTGTTATCGTGGGAGGCTGGGGTAGCGGCACAGGAGCGGATACCGATGAAGACCGGCAAACTCGCCAAGACTTTCCGCGTCGATAGCGGGAAGCATTTTCGCCTGAAGGATTTTGATCCCGCAGACACAGGCCACTGGAAATCGAAGGACCATGCGACGGAGGCTCTGGTCGAGGGCATCGCCCGGACGGCGGAACTCCAGGACAAGCTTTATGCGCAGGACAACTGGGCGCTGCTCCTCATCTTTCAGGCGATGGATGCGGCTGGGAAAGACGGCGCCATTAAGCACGTGATGTCGGGAGTGAATCCGCAGGGCTGCCAGGTGTATTCGTTCAAAGCGCCATCGGAGGTCGAGCTACAACACGATTTTTTATGGAGAACAACGCGCGACCTGCCCGAGCGCGGTCACATTGGAATTTTTAATCGTTCCTACTATGAAGAGGTGTTGGTGGTGCGGGTGCATCCGGAGATTCTGAAGAGCCAGAAGACGCCAGCGTCATTAGTGGGCAAGAAAATCTGGGAGGAGCGGTTCGAGGACATCTGCTGTTTTGAGCAGCATATGGCGAGAAGTGGGACCGTGATCCGCAAGTTCTTTCTGCATGTCTCGAAGAAGGAACAGAAGAAGAGATTTCTCGAGCGGCTGGAGGAGCCGGAGAAGAACTGGAAGTTTTCCGCCGGTGACGTGCGCGAGCGTGCGTGTTGGGAGGACTATCAGGAAGCCTACGAAGACATGATCCGCAACACTGCGACCGAGCAGGCGCCCTGGTACGTAGTGCCGGCGGACAACAAGTGGTTTACGCGGCTAGTGATCTCGACAGTGGTCGTGGATACACTCGAATCGTTGGATCTGGAATATCCGAAGGTGGATGCGGCAAAGCGTAAAGAGCTTGAGGCGGCGAAGAAGCAACTGGAGAAGGAATAGTTCCGCGGGGCCGAAACCCAACTCACGTTTGCGTCAACGCGGCCTTGAAGGGCCGCTCTTCCACGATCGGTGGGCGGTCGAGCTTCGCCGACCGACAGCCGAAGGCGCTGTCCCCACATTGTGATCGGTGGATCCGAGCTTTGCAGGAGACCGTCGCCGGATTACCATAGGTGACATTGTTTACAACTTCCCGGGAGATTATCTAACCATGGGCCCACACAGCTTTCGCAGCAGTGCGTCGTCGGCTGGACGTTTAATCCTCTTTGTTTTGCTGGCAAGTTTGAGCTTCGTTGCTGTTCATGCGCAAACCAAGCCCGAGCGGCAGTCGAAGGCCGCCAAGGCGGCGCAGCCCGTCCAGAACGTCGCGCCTGCCGAGAGCGCCAGTGCCTCCGCGAAAACCGGCGACAGCGATAAGGATGAGTCCAAGCCCGAGGAGAAAACCTTCAAGGGGATGAAGTACCGGCTGGTTGGCCCCTTCCGCGGCGGGCGGTCGCTGACGGCGGCTGGTATTCCGGGCGATCCGACGACGTATTACTTCGGCGCGACCGGCGGGGGCGTCTGGAAGTCGACGGACGGAGCGATGACCTGGTCATCGGTCTTTGACAAGGAAGGGACTTCGGCGATTGGCAGCATCGCCGTTGCGAACTCGAATCACGGCGTCGTCTACGTGGGGACCGGAGAGGCCTGCATTCGCGGCAACATCTCGCATGGTGACGGAGTCTACAAGACTTTAGATGGCGGCAAGACATGGAAGAATGTTGGTCTGCGCGACTCGCGAGCCATCGGCAAGATCATCATCAATCCGACGAATCCCGACATCGTATTCGTTGCGGCGCTTGGGCACCCGTTTGGGCCAAACCCGGAGCGCGGCATTTTCCGCACAACCGATGGAGGAAAGACCTGGGAGAAAGTTCTCTACAAGGACGAGAATACCGGCGGGATTGATGTCGCGTTTGATCCTCATAACCCGAATATTCTCATCGCTGCGCTTTGGCAAGCGCGCCGTACCTCGTGGAGCATGGCCAGCGGTGGCCCGGGCAGCGGCATCTACCGGTCCAACGACGGCGGCACCAGCTGGAAGCATCTGGAAGAGCACGGGCTTCCCAAGGGACCTTACGGGAAGATCGGAGTGGCGGTGGGGGCGAATTCGGATCGCGTGTATGCGCTGATCGAGGCCCATAACCCTGACGGCGGGCTGTATCGGTCGGACGATGGCGGCGAGTCGTGGCAGTTGGTAAACCCTAGCCATAGCCTATGGCAGCGGCCGTGGTACTACATGCACGTGATTGCCGATCCGCGCGACGAAAACGTTCTGTACATCATGGATGTGGACGCGTACAAATCGACCGATGGCGGACATCTCTTCAACAAAGTACACGTTCCGCATGGCGACAATCACGGATTGTGGATTGATCCGGCAAACACGAAGCGCATGATCGCCTCGAACGATGGTGGAGTGACCGTCACTCTCGACGGGGGGAAGAACTGGACGCCGCAGGACAACCAGCCCACGGCGCAGTTCTATCACGTGACGACAGATACGGCGACTCCCTATCGGGTTTATGGGCCTCAGCAGGATTCCGGAACCGTGGCCATTACCAGTCGGAGCGACGACGGGTCTATCAGCCGCAACGACTGGTATGACGTGGGTGGCGGCGAGGCAGGATACATCGCGCCATATCCGCCCGATCCGAATGTGGTTTATGCCGCGGATTACCAGGGAAACATCACGCGCTACGACCGGCACATCGGGCAGGTGAAGTCGATCACTGAGCAGCCCGAACTCTCGGACGCTCACGGTGCGGCGAATCTGGAACACCGCTTTCAGTGGACCGCTCCGGTCATGATTTCTCCCCACGATTCGGAAACGCTCTATCACGCGGGCGAAGTCCTGTTCAAGACGACCGATGGCGGGGTGCACTGGCAGGCGATCAGCCCCGACTTGACGCGGAACGACAAGAGCAAGCAGAAGGTGTCGGGCGGCGATATCACGCTCGATGACTCCGGGACTGAGTACTACGACACCATCTTCGCGTTGACGGAGTCGCCTCTCAAGAAGGGTCTGCTGTGGGTGGGAACCGATGACGGCCTGATCCAGCTTACGCAGGATGAAGGCAAGACCTGGACGAATGTCACCCCCAAGCAGATGCCGGAGTGGAGCCGCATCAGCCAGATTGATGCGTCGGCGTTTGATGCGGGGACCGCATATGTGGCCGTCGATCGGCATCAGTTCGACGACTTGAAGCCATACATCTACAAGACGGGCGATTACGGCAAGACCTGGACGAAACTTGGGAACGGGATTCCGGAGACAACGTTCGTCAGGGTAGTGCGGGAAGATCCCAGGAAGAAGGGTCTGCTCTACGCCGGGACTGAGACGGGGATTTTCGTATCGTTCAACGATGGGGCGAACTGGCGGCCGTTGAAGCTGAATCTGCCGACGACGCCTGTCCACGATCTCGTGATCAAAGATAATGATCTGGTGGTCGCGACGCACGGGCGGGCGTTTTGGATTCTTGATGATCTGAGTCCACTACGGCAGTACAGCGATGACATCGCTGCGAAGGATGCGTTTCTGTACAAGCCATCGATGGCTTACCGCATGCAGGCTGGGGCGGGAGGAGAGCGGCATCCATCGAAGCGCACTGGACAGAATCCGCCCGCAGGGGCCGTGATTTATTACTTCCTGAAGGACGCCCCCAAGAAAGACGTTGAGGCTAAGGTCGAGATTCTGGATGCATCGGGCAAAGTTATTCGCAAGTACTCCAGCACGGAGTACGAACCGCTGGAGGAGCCACTCGATCCGGATGATAAGAAGCCCGAGAAGCAACTGAAGCCGGACGCGGGGCTGAATCGCTTTGTCTGGGATCTGCGGTATGAAGAAGCGCATCGTGTGCCCGGCTATTACCTCTGGGAGTACGGATCCGGCGCTCGGGGCCCGGTGGCTGTCCCTGGGCATTACCAGGTACGGCTGACGGTGGGCGGACAGAGCCAGACGGCGGATTTTGATCTGAAGCTTGATCCGCGAGTGAAGGTCAGCCAGGCGGACCTGGAGGCGCAGTTCAATCTTCTTATGGAGACTCGCGATGAGTTGAGCCACGTCTATGACGCGGTCAACCAGATTCAGGATGTGCGCGGACAGCTGTCGGGGTTGAAGCGGCGCCTGCCGGAAAATGCCGGCGCGAAGACTATCGTCGCGGCGGCGGACGATCTGGAAAAGAAGCTGGTCGCGGTGCGGGATGGGATCTTGAACCTGGATATCAGTGCCAACGAGGACTCGCTGGCCTATCCGCCCCAACTGGACGGCAAGCTGGCTTTTCTGGCTATGGACGCGGGATCGGCCGACTCAGCACCGACCGAGGCCGAACAGCGTCAACTGGAGAAGCTGAAGCGGCAAAGCGGTGAATTGCTGGCAAAGTGGGAGGACCTGCAGCGGAGGGATCTGGCGGCATTCCAGAAGATGACGGCGGAGGGCAGTTTGTCGACGGTAATGGTGCCGCCGGCGGGGAGGACTGCAGAAGAATCCGTAGCCGCACATTGATTGGCTAAAAGAGATGAAAGATAGGGTGCCTTTTGTAGACCGACGACCGAAGACGCCAATTCCGCGGCACAGGTTATCTACTCTGGCTCCTGGCGTGGTTTCTCTGTTACTTCTATTACTTCCGTGCCACGCTCTAGCACCGTTGTGCCCTGTTCCTTCTTCATGCGCGTTGATATTGTGCCGATAGAGTTGGTGAGGTTCCTCCCCTTGAGGTGAACGAATCAGCCGGAGTGGGGAGGCATGTTATGCGAATGATGCATCTGTGCTATGCGGCAATAGGCTTTGCGGTGGCCCGTTGGATCTTCCGGCGGCAGGCATTGCCAGTCGTAGACCCGGTTACCCGTTTTCGGTCACAGGGCCTTCTGTAGAGAGTTCTCGAAGAGCTCGGGCGCGCGCACCCGTTGCGCCTCCATTTCGTCCTACGCGCGCCCCACGCTTCCACCCTTGGTACTGTTACCAACGTTTGCCGGAATCATCCCTGTTTCATCCCACGCTCCATACAATTGCTGAAGGAACTCTCTTCGGGGATCGTGATCCCTTGGGGATTGGTCCGTTCGCGTCATGTTTCGGCCTTCACGAACTCGGCTGCTTCTTCTAATTGTCCTCCTCGCGCCTCTCGGGGCGATCCGGGTGACGGCGCAGGACGATCCTGACCAGGTGCCGCTGGGAGATGTTGCCCGCAACCTTCGCAGGAAGGCTCCGCCGGCGAAGCCCGTCATTGATGACGACAATCTGCCCCAAGTCATGCAGCAGGTCGATAGTCACGATGGCGCCGTCTCAGGGTTCCGATTTCTGATGTCGCGCGATAGCCAGGGTTTTCAAGTGTCTGCGCCCGACGTGACCTGTAGCCTTGCGTTCACCGCGAACGCGAAATCCCTGCTCTCCAGCCAGTATGACCAGATGGATCTTCCACCCACAGAAATGGCGAAGATCGAAGGAAAGGCAGTGGTGGAAGGGGATGCGCTAACCATTCCCTTGTTCAACGGCACCCAATGGCATTTGAGTGAGCTGGCGGTCGCATTTACCGTGGTCAAGAAGACGAGAACAGGTGTTGTGCCTTGGAACCAGGAAGGCTCGAGTGCCGCTTCTGCTGTCACGCCGCTGCCACTAGCACGGGAGATGGGAGCCGACGCGTTCCAGCAGGTTCGTCCCGAGAAGAGGTCAGACGTGGCCGTGATCTACCGGATGCGGGCGTCGGCACTGCCGTGGTCCAACGCGGTGTTTAGCGCGCCCCTGACTTTGGAACTCGACCCCGGCGAGGAATGGCACTGGGCCATTGTGCAGGCCAAGGGCTATCCGCCGGAGACGTTCGTCAGCAAAGAGGGGCCGACCGTGAGACCGGCGACAAATCAGGTATTACCCCCTCCTCCGGTCTCACTCACGACGACGACTCCGGAAAACGTAGCGCCAGCCATGCCTCAGAAAACCCAATAAGCCTCGCTTCCGTCATGGGCCGCAGGCCTTTGCCTTTGGATTGTCATCCTGAAGGCGCGCGCACTCTGCGCGCCTGAAAGTTTTCCACAGCCCCACCCCAATATTTATTTTTTTCTTGTGACATCTAACCTTTACTGAGAAATCTGCCTGAGTAAATCTGGGACTATGCAAGAAAGTCCCAAGCCCGACCCCAACAGCACAAAGCTCAAGCAGTCCTCTGTGGCCCTCCGTGCCCTCTGTGGTGAGCCCGCCTCCCCCTGGATTTCCGAATCGAAACTCCCTCCACTCCCGAAAAACCGCATTAACTCCATTGTTCGCAAGATTTTACTTACAACCCCTGAGTTTCCAAGATTTTACGCGGACCTCGTCCTTGCCCTCGCCCCTAACTCCCATGAAGCCAAGATTTTACGGCCCCACTATCAAAAAATTCTAGAGAAGGTAAATGCCATGTCCAACGATCGCAGCTGCACTCATATCAAAGTCACCGGAGTCCGTTGCAATTCCCCCGCTCTCCGCGGAGAGCAATTCTGCTACTTCCACCA